>NZ_CP188256.1:955893-1274524 GCF_049994875.1 Cellulomonas sp. McL0617
CTCGTCTACAGCCAGAACGCCGGCAACGGCGTGCTCGGCATGGGCTGGGCGCTGCCGGTGCGGACCGTGGAGCAGCGGCTGGACTTCGGGGTACCCGGCGACGTCGAGGCGCGGTACCTCGCCGACGGCGTGGAGATCGTCGAGGTGTCGGCGGGGCACTGGCGGGCCCGCAAGGAGTCGGCGTTCGACCGGTTCGAGCGCACCGGCGACGGCTGGACGATTCTGCAGCGCGACGGCGGCACCGTCGAGCTGGGCCTGTCACCGGCCGCCCGGGTGGCCGATCCCGGTCATCCGGATCGGGTGCTCCAGTGGTTGCCGGAGCGCGTGCTCGACGCCAGCGGAAACGCGGTGACGTACGCCTGGTCGGTGCAGGACGGGACGCCCTACCTGACGAGCGTCTCGTGGGCCGTGCACACCGTGTCCTTCGGGTACGAGGACCGGCCGGACGTCCTGCGCAACGGGCGTGCGGGGTGGATGCGGCTGACCACCCGGCGGTGCGCGAGCATCACGCTGGAGGTGCAGGGCGTCGGCGCCGTCCGGCGCTGGGACCTGACCTACCAGGACGCGCAGGTGTCGCTGCTGACGCAGGTGCGGCTCACCAGCCTCGGCCCGGCCACCGACGGCTCCGGCGACCTCGCCCGACCGGCGCAGCGGTTCACCTACGCGGTGCCCGACCCGGCCGCGTGGCACGCGCGGTTCGTCGGCTCCGATGCGCTGTACCCGCCACCGCCGTTGACCGACCCGGACGCCCTGCTGACGCAGCTCGACGCGGGTCCGCTGCCGGGTGTGCTGGCCGGCCGGGGTGGGGGCCTGTGGTTCTGGCCGCAGGACGTGCGCGGCGACTTCACCGCCCCGCGCCGGCTGTCCAGCGTCCCGGTCGGCTTCCAGGGCGTGCGCGACAGCCGCCTGCAGGTGGTCGACATCGACGGCGACGGCGCGGTCGACCTGCTCGTCGGCGTCGGCACCGCGCTGCCGCGCGGCTACGCGGACGGGGCCCACGACTGGCAGTCCTACGTCGCCTACCCGCGATCGGCGACCACCCCGGACCTGGGGACGACGACGCGGTTCGCGGACCTGGACGGCGACGGGCGGGTGGACGCCCTCGGGCAGGTGGGCCGCACGATCGTGTGGTGGCACAACCTCGGCGCCGACGGCTGGGCGGCAGCCGCGCATGTCGTCCTGGCCGACCTGGCCGACGACGACCCGCTGGCGCGCCTGGTGGACCCGCCGGACCTGACGGACCCGGCGGTGCTGCTCGCAGACATGACGGGCGACGGCCTGGCCGACCTGGTGCGCGTCCGGTCCGGTCAGGTCACCTACTGGCCCAACCTCGGTCGGGGCCGGTTCGCGGCACCGGTGCTCATGACCGGGAGCCCCCGGGTCCGCACCGACGACGGCACCCAGCTGCTGCTGACCGACGTCGACGGCGACGGCTGCGCCGACCTGGTGCTCGTCGGGGCCGCCGGCGTGCAGATCGTGCCCAACCTCTCCGGTGCCTCCTGGGGTGCGCCCGTGCTCGACCCGCTCGTGCCGACGCCGATCCCGGGGACCGTGTCGGCCGTGCCGGGAGCGAGCGGCCGCGGGAGCGCCGTGCTCTGGTGCTCGCCGCGCGGGTCCGCGACGGGCTACGTGCGCTACGACCCCACGGCGGGGTCGGGCTACCTGCTGACGGGGACCGACAACGGCGCGGGCCTCGTCGCAACCGTCGAGTACGACACCGCCGCGGCACACTCCGAGCGCGACCGATTCGCAGGCCGGCCGTGGCCGGACGAGGTGCCGTTCCCCGTCGCGGTCGTGTCGGCCACGACGGTCACCGACGGCGTGTCCGGGCAGACGAGCCGCACCGCCTACCGCTACCACGAGGGCTGGTACGACGAGCGGGAGCGCAGCTTCGAGGGCTTCGCCCGCGTCGAGCGCGACGAGATCGGTGACGCGTCCCGGCCGACGTCTCGGGTGGTGCACCACTTCGTCGTCGGCGCGGACCGGCTGCCGGGGAACGGCCCGGAGCAGGCGCTGCTGAACAAGCTGCTCTCCCGGGTCGAGCACCTGCAGCTCGACGGCTCGGCGCTCCAGGACCAGCCCGTGCTGGTGGAGGACACCGACTACTCGGTGCAGACGCTCGAGCCCGCCGCACGCGGCTGGGTCCGGGTGGAGCGGACCGCACGACGCTGGCGGGAACGCACCGACGACGAGCGCGCCGAGGAGCGCACGCTGGACTACGACGACGGTGGCGACGTGGTCGCGGAGCACCTGCGTCACCGCGGTACCTCGCTCGGGGCGCCCGTGCCGGAGATCGCCCTGGACACCACGCTGACGTTCGCGGTGCACCCGCAGGGCCGGGTGCTGGGCAAGCCGGCCTCGATCGTGCGTCGTGACGGCGCCGGTGTGCTGATCGGCGAGGTGCGGCGGTTCTACGACGGCCCGGACTACGTCGGCCTCGCGGCCGGGTTGGTGGACCAGGGGCTGCTCACGCGCGAGCTGCGCTGGGCGATGACCGTCCAGGACGCGCACGCGCGATACGACGACACGCTCCCGGCGGACGTCGGCGGCCTGGGCTACGAGGTGCTGCCGGACGCCGACGGGCGCGACGCCCTGTTCGCGGTCGCCGTGGAGCAGGCGCACGACACCGCCGGACGCCTGGTCGGTGTGCGCAGCACCCCCGGCCAGACCACCACCTACACCTACGACGCGTCGGGCACGCACCGTGCGACGTCCACGACGCCGCAGGGCACCACGACCGTCGCGACCGACCTGGCGACCGGGCAGCCCGTCTCGGTCGTCGACCCCGACGGCACGACCGTGAGCATGCGCTACGACGCGCAGGGCCGCCTGACGTCCGTGGTGCTGCCGGGCGACACTCTCGCGATGCCGTCGCGCACATACGCCTACCTCGACGCCGTCCCGGGCGTCGTGACCGTCCGTCGGCGCCTGCGGCACGGTGAGGCGGCGACCGCGGACTCCGCGATCGTCTTCGACGGCCTCGGCCGGGAGCAGCAGCGCCGTGAGGTGCTCTCCGCGGGTCGCGTGATCGTCAGCGGGTGCGTGGTCCGCACCCCGTTCGGGGACGCGGCCGCGGAGTACGACCCCACGTTCGAGGCCGCCCTCGACTACGCGCCGACCGACCTGACCGGCCGCACCAGCCGCCGGTTCGAGTACGACAGCCAGGGCCGACCGGTGCGGACCACCGACCACGACGGCGCCGTGTCGTCCACGCGCTACGCACCGTTCGAGATCGTCTCGACCGACGCCCTGGGCGTCGAGCGCCGGGACCGGGTGGATGCTGCGCACCGGCGTGTGGCCGTGGAGGAGTCCGGCGTCACCACCACCTACGCACCCGACGCCACCGGCCACCTCTCGGTGCACTCGGACGCGCACGGGGTGGTCGCCCGGTACGCCTACGACGGACTGGGCAACCGGGTCGAGGTCGCCCACCGCGACGCCGGCACGTGGCGCACGCTGAACGACGCCCGCGGTCGCGCGGTGGAGGTCGTGGACCCGGCCGGCGCGCGGATGTCGGCGTCGTACGACGGCATGGGACGCATCGTGTCGTTCGCCGTCGACGGGGTGCAGCGCGAGATCTACACGTACGACGACGCCCCGAGCCACGGGGTGGGCCGGCTGCGGACGGCCACCTATCCGGGCGGCAGCCAGACGTTCGCGTACGACGCCCAGGGCCGGGTGGCGTCGCGGACCTATGCGGTCGGCGGCCGGTCGTGGACGCTCGGCTTCGAGCGGGACGCGCTGGGCCAGCTGGTCCGCCTCGTGCAGCCGGACGGCAGCGCCACCGTGTACGAGCGGTACGACAGCGGGCTGGTGCGGTCGGTGCCGGGCGTCCTGACGCTCGTCGACTACGAACCGCGGCGGCTGGCGACGACGGTCACGCACGCCAACGGGGTGGTGCGGACCACGAGCTACGCGGCGGGCACCGCCCGCGTGGTCGCCCAGCGCACGGTCGGGGTCGGCGGCGCCGTGCTCGAGGACGCGGCCTACGGGTACGACGCCCTCGGTCAGTGCACCTCCGTGGACGAGCCGGACGGTCGGGTCACCTTCGCGTACGACCCGCTGCGGCAGCTCGTCGGCACCACCGACGCCCGCCCCGGTGGTGTGGACGAGGACTTCACGTACCAGGCCCGGACGCTCCTCGGGACGGACGGTGCCGTGCTGACCGCGGGCGACGTCGCGCACCCGACGCGCCCGGACACCCTCGCCGTCGACGGCGGCGCGCCGAGTGACCTCAGCTACGACGTGGCGGGCCGGCTCGGGGCCCTCCCGGGCCGGACGTTCGCGTGGGACGCCAAGGGCCAGCTCGCCTCGGTCGTGCGCGCGGACGGGACCACGGTCGCCTACGAGTACGACCACCGGGGCTCGCGGGTTCACAAGACCGTGACGGGGGGTCCCGACACCGTCTTCCTCGGGCCGTACGCCGAGGTGCGGGACGGGAACCTCGTCACGTACGCGGTGCTGCAAGGGCTACGGATCGCCGTCGACCACGGGGGAGTACGGCACTGGATCCACACGGACCCGCGCGCCAGCGCGACGTTCTTCACGGACGCCGCGGGCACCCGCATCGCGAGGATCGACTACCGCGCGTTCGGCAACTCGGCCCAGGCCACCGGCCCGGCCCCGACCCAGGTGTTCGCGTTCCAGGAGTGGGACGCCGACGCCGAGCTCTACTACGCGCAGCGCCGCTGGTACTCGCCGACGATCGCGCGGTACCTGAGCCCGGACGGCTACTTCCTGCACCATCCCGAGAAGGGCGTCGACGACCCGCGGCGGCTCGACCTGTACGCGTACTGCGCGAACGACCCCGTCAACAACGTGGACCCGGACGGTGCGAGCTTCTGGACCGTGCTCGGCGGGATCGTCGGGGTCATCATCGGGATCGCGGTCGCGGTGCTGACCATCGCGGCGTTCGCGTCCGGCATCGGGGCCGGGCTGCTCGCGATCGGGCTCATCATCGGGTTGACGATCGCCGGTTACGCCGGTGCGTCCGCGGCCCGGGGAACGGCGCTCGGCGACTTCCTCAAGGGGATGCTCATCGGGTTCAACGCGGGCCTGACGGTCGTGTTCGCCTCGGCGATCTTCGGCCCGGCCATCGGCCTGGCGCTCGGCGTGATCGGGTTCCTGAGCGTGTTCGACGGGATCCGGCAGAGCGCCGCCTACCAGGTGATCCTCGGCTGGAGCAGCTGGCTCATGCCGACCACCTGGCTGGTCAACGGCATCGGCCTCGCCTTCTTCGCCGTCAACCTGATCCTGGCCGGCGTGACGGGGAACCAGGTGCCGGGGCTGGCCATCACGTCGATCAGCTTCGACCTGGCCACGTGCAGCTTCGTCATGAAGGGCGGCGCGTTCTCCGACGCCAACCCCATCGACACGGCCTACGACATGGGGCACTTCGTCTTCGTCGACTCCAAGAACACGAGCCCCGACGGCGACGTCCCGCACGAGACCGGGCACGGGCTGGCCTCGGGGCGTTCGGGTCGGCCGTGCACCTCATCGGGTTCGTCGACGAGATGATCGCGGGCGGCGGCAGCTCGGCCTGGACCGAGCAGATGGCCGACAGCCACGCCGGGATCGGCACCGACGACACCTGGACCTGACGCGGGTCCGTTCGACGTCCTCCTGTGGGCGGTGCACGCCATGATGGGACCGTGAGCGAAGAGATCGACGACGCCCCCGTCAGCGCAGCATCGGTGAGCGCATCGCCCGACCACGAGATCCCCGCCGAGGCGCGGCACCGGTGGACCGAGCTGGCCGAGCTCATCGACGCGGACCAGTTCGCGTACTACATCCGCGACGCCCCGGTGGCGTCGGACAAGGAGTACGACGAGCGCCTCCGGGAGCTGCAGGCGCTGGAGGACGAGCACCCCGGGCTGCGCACGCCCGACTCGCCCACGCAGCGCGTCGGCGGGACGTTCAGCACCGAGTTCGCCTCCGTCAGCCACGTCGAGCGCATGCTCTCGCTGGACAACGCGTTCTCCGACGAGGACATCGCCTCCTGGGCGGACCGCGTGCACCGCGACCTGGAGGCAGACGCGCAGCTGCACTACCTGTGCGAGCTCAAGATCGACGGGCTGGCCATCGCGCTGCTGTACGAGAAGGGGCGCCTGGTCCGGGCGGCCACCCGGGGGGACGGGCGCACGGGCGAGGACGTGACCCTGAACGTCCGCACGATCTCGACCATCCCCGACGTGCTCCGCGGCGACCCGGCGACGCACCCGGACCTGATCGAGATCCGGGGCGAGGTGTTCCTCCCGGTCGAGGCGTTCACGCAGCTCAACGCCGCGCAGGTCGAGTCGGGCAAGAGCCCGTTCGCCAACCCGCGGAACGCAGCTGCGGGCTCGCTGCGGCAGAAGGACCCCCGGGTGACCGCGTCGCGGGACCTGCGGATGTACGCGCACGGGATCGGCGCGTGGCAGCGGGCACCGGGCGGCGGGACCGGGATCGAGCGGCAGTCCCAGGTGTACGACCTGCTGGCGTCCTGGGGCGTGCCGGTCTCGGGCCACTCGCGGGTGGTCGAGGGTCTGGACGGCGTGCGGGAGATGATCGCGCACACGGGGGAGCACCGGCACGACGTCAAGCACGAGATTGACGGCGTGGTGGTCAAGGTCGACGAGATCGCGCTGCAGCGTCGGCTCGGCGCCACGAGCCGGGCGCCGCGGTGGGCGATCGCGTACAAGTTCCCACCGGAAGAGGTCAACACCAAGCTGCTCAACATCGAGGTCAACGTCGGCCGCACCGGGCGGGTGACGCCGTTCGCGGTCATGGAGCCGGTCTTCGTCTCGGGTTCGACCGTGGCCATGGCCACGCTGCACAACGCGAGCGAGGTGAAGCGCAAGGGCGTGCTCATCGGGGACACGGTGGTGCTGCGCAAGGCGGGGGACGTCATCCCCGAGGTGGTCGGGCCGGTGGTGGACCTGCGGGACGGCACGGAGCGCGAGTTCGTCATGCCCACCGAGTGCCCCTCGTGCGGGACCACGCTGGCGCCCGCCAAGGAGGGCGACGTCGACATCCGCTGCCCCAACCAGCGCTCCTGCCCGTCGCAGCTGCGCGAGCGGCTGTTCCACGTGGCCTCGCGGGGTGCGTTCGACATCGAGGCGGTCGGCTGGGAGGCCGCGAGCGCGCTCCTGAACGCCGGGGTGGTCACCGACGAGGGCGACCTGTTCGCGCTCGACGCCGACGCGCTGCGACGGGTGCCGCTGTTCACGCTCTCGACCAGCTCGAAGGTCGGCGGCGTTGTGCGCGAGGCCGGGGACCTGAACGCCACCGGGTCGGCGCTGCTGGGCAACCTGGAGAAGGCCAAGGGCGCGGCGCTGTGGCGGGTGATCGTCGCGCTCTCGATCCGGCACGTCGGGCCGACGGCGGCGCGGGCGCTCGCGCAGCACTTCGCGTCGATCCCGGCGATCGCGTCGGCGTCGGAGGAGGAGATCGGGGCGGCCGAAGGGGTCGGGCCGACCATCGCGGGGGCGGTCGTGGCCTGG
This sequence comes from Cellulomonas sp. McL0617, assembly GCF_049994875.1. Taxonomy (GTDB): domain Bacteria; phylum Actinomycetota; class Actinomycetes; order Actinomycetales; family Cellulomonadaceae; genus Cellulomonas. The sequence goes on from NZ_CP188256.1 coordinate 963,375, forward strand.
TTCGCGCAGCCGGGCGAGGACGACAAGTGGCACCAGGCGATCGTCGACAAGTGGGCGGCGGCGGGCGTGCGGATGAGCGAGGAGCGCGACGAGTCCGCGCCGCGCACGCTCGAGGGGCTCACGGTCGTGGTCACGGGCGGGCTCGAGCGGTTCAGCCGGGACGGGGCCAAGGAGGCGATCCTGGCCCGCGGTGGGAAGTCGGCCGGCAGCGTCTCGAAGAACACGGACTTCGTGGTGGTCGGCGAGAACGCGGGCTCCAAGGAGTCCAAGGCGCGCGAGCTCGGGCTGCGCATCCTCGACGAGGCCGGGTTCGAGCGGCTTCTCGCGCAGGGACCGAGCGGGGTGGCCGACGACGCACGAGCGGACCCGGCCCCGTGAGGGTGGCGACGGCGTGAAGGCGGTGGCGGAAACGACCGGGCCGACCGTCCGCCTGGCGCGGAACGACGAGATCGCGGGTGCCGGCGCGCTGACGGCCGAGGCCTACCTCGCGGACCGGCTGCTCGACGAGGACGACGAGTACGAGGCCCAGCTGCGGGACGCGACGAGGCGGGCCCGCGACGCGATGCTCCTGGTGGCGACGGTGCCGTGCGAGGACTCCGACGGCAGCCAGACCGTCGTCGGGACGGTGACGCTGGCGCCGTACGGCACCACCTACGCCGAGGTCGCCGAGCCCGGCGAGCTCGAGGTGCGGATGCTCGCGGTGGCCCCGCGCGCCCGCGGTCGCGGTATCGCCGAGGCGCTCATGCGGGCCGCGCTCGGGTACGCCGTCGCGTCGGGCGCCCGTCGGGTGGTGCTCTCGACGCTCGACTCGATGGTCACGGCGCACCGGCTGTACGCCCGGCTCGGCTTCGTCGCCGCGCCCGAGCGCGACTGGGGGCACGAGTACGTGCACCTGCGCGTGCAGACCTGGACCCCGCCGGAGCCCCCGGGTGCGCTGGTCGAGTCGCGGACCTGGCCGCCGCTGCAGGTGGTCGAGGTCGACGGCTGGCGGGTCGGCGTGTCGGGCGGCCTGACCCGGCGGGCAAACAGCGCCCTGCTGACCGGGACGCCGGCCGACCCGATGGGCGCGCTGGACCGGATCGAGCAGGTCTACGCGGACGCCGGGCTGCCGAGCATCGTCCGGACGCCGCGTCCCGTCGGTTCGGGGGGAGCGGGCGAGTCGACCGTGGTCCCGCCGGTCTGCGTCGAGGTGGCCGCGATGCTCGACGCCCGCGGGTACCGGACCGTCTCGGAGACCGACGTCCTGGTGCGCTCGCTCGTCGGCGATCCCGCCCTGCCGGGTCGGCTCGACCTGCCGGGCGTGCGGATCGAGGAGCGCGACGATCCGGACGACGACTGGCTCGCGCTGTGGCTGGGCGCCAAGGACGACTCCGCGGACCGGGCGACCGGTCGCGCGATCCTCACCGGCGTCCCGGCGCGCTACCTGTCGATGACCTCGACCTACGACACCTCGCCGGTGGCGGTCGTCCGGGTGACGGTCACGCAGGACTGGGCGGCGCTGTCATGCCTCGTCGTCGCGGGCTCCGCGCGACGTCGCGGCCTCGCGCGCGCCCTGACGCTCCACGCGCTGCACGACGCGCGGGAGCGCGGCGCGCGCCGGGTGTTCCTGCAGGTCGAGGCCCACAACCAGGCCGCCGCCGCGCTCTACTGGGGTCTCGGGTTCGAACCCGCCGACCGGTACACCTACCGGCAACGAGAAGCCCACTGACCGGCACCTGACCTGCCACGCTCGATGGAAGGGGGTCAGGCCCCGACCTTGTGCGCGCGTCGCGCCGCTGACGGATCGAGCCCGACGGTCAGCGGGCGGCCCACAGGAGCCCGCGTTCGATGATCGTGCGCACCGGCGGCAGCTCGAGGTCGGCCAGCTGGTGACCCGGCGCGCAGACGAACACCCGACCCTCGCCCCAGAGCCGCTTCCAGACGGCCGGCGACGTCTGCGGTACGAGCCAGTGGTCGTCGGGCCCGGGCGTGATCGTCGTGGTGGCGAGCACGTCGTTGAGGTCGTCGGAGAGCAGCCAGTACTGCTCGGAGCGGAGGGCGAAGTCGGCGATCCCGTCGACGATCGGGTCGTCGGCCCGGCCCGGCACGATCTGGACGGTGTGGTCGACGATCCCGCCGGGGTGCGCCGCGAACTGGGCGCCGACGAGCTGCAGATAGTCCGTCGCCATCCGGAACGAGTCGACGACCCCGCCGTGCCAGCCCGCGAACCCGGTGCCGGCGGCGACGGCGTCGCGCAGGCCGTGGAGCTCGTCGGCGAGGATCTCGCCCATGGTCCAGCACTGCACGACGAGGTCGGTCGAGGCCATGAGGGAGGCGTCGGCGTAGACCTCGAGCGAGCCCTCAACGACGACGTCGAAGTCGTGCTCGCGCAGGAACGGCAGGAACAGGTCGACGGCCTCCTCGGGGGCGTGGCCGTCCCAGCCTCCCCGGACGACGAGTGCTCGGCGTTGTTGTGGCACGGGACGACTCCTAGGAGATGAGACTGTCGATCGCAGCGGGTGACAGGACGTGCTCGGAGGCCATCGCGGACGCGCCGAGCACCCCGGCGCGTCCCTTGGTCCGAGAGGCGACGATACGCAGGTGCTGCGTCGCCAGCGGCAAGGACCGCCGGTAGACGACCTCGCGGATTCCGGCCAGCAGGTGCTCGCCCGCCTCGGCGACGATCCCGCCGATCACGATGACCGACGGGTTGAGCATGCTCACGCACGCGGCGAGCACGTCACCGATGCGGCGCCCGGCCTCGCGGACCTCCCGGCTGGCGTCGGGGTCGCCGGCCCGCACGAGGGCGACGACGTCGGCACTCGTCCGGGCATCGACGCCCAGGGCGCGCAGCGCGTCGGCGATCGCGGGTCCGCTGGACAGGGCCTCGAGGCAGCCGGTGTTCCCGCACCGGCACGGAAGCTTCGCACCGCCGGGCACCGCGATGTGCCCGAGGTCGCCCGCCGCACCCTGGGCGCCGCGCCGGATCTGGCCGTCGGAGATGATCCCGGCGCCGATCCCGGTCGCCACCTTGACGAACAGCAGGTGGTCGACGGTGGGCCACTGCGTCGTGTGCTCGCCCAGCGCCATGACGTTCACGTCGTTGTCGACGAGCACGGGGACGCCCGAGAGCTGGCGGGACAGGTGTGCCGGCACGTCAGCGTCGTCCCAGCCCGGCATGATCGGGGGGTTGATGGGCCGGCCCGACAGGTGCTCGACCGGTCCGGGGAGCCCGACGCCGACGCTGACCAGGTCGGACAGCGGCCGTCCCGCCGTCGTGAGCAGGTCGTGACCGAGGGCGACGACGCGGTCCAGGACGACGGTGGGCCCCTCCGCGATCGCGACGGGTTCACCGACCTCCGCGAGAACGGTGCCGACGAGATCGGTCAGGGCGAGCCGGGCGTGCGTCGCCCCGAGGTCGACCGCGAGGACCACCCGCGCGGCGGGGTTGAACGCGAACGTCGCGGGTGGTCGGCCACCCGTGGACGTGGCCTCGCCGGCCGGCGCGACGAACCCCGAGGAGAGCAGGAGGTCGACGCGCGCGGCGATCGTGGAGCGGGCCTGACCGGTGAGAGTGGCCAGGTCAGAGCGTGTTCTCGGCTGCCCGTCGCGGAGCAGCTGGAACATCTCCCCGGCGCCCGTCGGCTTGGGGGCGAACTTGAGGAGCTCGTCCATGGGCACAGTGAACCATTCCGGCTTGTGTAGGTCACGTTCGCGTAACTCTGACACGCGGTTATCGACTTTTGCTTGACGCGCGACAGAAGTCGGTCCTAGGTTGCGCAACATGGTCAAAGCGGACCCACCCCTGCTGCAGATGCGCGGCATCGTCAAGCACTTCCCCGGTGCGAGGGCGCTCGACGGTGTCGACCTCGAGATCCGTGCCGGCGAGGTCCACTGCCTGCTCGGTCAGAACGGCGCCGGCAAGTCCACCCTCATCAAGGTCCTCGCCGGGGCTCACCAGCCCGACGAGGGCGAGATCCTCATCGACGGCGAGCCCGTCACCATCTCCCACCCGGTCGCGGGCCTGAAGCTCGGCATCGCGACGATGTACCAGGAGCTCGACGTCGTCGACGGGCTCTCGGTCGCGGAGAACATCTACCTCGGCCACGAGCTCGCGGTCGGCGGCTTCTCGCAGCGTCGCGCCGCCACCGTCCAGACCCGCGCGATCCTCCGGCGCCTCGGGCACGGCGACATCTCGCCCCACCGCGAGGTCGGCCAGCTCTCCGCGGCGGGCAAGCAGATCGTCAGCATGGCCCGCGCTCTTTCGCACGACGCCCGCGTGATCGTCATGGACGAGCCGTCCGCCGTGCTCGACGCCGAAGAGGTCAAGAACCTGTTCCGGGTGGTGCACGAGCTCACCAGCTCGGGCGTCGCCGTCGTCTACATCTCGCACCGGCTCGACGAGATCCGGCAGATCGGCGACCGGATCACCGTCCTGAAGGACGGCCGCACGGTCGCGACGGGCCTCCCGGTCGCCGCGACGCCGACCGCCGACCTGATCCGGCTGATGACCGGCCGCACGGTCGAGTACGCCATCGCGCCCAGGCCGCCCGTCGCCGACGACGCCGCCACGGTGCTGCACGTCGACGGGCTGAGCCTGCGAGGGGCGTTCTCCGACGTCTCCTTCGACGTGCGCGCCGGCGAGGTCGTCGGGCTGGCCGGGCTCGTCGGGTCGGGTCGCACGGAGATCCTCGAGACCATCTTCGGCGCACGCAGGCGCAGCACGGGCACCGTCGCCGTGGGTGGCGACCGCCTCCGTGCGGGTGCGGTCAGCGACGCGGTCAAGGCCGGCATCGGGCTGTGCCCGGAGGAGCGCAAGAGCCAGGGTCTGCTCCTCGACGAGCCGGTCTACCGCAACATCACGCTCTCGACGTTCTCGCGGACCGCGACGGCGTCGTTCCTCGACGAGCGGTCCGAGCTGCGCGCCGCGCGCGAGCAGATCGACGCGCTCGACGTGCGTCCCTCGGACCCCGAGCGCAGCGCCCGCACGCTGTCCGGCGGCAACCAGCAGAAGGTGCTGCTCGCGCGCTGGCTCGTCCACGGCTGCCGGGTGCTGCTCCTCGACGAGCCGACCCGCGGCGTCGACGTGGGCGCCCGCGCCGAGATCTATGCCCTCATCGCGGACCTCGCGAAGAGCGGCGCGGCGGTCGTCGTGGTCTCCAGCGAGATCGCCGAGGTCATCGGCCTGTCCGACCGGATCCTCGTGATCTCCGAAGGGCGCGTGGTCCACGACGGGCCCGCGACCGGCATCGACGAGCACCGCGTGCTCGACCTCGTCATGGAAGGAAGTGCCGCGTGAGCGAGCAGGAGATCACGACGGTCGTCCCCGACGTCGTCGACACGGAGAAGAAGGTCCCGCGCGCAGGGCTGCTGCGCGGTCCTGCGGGTCGCAACATCGGTCTGGTCATCGCCTTGGTCGCCATCTGCGTCGTGGGCGTCGTCACGGCCGGCGACCGGTTCGCCAGCGTCGACAACCTGCTGACGATCCTGCGCCTGGCGGCGGTCCTCGGGGTGCTGAGCATCGGGATGACCTTCGTCATCACCGGCGGCGGCATCGACCTGTCGGTCGGCTCGGTGGTCGGACTCGCGTCGGTGTGGGCCTCCACGTTGGCCACCCAGACGCTCGCGAAGGACACCAACTGGATCGTCATGGTCTTCTGCGCGCTCGCGGTCGGCGTGGGCGCGGGCCTGGTCAACGGGGTGCTCATCGCGTACGGCAAGGTCGTCGCGTTCATCGCGACCCTGGCCATGATGGTCTCCGCGCGCGGACTGGCGGAGATCATCGCCAACCGGCAGACGCAGGTGGTCAAGGTCCAGGGCTTCCTCGACTTCTTCCGCGGTGACCTCATCGGCATCCCGACCCTCGTCTGGATCTTCGTCGTCGTCGCCGTGGCCGGCTGGATCCTGCTCAACCGCACCACGTTCGGCCGCCGCACCATCGCGGTGGGCGGCAACCCGGAGGCGGCCCGCCTCGCCGGGATCAAGGTCAAGCGCCACACGATGTACCTCTACGCACTGAGCGGTCTCGCGGCCGGCATCGGCGGCGTCATGATGCTCGGCCGCACGACGGCCGGCAGCTCCACCAACGGCATGCTCTACGAGCTCGACGCCATCGCCGCCGTCGTCGTCGGCGGCACCCTCCTCGTCGGAGGCCGCGGCACCATCGTCGGCACCGTCCTGGGCGTCCTCATCTTCACGACGCTCACCAACGTCTTCACGCAGAACAACCTGTCCATCTCGGCCCAGGCCGTGGTCAAGGGCGTGATCATCGTCGTCGCCGTGCTGCTCCAGCAGCGGATCGCCGACCGTTCGCGCGCAAGAACCTGACGAACAAGCTCGTCGAAACCCAGCCCATTCCGATCAAGCATTCCGATCAAGGAGGATCGTCATGTCCACATCCCTGCACAGGCGCTGGCTCGCCGTCGCCGGCGCCACGGCAGCCCTCGCGTTCGTCGTGGCCGGCTGCACGTCCAACACCCCGACCGACGAGGGCAGCAGCGCGGCCGCCGAGGCGCCCGCCGTGGTTCCCGGTGGCAACGACGAGCCCGGCGACATGGTCACCATCGGCTTCTCGGCCCCCGCGGCCGACCACGGCTGGATGGGCGCGATCACCAAGTCGGCCGTCGCCGAGGCCGCGAAGTACTCGGACGTGAAGCTCGTCCAGGCCGAGGCGACCAACGACGTGAACCTGCAGATCAGCCAGATCGAGCAGTTCATGAACGACGGCGTTGACGCGATCGTGCTCCTGCCGTTCGACGGCGCCGCCCTGACCGAGGTGGCCAACAAGGCCATGAAGGCAGGCATCGTCGTGATCAACGTCGACCGCGAGTTTGACGACCCGAACGCGGCCCGGACCACGGTCCTCGGCGACAACTACGGCATGGGCGTCAGCGCCGGCACCTACATCTGCGACCAGCTCGGCGGCAAGACCGGCGCCAAGGTGGCCGAGATCGCCGGCATCGACTCGCTGCCGCTGACCCAGGACCGCAGCCGCGGCTTCAAGGACGCGCTGGCCACCTGCGGGCTCAAGGTCGACGCCCGCGTCGCGGCGGACTTCACGGTCCAGGGCGGCGAGGCGGCGGCGGCCAACCTGCTGCAGGCCCAGCCCAAGCTCGACGCCATCTGGAACCACGACGACGACCAGGGCGTCGGCGTCCTGGCGGCGATCGAGGCGGCGGGTCGCGACGAGTTCTTCATGGTCGGTGGCGCCGGCTCGAAGAACGTCATGGAGGCCATCAAGGCCGACAACACGGTGCTCAAGGCGACGGTCATCTACCCGTCCACGCAGGCCGCGGACGGCGTCAAGCTCGCCCGGCTCATCGTGCAGGGCAAGGCCATGAGCGACCTGGTCGACGTGCAGGTGCCCCGCACGGTCCAGCTCTTCGCACCCGTGGTGACCAAGGACAACGTGGACGAGTTCCTGCCGACGGCCTTCGAGTCCTAGCCGACCGGGCGCCGGACGACCACCCGTCCGGCGCGCCCACCACAGAGGGGAGGCGTGAGCCATGACAAGACGTCTCGGCGTCGGCATGGTCGGCTACGCGTTCATGGGTGTCGCGCACTCGCAGGCCTGGCGCAACGCCCCGCACTTCTTCGACCTGCCGCTGGAGCCGGACATGGCGGCGGTCGCAGGTCGCGACAAGGCGGCGGTCACCGCCGCCGCCGCGCGGCTCGGCTGGTCGAGCGTGGAGACCGACTGGAAGACGCTCGTCACGCGTGACGACATCGACCTCGTCGACATCTGCACACCCGGCGACACCCACGCCGAGATCGCCATCGCGGCGCTCGCGGCGGGCAAGCACGTCCTGTGCGAGAAGCCGCTCGCCAACTCGGTGGGCGAGGCCGTCGCGATGGCGGAGGCGGCCGAGCAGGCTCGTGCGAACGGGCAGCTCGCGATGGTCGGGTTCACCTACCGTCGTGTGCCGGCGATCCAGCTCGCCCGCCAGCTCGTGGCGGACGGCCGGATCGGTTCGGTGCGGCACGTGCGCGCGCAGTACCTGCAGGACTGGATCGCGGACGCGAACGCGCCGCTGTCCTGGCGCCTGGACAAGCAGAAGGCGGGTTCGGGGGCGCTCGGGGACATCGGCGCGCACATCATCGACCTCGCGCAGTTCGTCACGGGCGAGTCCGTCACCGGTGTCTCGGCGATCCTGGAGACCTTCGTGCACGAACGCCCCGTGGCGTCGGAGCACTCCGGCCTGCACGGCACGGCAGGCACCGAGACCGGTCCGGTCACCGTCGACGACGCCGCGATCTTCCTCGGCCGGATGTCGGGCGGGGGACTGGCGACGTTCGAGGCGACCCGGTTCGCGTGGGGGCGCAGAACGCGATCAGGCTCGAGATCAACGGCTCGGCAGGGTCGGTCGCGTTCGACTTCGAGGACATGAACGTCCTGAACTTCTTCGACGTCGCACAGCCCGCCGCCGAAGCCGGTTTCCGGCGCATCGTCGTGACCGAGCCCGAGCATCCCTTCGTCGCGGCGTGGTGGCCGGCGGGGCACGGGCTCGGGTACGAGCACGCGTTCACGCACCAGGCCGTGGACCTGGTGACGGCCATCGCCGAGGGGCGGCAGCCCGAACCCAGCTTCGCGGACGGCCTGCGCGTCCAGCGGGTGCTCGAAGCCGTCGAGCGCAGCGCCGCCGACGCCAGCACGTGGCAGGAGATCACGCCCTGACCGATCCGAACCGGGAGGTGCTCATCGACGCTTGACGGCGGTCCAGGTCCGATCGCCGCCTGACTGCGGTCCCTCTCCGGGTCGCACCCGCTGCGTGGCCCCGCCGCGCGCCGCTGCCGAAGGCAGCCCGCTCTTGCCGCACTCGCGGCCAGCTCGCACCGCCGGCAACCGGCCGGTGCGGAGATCTCCAGCAGGAAGGCGCGGCTGCGCGCGCCCTTCGTCGATCCATGCCCGATCTCGAAAGGACTTCACCATGCCCGGTCTTCTCGACCGACGTGCCGGCCGTTCGCCGGCCGGTCAGCACGCGCTCCACCCGCAGGCGATCACCCGCCGCGAACGGACCGCCGCATGACCCCCCAGCGGCGGAAGGGGCAGGGTGTCGCAGCCACCCTCCCCTTCCGTCCTCGCCGAACGCTGACCGCGCTGGTCGCGACCGTCGCGCTCGCCGTCACCGGTCTGATCGGCGTCGCGCCTGCCGCCGACGCTGCGACGACCGGCGCCGTCCAGCCCGCGTCGGCGGTGCCGGCGCTCGAGCACGCGCTGCCGTCGGTCCTCCCGATGCACGAGGAGGGCGTCGAGCCGTACAAGGTGCTGGTGTTCTCCAAGACCGCGGGCTTCCGGCACACCGACGGCATCGTCGCCGGGATCGCGGGCATCACCGCGCTCGGTGCCGAGCACGGCTTCACCGTCGACGCCACGGAGGACTCGTCGGTCTTCACGACGGCGAACCTCGCCCAGTACGCCACGGTCGTGTTCCTCTCGACGACCTCGCCCAACGCAGCCGCCCTGTTGAGCGCGGAGCAGCAGCAGGCCCTGCAGTCCTACGTCGAGAACGGCGGCGGCTGGTTCGGCATCCACGCCGCGGCCGACGCCAACTACGACTGGCCCTGGTACCAGGGCCTCGTCGGGGCGTACTTCAAGCAGCACCCGGCGATCCAGCAGACCAAGGTGCTCCTCGAGGACCGGGTCCACCCCGCGACCGTGGGGCTGGGTGACGAGCTCACCCTGACCGACGAGCTCTACGACTACCAGACCAACCCGCGCGACAGCGTGCACGTGCTCGCCTCCCTGGACGCGCGCTCGTACACCGGCAGCACGATGGGCCTCGACCACCCGATCGCCTGGTGCCAGGACTACGACGGCGGCCGGTCCTTCTACCTGGGCCTCGGCCACGACGCGACCAACTGGTCGAACGCGGGCTTCCTGCAGATGGTCGCCGGCGGGATCGAGACCACCGCCGGTGTCGTCCCGGCCGACTGCGGTGCCTCCGTCCCGAAGAACTACGAGCTGGTCAAGCTCGACGACAACACGTTCGACCCGATGCAGCTCGACGTGGCCGCGGACGGGCGCGTCTTCTACATCGAGCGCGAGGGCTCGATCAAGGTCATCGACCCGACCACCGGCCACACGTCGGCCGTCGCGACGCTGAACGCCTTCACCGCGAACGAGTCCGGTGTGCTGGGCCTGGCCCTCGACCCGAACTTCGCGACGAACAACTACCTGTACGTCTTCTACTCACCGGCCGGCGCCGACAGTGTCGACCAGCTCTCCCGGTTCACGGTCTCCGCGGCCACCACCCTCGTCGAGGGGTCGGAGAAGATCGTGCTGAAGGTGCCCGTGCAGCGCGGCGAGTGCTGCCACCACGGCGGCTCGATGGTGTTCGACAAGACGTCCGGCGACCTCTACCTGGCCACCGGTGACAACACCAACCCGTTCGCGTCGGACGGCTACGCGCCGCTCGACCAGGGTGCCGGCCGTGCGGCCTGGGACTCCGAGCGCACGTCGGGCAACACGAACTCGCTGTCCGGCAAGCTCCTGCGCATCCACCCCGAGGGCGACGGCACCTACACGGTCCCCGCCGGGAACCTGTTCGCGCCCGGTACGGACAAGACCAGGCCCGAGGTCTACGGGATGGGGTTCCGCAACCCCTTCCGCATCAACATCGACCCCAAGACGGGCACCGTGTTCGTCGCCGACTACGGTCCTGACGCCGGCTCGGCAGACCCGAACCGCGGCCCGCAGAACACCGTCGAGTGGAACATCATCGCGAAGGCGGGCAACTACGGCTGGCCCTACTGCACGGGCCCGAACAAGGCCTACAACCACTGGAACTTCACCACCCACCAGTCCGGTCCCGCGTACGACTGCGCGGGCGGCCCCGTGAACGACTCGCCGAACAACACCGGTCTGGCGCAGCTGCCGCCGGCGATCCCGGCGACGCTCTACTACCACTACAACGCCGCGGAGGACTTCGCCGAGGTCGGTGGCGGCGGTGCACCCATGGCCGGACCGATGTACCGGTACGACGAGACGAGCACGTCGGACACCAAGTGGCCCGCGTACTGGGACGGCAAGGCGCTCTTCGGTGAGTGGAACAACAACGTCGTCTACTCGCTGCTGACCACCTCGGACGTCCGTCGTCTGCAGAAGGTCACGAAGATCAGCGAGGCGAGCCTCGGCGCGGGCCAGCGCTCGGTCAAGATGATGGACGCGAAGTTCGGTCCGGACGGCAGCCTCTACGTCATCGACTGGGGCTCCGGCTGGGAGAACAACGGCGACTCCGGCATCTACCGGATCGACTACGTCTACGGCAACCGGTCGCCCATCGCGAAGGCGTCGGCGGACGTGGACTCCGGGCCGGCCCCGCTGGCGGTCCAGCTCTCCTCCGCCGGGTCGAAGGACCCGGACGGCGACGCGCTGACCTACTCGTGGGACTTCGGCGACGGCACGACCTCGACCGAGGCGTCGCCGAGCCACTCGTTCGCGGCCGGCACGTACAACGTGGTGCTGACCGCGACCGACCCCGACGGCCGCTCCGGGCTGTCCAGCGTCTCGGTGGTCAGCGGGAACACCCGCCCGACGGTGACAGTCACGTCACCGGTGGACGGCGGGTTCTTCCAGTTCGGCGACCAGATCAACTTTGACGTGACCGTGACCGATCCCGAGGACGGGTCGACCACGTCTCACACGATCTCCTGCGACGACGTGCACGTGCAGAACCTGCTCGGACACGTCTCCGGCAGCGACTCGCACGCACACCCGATGAGCCAGACGACCGGCTGCACGGGCGTGGTCCAGACCCTCGAGGACGGCGGGCACGGTGGCGACGTCCACCTGTTCTGGGTCGTCGAGGCCTCCTACACCGACAAGGGCGCCGCGGGCGGGGTCCCGTCGCTGACGGGCACCACCTCGGTCGTGCTGCAGGACAAGCACCACCAGGCCGAGCACTACGACTCGACCGGCCGGCTGCCCGGGTCCGCCTCCACCGGAGACCCCGGCGTGCAGAAGGAGACCACCTCCGACCCGGCGGGAGGCACCCAGAACATCGGCTTCATCGAGCCGGACGACTGGTTCGCCTTCGCCCGGGTCAACCTGAGCGGGATCGACCGGATCCAGGTCCGCGCGGCCAGCCCCGCCGACGGCGGTGCTGACTTCAACATCCGCTGGAACGACCCGGTGGGCGGCCCGCTGCTCGGCACCGTGCACGTCGACAACACGGGAGGGTGGCAGACCTTCCAGAACGTCGGGGTGGACCTCGCCAACCGTCCGACCGGCACCGGCACGATCTACTTCGTCGCAGCGAAGCCAGGTACCACGGGCTCCGTGGCGAACGTCAACTGGGTCGACTTCATCGGCAAGGGCGTGACGGCGAACGAGCGGCCCGTGATCACCGCGGCCGACCTGACGCCGACCACCGGCACGGTGCCGGTGAGCGTCGCGGCCACGGCCTCGGCGAGCGACCCGGACGGCAAGGCCGTCTCCTACCACTGGGACTTCGGGACGACCGACGGTGCGACCGCCGACACTGCTGCCGCGTCGTACACGTACACCGTGCCGGGGAAGTACACCGCCAAGCTGACGGTGACGGACCCGGGCGGCGCCACCGCGAGCCGCACCTTCCCGGTGACCGTCGACGCACCGCCGGAGGGCTGCTTCGGCAACCTGTCCGACCAGTTCGACGGCACCACGTTGAACACCGGCCGGTGGACCACCGTGGTCCGGCCCAACCAGGACCTGCAGGTCAGGGACGGGGCGCTGCACATCCCGGCGTCCAAGACCGACCTCTACGGTGCCGGCGGCGACGTCACCAACATCGTCCTGCAGGATCTGCCGAAGGGCGCGTGGCAGGCCACGACGAAGGTGAACGTCAAGGCGTACACCGCGTACCAGCAGGCAGGTCTGCTGCTGTACACCAACGACGAGAACTACGTGAAGCTCGTCGTGCAGGGCCGCAGCAGCAACCCGGCCGAGCACATCATCCAGTTCGCCCACGAGGTCGGCGGCTCGGCGCAGGAGGCCAACTCGGCCGCGCTCGGCACCGCCTTCCCCGACACCGTGTACCTGCGGATCACCAGTGACGGTACGACCCTCTCGCCGTCGTACTCCACGGACGGGACGACCTGGATCTCCCCGGACCAGTCGTGGAGCGGGTGGGACGCGATCCGCAAGGACCAGGCGAGCCTGGGCAGCCCGAAGATCGGGCTGGCCGCCTTCGCCAACGCCTCCGGCACGGTGACCGACGCGGCCTTCGACTGGTTCCGGCTGAGCCCGGACCCGACGGAAGCCGTCTCCACCCCGGACGACGAGTTCACCGGTGACGCACTCGTCACCTGCCGGTGGACCACGCTGCGTCCCGACGCCACGGCCCTGCGGGTCGGGGGAGGGAAGCTGTCGATCGACACCTTGCCGGGTGAGATCGACACGAGCAACAACGTGATCGTCCAGAACCAGCCGGCGGGCAACCACTGGGTGGTCGAGACCAAGGTCGACGGCTCGGCGCTGAACGAGCACTACCAGCAGGCCGGCATCGTGGTCCTGGGCGACGACCGCAACTACGTCAAGCTCGACTTCATCACCGACAACGACCCCGGCGCCGCCGTGGCCCGTCGGCTGGAGTTCCGCAGCGTCATCGACAACGTCCAGCAGCAGCCTCAGCCGAACCTGAACAACCTGACCCAGGGCGTCTGGTACCTGCGGGTGGAGCGCCAGGACAACAACTTCGCCGGTTGGTACTCGACCGACGGGGTGGCCTGGACGAAGTTCGCGGACACGGTCGCCAACATCCCGGCGGCGTCCGGCGGCAAGGTCGGGCTGTTCGCCCTGGGGGTGAACCAGACCGGTTCGGCCACCGCGGTGTTCGACTACTTCCACGTGGTCGGAGGTGCTCCTGCGGACACCACCGCGCCGATCACCACCGCCACCAAGGACCCGGCGCAGCCGAACGGCGCGAACGGCTGGTACACCGGTCCGGTGACCGTCAGCCTGACCGCCGTCGACGAGAGCGGCGGCTCCGGGATCGATGCCATCTCGGCAGCGGTCGACGGTGGCAGCCCGGCGACCTACACGGCTCCGGTCGCCCTCACCGGCGACGGCGTCCACACGGTGGCGTACGCGGCCACCGACAAGGCCGGCAACGCCGAGGGGTCGCGGACGCTGTCCGCGAAGATCGACGCGACCGCGCCGGTCACCACGGCGACCGTCTCCGACACGGGTCTGCTGACCCTCACGTCGGTCGACGCCACCTCGGGTGTGGACAGGACCGAGTACCGGGTCGGCACGCAGACGTGGTCGGCGTACACCGCGCCGGTCCAGCTCGCTCTGACGAGTGCGGAGCAGACCGCGGAGCTCCGGTCGGTCGACGAGGCCGGCAACACGGAGGCGACGCAGTCGGTCACCGTCCCGGCCGCCGGTGACACCACGGCTCCGGTCTCCAAGGCCACCGTCGACCCGTCCAGCCCGGACGGTCAGAACGGCTGGTACACCGGGGACGTGAGCGTCACCCTGACCTCGACCGACGCCGACAGCGGTGTCGCCGGGATCGAGTACGCGCTGACGGACGACGCCTGGGCCGCCTACACGGCGCCCCTGACGATCGCCGACGGCATCACGGCGATCACGTTCCGGGCCACGGACGAGGCCGGGAACGTCGAGTCCGTCAAGACCCTGACGCTCAAGCGGGACTCCGTGGCGCCGGAGACCGCCGCCGACCTGGACGCCGACAGCACCGACGTCACGGTGACCCTGGTCCGGTCGGACGACACCTCGGGCGTGGCGTCGACGCAGTACCGCGTCGACGCCGGAGCGTGGAAGACCTATTCCGCGCCGTTCGTCGTCGCTCGGACCTCGGCCGCCCAGGTGGTGGAGTTCCGTTCGACCGACAAGGCCGGGAACGTCGCCGGTCCTCGGTCGGTCACGGTGCCGGCCACGCAGGTCCAGCTGAAGCCGTCCGTGACCTCGATGTCGCTCTCCGCCAGCCGGATCACCGTCGGCAGCCCCGTCAAGGTGACCATCTCGGTGGTGACCGCCGGAACGCTCGGGGCCGAGCTGGTGACGCTGTATGACGGGTCGGTCCCGATCGGGGCCGGCATCCTCAGGAAGGGCACGGTGACCGTCACCGTGCCGGATCTGGAGGCGGGCACCCACGCGTTGCAGGCGAAGTTCGCAGGCAACGCCACCGTGGCGGAGTCGGCATCGCCCGTCCGGCAGGTCGTGGTGGACGCCGCGGCGTCGACCACCAAGCTGACGGCCAGCGCCTCCCAGCAGTCGTTCGGCACCGACGAGCCGGTGCTGCTGACCGCCAAGGTGACGCTGACCAGCGGAGGGGTGCCGGCCGGCACGGTCGAGTTCCGGTCCGGAAGCCAGGTGATCTACTCGGCGCCCGTCTCGTCCGGGAAGGCGACCTACCGGCTCCGGTCGGACGCGACCGTCGGGGCCACGGCGCTCACCGCGACGTTCGTCCCGTCGGATCCGACGGCGTCGACCGGATCGACCTCGGCGGCGGTGACGGTGACGGTCGTCAAGGCGGTCTCCGCGACCACCCTGAAGGCGAGCGCGTCGAGCCAGAGGTACGGGACGAACAAGCCGGTCAAGCTGACGGCGACGGTGTCCGTGGACACCGGTCGGACCGCCGGCACCGTCGTGTTCGCCAGCAACGGCACGACCGTCGGCACCGTGGCCGTCTCCGACGGCAAGGCGGTGTACACCCTGAGCGCGGCGACGTCGGTCGGCTCCGCGAAGCTGACCGCGACGTTCGTCCCGGCTGCACCGGCGGGGGTCGCCGGATCGACCTCGACGGAGGTGACCGTCGTGGTGAAGTCATGACGCTGCCGCACGACTGAAGGCGCCGCGCGCCGGGGACCGCACCGAAGACGGTGCGGTCCCCGGCCCCGGCGTTCCCGAGCAGATCCGGGAGGTCCCGGACCAGGATGGAGTGAGTTCCATGGCACGACCGATCACCCTGTTCACCGGCCAGTGGGCCGACCTGCCCTTCGAGGAGGTCGCCCGGCTCGCGTCGTCGTGGGGCTACGACGGCCTCGAGATCGCCTGCTGGGGCGACCACCTGGACCCGTGGCGCTGGGACGACGACGAGTACGTGGCCGGCAAGCTCGCGCTGCTGGAGAAGTACAACCTGAAGGTGTGGGCGATCTCGAACCACCTCAAGGGCCAGGCCGTCTGCGACGACCCGATCGACCAGCGGCACCGCGACATCGTCTCCGACCGCGTGTGGGGCGACGGCGACCCCGAAGGCGTCCGGCAGCGGGCCGCAGAGGAGATGAAGCACACCGCCCGGCTGGCCGCGAAGCTCGGCGTCGACACGGTCGTCGGCTTCACCGGGTCGAGCATCTGGAAGTACGTCGCCATGTTCCCGCCGGTCGGCGCCGACACGATCGAGGCCGGGTACCAGGACTTCGCCGACCGGTGGAACCCGATCCTCGACGTGTTCGACGAGGTCGGCGTCCGGTTCGCGCACGAGGTGCACCCCAGCGAGATCGCCTACGACTACTGGACCACCGTGCGCACGCTCGAGGCCATCGGGCACCGGACCGCCTTCGGCCTCAACTGGGACCCGAGCCACTTCGTCTGGCAGGACCTGGACGCGGTCGGCTTCCTCTGGGAGTTCCGGGACCGGATCTACCACGTGGACTGCAAGGACACGAAGAAGCGCATCGGCAACGGCCGCAACGGCCGCCTGGGCAGCCACCTGCCGTGGGGCGACCCGCGCCGCGGCTGGGACTTCGTGTCCACCGGGAACGGGGACGTGCCGTGGCAGGACGCGTTCCGGGTGCTCAACTCGATCGGCTACACGGGGCCGATCTCGGTGGAGTGGGAGGACGCCGGGATGGACCGGCTCGTCGGCGCGCCCCAGGCCCTGGAGTTCGTCCGTCGCAACGCGTTCGACCCGCCCGCGGCGTCGTTCGACGCGGCGTTCAGCACGCGCTGAGACGGGGCCGGCGTGCACATGGGCGTCGGGGGACGAGCGTCGTCCGCGCCGCGGTTGAGGGGCCACGGTGCGGACGGCGCGCGACCTGCTGGGCCGCGCGCTCGCTGTGGCGCAAGTGACCTGTGTGACAGGTGGGACCACCCGGGTGAAACCAGACAACTCGTGCGATCCGCGAGAAATCAGGCACCATACAGAGGTGACTGGCGCCCCCGCGGTGCAGGACGTGAGCGCCCCATGGGTACGCGCGTCCGTGCTGACGTGCGTGTTCACGCTGGTCGCGGTCCTGTTCGGACCACTCGCGGTCGCGGTCGCGGCACCGGGGATCCAGCTGTCCAAGTCGGCTCCGGGGGAGGTGCTGGCGGGCCAGCCCATCACCTACACGCTCACGGTGACCAACCCGTCGAGCAACCCGGATGCCACGACGGAGTACAACCTCGCGTTCCGCGACGTGATCCCGCCCGGCGTCAGCTACGTGCCGGGCTCGGCGACTCCGGCCGGTGCGGGCGACCCGACGCAGGTGGTGGACCCGGACTCGGGCCAGACGACGCTGACGTGGTCGAACCTCACCGACCTCTCCGTCAACGGGACTGCGGTCCTGACGTTCCAGGTGCTGCCCGACCCGACGGTGTACCCGGTGGGCTCCACGGTCGAGAACACGGCCGAGGTCTACAGCAGCACCGATCCGTTCGTCGCCCCGGAGTTCGACGACACGGGTGTGATCGTGCCGGGCACGGCGACCGAGAACGCGGCGTCGAACCCCACGACGACCGTCATCTCCGCCCTGCAGATCACCAAGGCCGAGCCGAGCCCGGAGGGTGAGCTGTTGCGCGGCGTGCACGACAACACGACCGTGTACTCGCTGACCGTGCAGACCGCGCCCGCCGGTGCCAGCAGCGGGCTCGTCGTGACCGACTACCTCCCGGCCACCCTCGAGTTCCTCGGCTGCGGTGGCGTGGACAACTCCGCCGCACCTGAGTACCCGGGAGCACCGTCGCTCGGGGCGACCCCAGCACCGGCCGACTGCCTGACACCGACCTCCGTGACGACCGTGCAGAACCCGCCCCCGAACGGCAGCACCACCTACCCCGCGGGGATCTACACGCGGGTGCAGTGGTCGATCCCGGACATGGCGGCGTCGAGCAGCTTCACGCTGCGCTACGCGGCGGGCGTCCCGCTGCGCGCGAACGCGCTGTTCCCGGACCCCGCTCCGGGCGGGCTGCTCCAGGTCGCGAACCTCGACAACAACACCGGTCCTTCGACGCGCGAGACGACCACCGAGCAGTCGGCGACGAACGTCGCACAGGTCACGGGCACGTTCGCGGGCAGCACCGCTCCGGGCACCCCGGCGACGGTCTCAGCCTCGGACAGGAACAGGGTGTCGATCGAGGACGTCCGGATGCGCAAGAGCGCGGACCGCGCCGAGTTCCTCTCCGGCGGAACCGTGCGCTACACGCTCACGATCGAGTCGAGCGAGTACGTCGACGCGTCCGACATCGTCGTGTCCGACACGCTGCCCAACGGCACGTGCCCGCTCGGCGGCCCCGGCACCAACTACTCGACCGGCGCCCTGGCGGCCTGCGACGGGTCACGCGCGCCCGCGCCCTCCACGGCGATCGTCACCGGGACGCAGCACGTCGACGGGACCTTCGGCGTGATTTTCGCCCCCATCGCCGAGGGCCCCGACGCCCTGACCACCGTCTCGTACTCCGCCGCGATGCTCTCGACCTACCTCGGCGGTGCGCTGATCGGGCAGGCGACCTCGACGGGCGACTCGTTCACCAACCACGCGTCGCTCACGGCCACCACGACCCCGATCGCGGGGACCGGCGAGACCGGGACCACGATCGCGCTCGACGACTCCGAGTGGACGCTCACGACGGGTTCGGAGTCGATCGAGAAGCTCATCGCGCCACGGTCGCTCTCGGGCGGGACGTGCCCGACCGACGTGAGCGTCTACGGCGAGCCGTCGTCGTTCCCGCCCGACGAGACCGTGTTCCGCAAGGGCGACCGGGTCTGCTACCTGCTCACCGTCGAGTTCTCCGACCTGACCGAGACCCGCAACCCCCTGGTCACCGACTTCCTGCCGCCCGCCATGACGTACGTCGCCGGGTCGGCGGTGGCCGCGAGCACGAACGCAGGTGCGCCGTTCACCGTCGCCTCGACCAGCACCGCCGTGCAGTTCACCGTCGGCACGACCCGTCCGGGCGGCAACCGGTTCGTGGATCCGGGCGCGGTGTTCGCGGCCGTCCTCCAGGCCGACGTGACGACGGCGGCTCCGGGCACCACCGCGCTGACCCGGTCGAACCTCATGAAGGTGCGCGTCGAGAACTCCGCAGGGATCGCCGAGACGTTCCGCGACAGCCTCGTCATGGAGGGTGCGCCCGTCCCACCGGTCCAGGTGGTCAAGGGCGTCGAGTCGGTCGACGTGCCATCTACCGGTCCCAACGGCCCGAACACGAACGTCGACGGGTCGGAGGTTCGCTCGGGGTCCGTCGCGACCTTCCGCATCGACGTGACCAACGCTGGCGTCGCGGGCACGGCCAACGGCTACGAGGTCGGCGCCCTGGACGTGTGGGACAAGCTCCCGTCCCAGCTGACGTGCGACGACATCAACCTCGCCGACGTGCGGTTCGAGCCGGCGCAGGCCGTCTCCCCGACCGTGACCTGCACGAACCCCGGCCAGACGGGGCACCCGGCGTTCCTCGGTGCCGCCGACCTGAGCCTGCTGCGGGTGGTGTTCCCGATCGACGGCACACAGCCGGACCTCTCCGGTCAGGGCATCGGCCCGGGCGCGACGCAGTCGATCCTCTACGACACGACGATCCCCGACCCGGCGGGCGTCAGCACCGTCTACACCGACACCGCGTACGTGCGCAGCTACGAGGCGCTGACCAACGTCCCGGGTGGCGGGACCGTGACGTTCTACCCGCGGCAGAACGTCGACCTGAGCGTGCTGCCGCCGCAGTGGGACGCCCCGGCGGCATCCGACCCGTCGAACGTCCGCGTGCCCGGCCCGGTGGTCGACAAGTCCGCCACGACGTCGATCGTCGAGACGAACAACGACCTCGAGAACGACGCGACCATCGGCGAGCTGGTGACCTACACGTACGGCGTGCGGATCCTCGCCGGCACTGCGTCGTTCGACGGCGTCCTCAAGGACCCGCTCCCGACCGGGTTCGAGCAGGTGGGCGACGCGACGCTCACCTTCCATCCCGATGCGGACAGCGGGACGACCGCGCCGGTCCCGGGGACCGTGACGCTCGACCCGGCGACGGGCACCGTGGACTTCGACGGCACCTACAACAACGCGACCGCCCTCGATCAGCGGTTCGAGGTGGTGCTCACGGCGCGGGTCACGCCGGCGGCCATGAGCGCCACGCAGAACAACCTGCAGGCGATCAACACCGCCCGGTTCGACAGCCTGGCCACCCTCGGGGGCTCGGCGCTGCCACCGGCGACAGCGTCGTGGACGATCAACATCCGCCAGCCCCGGCCGGAGGTGACCAAGACCAACGACGCCGACACACCCGTCCCGGGCGGCACGGCCGTGACGTTCACCGTGACCGCGCGGAACGCGAACGGCGACGGCAGCGCCACCGCCCGGACACCGCTGCACGACGCGTTCGTCGTCGACTGCCTGCCCGCCGGCATGATCTTCCAGGCGTACGGTCCGATCCCGGGCAGTCCCGCCGCGCCGGGTGGGGCGGCCAACGGCTGCGCGGCCGGGACCACCGCGCTCGTCTGGGCGCTCGACACGGTCGAGCCCGGCGCGTCGGTGGTGCTGACGTACACCGCGCTGGTGCCACTCGATGCGGTCGCGGCGACGTCGTACACGAACAACGTCACGCTCTCGGGCTCGACGCTCGACGACGGGAAGACCGGCCCGACGGCGCCCGACAACCCCCTCGAGAGAGCCGGCACCGACACCGCGTCCTCGACCGTCCCGATCATCGGCACGGGCATCACCAAGACCGTCTCGCCCAGCAGTGCGACGATCGGCCAGCAGGTGACCTGGACGATCACGGGCGTGGTTCCGGCCAACACCACCTTCTACGACCTGAGCCTCATCGACCAGCTGCCCGCGGGGATCGACGACGTGACCATCTCCTCCTACGTGTGCCACGTCGTGACGGTGCCGGTGCAGGACTGCACGGCGACGCCGGTGCGCCTGGACGACGCACCGGGACCGGCCGGTTCCACCCTCATCGGCTGGACCTTCGGCAACTTCGCGCCCGACGCCAACCGGCGCACCGCGACCGTCGTCTACACGGGGACGATCGCGGACGTGCCGGGCAACGTCGCCGGCGTCCCCCTCACCAACACCGTGCACACGGCCTGGAACCTGACGGCGGACAGCCCGAACCGGGCGCCGACCTCTGCCGACGCGACGTTCGACACCCCGGGCGACTTCGCCAGCGCGACCGTGACGGTGCTCGAGCCGAGCGTGACCATCGACAAGGTCGTCGACGACCCGACGCCGGGCCCGGCGGACCGGTTCGAGTACACGATCACCGCGCACAACGCGAGCGGTCCGAACGTCAGCGACTCGTTCGACGGTGTGCTCGTCGACACCGTGCCGCTCGGCGTGGTGGTCGATCCCGACGCGATCAGCTTCGGTGGCGTGCTGACCGACAACGACCCCGTCCGCGGCGGAGGCACGATCACCTGGGACACGAGGGGTCTCGGCGTCGGCTACCCGCCGGGAGCCGAGGTGACGGTGACCTACGTGGCCACGCTCGCGCCGTCGGAGAACCTCGACCCGACGCCGCTGACCAACTCCGTCCAGGTCACCAGCTACCAGTCGCTGCCGGGCGGCGGGCGCGTCTACGTCGGCCCCACCGCGACCGCGCTCGTCACTCCCGCGTTCCCGCACCTGCAGACGGTCAAGACGGCCGTCTCCGCGTCGCCGGCCTACATCGGCTCGCCCTTCACCTGGCAGGTCGCGACGACGAACACCGGGGGCGCCCCGGCCTTCGGCGTCGACCTGACCGACACGATCCCGACCGGCTGGGAGTTCGTGCCCGGCAGCTCGGTGCTCACGGCGCCCGGGCGTGCAGGGATCGCCTACGCGGACCCGGTGATCACCGCCGGTGTCGCGCGCTGGGCCGACCTGGGCACCGTGCATCCGGGCGAGTCGGCCTCGATGCAGTTCCAGCTGCGGCCGACCGCCACGGTCGTGACGTCGCCCGGTGTCGGATCGTCCGTGCCGCAGGTCAACCGGGCTCGCGCGGAAGGTGAGGACGCGACGGGCGCGACCGGCAACCTCGCCGGCGACTACGACAACGGGCAGGTCTCGGCGCAGACCCGGATCGACTCCGCGGACGTCCAGGTGACCAAGACGCACGCGAATCCGGTGGTCGCGGGTGGCAGTGCCACCTGGAGCGTCGTCGTGCGCAACAACGGGCTGGACCCCGCGGTCGGGCCGTTCACGGTCGTCGACACGCTCCCGGCGGGCACGGGGTTCGTGTCGGCGTCGGGGACGGGATGGACCTGCCCACCGCCGGTCGCCGGTGTGCTGACCTGCACCCGGACCGCGGCGGGCGCGACGCTGGCGTCCGGGGCGTCGTTCCCGCCGATCGCGGTGGTGACGTCGATCCCCGCGACGACTCCGAGCGGTACGTCTTTCACCAACGCCGCGTCGGTGACCGCTAGGACGTACGACCCGGCCACCGCGAACAACGCGACCACCGACGCCGCGACCGTGACCACGAGCGCCGACCTCGCGGTCAGCAAGTCGCACGCAGGCCCCGGCGTGGCGGGCGGGGACACCGTGTGGGCGGTCGGCGTGACCAACAACGGTCCGTCGGACTCCCAGCCCACCATCACGGTCATCGACACCCTGCCTGCCGGGACCACCTTCGTGAGCGCGGTGGGCGTCGGGTGGACCTGCGGTGCGACGGGCCAGACGATCACGTGCACCCGTGCCACGGTCCTCGCGGCCGGCGCCGTCGCCCCCCAGATCGTCGTCGTCGCGCACATCGCCCCGACGGTCACGGGGTCGATCACCAACACGGCCACCGTGTCGGGCACGACGCCGGACCCGAACACAGCGAACAACACCGCGACCAGCACCTTCCCGGTCACCACCTCGGCGGACCTCGCCCTGGCCAAGTCGCACACCGGCACGTTCGTCGCGGGCTCCACGGGCGTCTACCGGTTCGACGTGGTGAACAACGGCCCCTCCGACGCTGCGGCCAACCTGACGATCACGGACACCCTGCCCACCGGCCTGAGGTTCAGCTCGACGGTCACGCCGTCGGGGACGTGGAGCTGCACCGCCGCCGGGCAGGTGGTCACGTGCACGAGCACCGCCGGGCTCGCGCTCGGCGCGACCACCCAGGTGAGCATCGTGGTCGATGTCGACTCCGGCGCGGGGACCGGCGCCTTCCTCAACACGGCGACCGTCGCCTCGCCGACGCCGGACCCCAACCTGGCGAACAACACCGACACCGACAACACGGCGTTCACGTCGGTCTCGGACCTGGCACTGGCCAAGACGCACACGGGGCCCGCCACCGCCGGCGACCTGTTCGAGTGGACGCTGCAGGCGTCCAACCTCGGGCCGTCCGCGACGGTCGGACCGATCGTGGTGACGGACGCCCTGCCCGCCGACGTCACCTACGTCTCGGCGACGGGGACCGGGTGGGTCTGCACGCAGGCCGCGGGCGTGGTCACGTGCACCAGTGCCACCGGGATCGCGGGCGGCTCGCCGACGACGCCCGCGCTGGCCCCGCCGATCCTGCTCACCGTGCAGGTCGCGTCCGACGCCGGACCGTCGCTGATCCTCAACCAGGCGTCGGTCGACGGTCCGCAGACGGACCCGGACCTGACCAACAACGACGCCGAGGACGTCGTCCTCGTCGGCGACGTCGCGGACCTCGCCGTGGTCAAGGACGTGGTCGGGGCGGGTCCGTTCCGCGCCGGCGAGCAGGTCACCTACACCCTGACGATCACCAACATCGGACCGTCGGACGCGGACGACGTGCACGTCGCCGACGCGTTGCCGCCTGGGCTGACCGGCGTGTCGGCGAGCGGACCGGTCGGTGACGGGTGGACGTGCGCGGCAGGGCCGTCGACGGTCGGCTGCGACCGGGCGTCGTTCCCGGCGGGTACGTCGAGCGTGATCACGGTCGTCGCCGAGGTCGAGCCGACCGTGCTCGACGGCACCTCGCTGACCAATGCGGTGACGGTTGGCTCGTCCACCACGGACCCGGTGACCAGCAACAACACGGACGACGCGACCATCACGGTCGTCGCGGAGGCGGACCTCGCGATCACGAAGACCCACCCGTCGGGGACCGTCTCCGCCGGGCAGCAGGTGGTCTTCACCATCGGCGTGACCAACGACGGCCCGTCGGACGCCCAGGCGCCCATCGAGGTGACCGACACGCTGCCGACCGGGCTGACGTACGTCTCGTCGTCGGGACCGTGGACCTGTACGCCGGACGGCGCTGCGACGACCGTGGTCTGCGACCTCGACGACGTGACGGTCCTGGCCGCCGGCGACAAGGCACCGGACCTGCTGCTCACGGTGGCGGTCGATCCGACGGTCGACGCAGGCACGTACACCAACACGGCCCGCGTCGAGTCGGGCACGACCGACCCGACGCTCGGCAACAACACCGCCACCGACCCGGTGACCGTGGACACGGCGGCCAACCTCTCGGTGACCAAGGCGCACGCCGGGCCCGTGCGGATCGGCGACGACCTGACGTTCACGGTGGGCGTGCACAACGACGGCCCGTCGGAGGCTCGCGACGTGGTGCTCCGGGACCCGCTGCCGACCGGTCTGACGTACGTGTCCGCAACGGGCACCGACTGGACGTGCCTGCAGCTGGGTCCGTTGGTCCGGTGCGAGCTGGCCGACCCGCTGGCGCCAAGCGCCGACGCACCGGACGTCGAGGTCGTCGTCACGGTCGGCCCGGCGGCCTACCCGGGCGTGGACAACGTCGCGACGGTGTCGACCAGCACGCCCGAGATCGATCCGGCCGACAACACGGCGACGGACACCGTCACGGTGCCCCCGCAGGTCGACCTGTCGATCACCAAGACGCACGCGGGATCGTTCACCGTCGGCAGCGACGGCACGTGGTCGCTCACGGTCGCCAACGGGGGCCCGACGGACGACCCCGGTCCGGTGACGGTCACCGACGACCTGCCCGCCGGGGTCACCTATGTCTCGGGCACGGGCACGGGCGTCACCTGCGCCGCGGTCGGCCAGGCGGTCACGTGCACGATCGCCGCCGGCGTCGCGATGGACGCCCCTGTCGAGATCACGCTCGTCGTCTCGGTCCATGCCGACGCGTACCCGTCGGTGACCAACGTCGCCGAGGTGAGCACGCCCAGCGAGGACGTGGACCCCGACAACAACACCGCGACGGACGACGTCGAGGTGCTCGGCCTGTCGAAGCTCGCGATCACCAAGGACGTCGTCGGCATCCCGGGCGAGCTGCCGGTGTACCAGATCGTCGTCACCAACCTCGGGCCGAACGCGACCACGGCCCCGATCACGATGGTCGACGACCTGCCCGCGGGCATGGTGTTCGTGAGCGCGGCCGGTTCGGGCTGGACCTGCAACGCGTTGTCCGACACGGTGACCTGCAACTATGCGGACCCGCTGGCCGTCGGACAGGCCGCGCCGCCGATCGTCGTGCACACCCGGTTGACGGCCGCTCCCGGCACGTCGCTGACCAACGTCGCCACCGCGACCGGTGGACAGCCTCTGTGCCCGGACTGCTCGGCGGTGCTGGTCCAGGACGATGCGACGGTCGTCGTACCGCAGCCGACGCTGTCCGCCACGGGCACCGATGCGATCTCGTGGGGGATCCTGGCGGTCCTGCTCGTCTCGGGCGGCGCGCTGCTCGCGCTCGTCGGACACCGTCGGCGGCTCGCATGATCGGCGTCGGACGCGCGCAGCAGCTCCTCGACGCCGGGCTGCGGTGGCACCCGAGCCCGGGCGACACGTTCGCCGTGCGCAGGCTCGAGGACCAGGTGTTCACGATCGCGGACATGGTGGTCGAGCCGCACGAGTACCCCACGGGCACGGTG
The DNA here is from genome assembly GCF_049994875.1 of Cellulomonas sp. McL0617. GTDB lineage: Bacteria > Actinomycetota > Actinomycetes > Actinomycetales > Cellulomonadaceae > Cellulomonas. The sequence continues at coordinate 989,297 of NZ_CP188256.1, forward strand.
CTCGGGTTCAACGGCACCACCGAGTGGGCGTTGGACTCCGTGGCCCAGGAGGACGCCCTCTGGCTTCCGCGCGAGGACCAGCTGCGTGAGCTGCTGGGCGGCACGTTCCGCAGCCTGGCGCGCTCGACGTTCGGCGGCTACCAGGTGCTCGTGGAGCTCGCCGGCAGGCCGGAACAGGTCTTCTCCGCGGACGACGCCGCCGACGCCTACGCCCAGGCGGTGCTGGCCCTGGTGACGCTCGCCGGGAGCGCGCCCGACTAGACTCCCAGCCATGTCCACCCTCTCTCGCGACGAGGTCGCGCGCGTGGCGGGCCTGGCACGGATCGACCTGACGCCGGCGGAGCTCGACCGCCTCGCGGGCGAGCTCGACGTCATCGTCGAGTCGGTCGCGCGCGTGAGCGAGATCGCCACGCCCGACGTGCCGGCCACCAGCCACCCCCTGCCGCTGACCAACGTGTTCCGCGCCGACGTGCCTGAGGCCCCGGTGGACCGGGACCTGGTGCTGGCCTCCGCGCCCGCGTCGATCGACGGCAAGTTCGCGGTGCCGCAGATCCTGGGGGAGGACGCGTGAGCGCCGATCTCACGCGGCTGTCCGCCGCCGCTCTCGCGGACGCGCTCGTCACGAGGGGGGTGTCCAGCGTCGAGGCGACGCAGGCGCACCTCGACCGCATCGCCGGCGTCGAGCCCGCGGTGCACGCGTTCCTGCACGTGAGCGGCGACGAGGCGCTGGCCGTCGCGGCCGACGTCGACGCGCGCCGTGCCGCGGGGGAGGACCTGCACGCGCTCGCGGGAGTCCCGATCGCCGTCAAGGACGTCGTCGTCACCAAGGGTCTGCCGACGACGGCCGGCTCGCGGATCCTCGAGGGCTGGGTGCCGCCGTACGACGCGACCCTCGTCGAGAAGCTCAAGGCCGCCGGTCTGCCGATCCTGGGCAAGACCAACATGGACGAGTTCGCGATGGGCTCCTCCACCGAGCACTCCGCGTACGGCAACACCCACAACCCGTGGGACCTCGACCGCATCCCCGGCGGCTCGGGCGGCGGATCGGCCGCGGCCGTGGCTGCGTACGAGGCTCCGCTGGCCATCGGCACGGACACCGGTGGCTCGATCCGCCAGCCCGCCGCCGTCACGGGCACCGTCGGGGTCAAGCCGACCTACGGCGGCGTCTCCCGGTACGGGCTCATCGCGCTGGCGTCGTCGTTGGACCAGGCCGGCCCGGTCACGCGCACCGTCCTGGACTCGGCGCTCCTGCACGAGCTCATCGGCGGCCACGACCCGCGCGACAGCACGTCGATCGACGAGCCGCTGCCCGGTCTGGTGGACGCCGCCCGTCTCGGCGCGACCGGCGACCTGTCGGGCGTGCGCGTCGGCGTCATCTCCGAGCTGCAGGGCGAGGGCTACCAGCCGGGCGTGCTCGCGCGGTTCGAGGAGTCGCTCGAGGTGCTGCGGGGCGCGGGCGCCGAGATCGTCGAGGTCTCCTGCCCGCACTTCACGTACGCGCTCGCGGCCTACTACCTGATCCTGCCGGCCGAGGCGTCCAGCAACCTGGCCAAGTTCGACGGCATGCGGTTCGGCCTGCGGGTCGTCCCGGAGGACCACCCGACCGCTGAGCGCGTCATGTCCGCCACCCGCGGCCAGGGCTTCGGCGACGAGGTCAAGCGCCGCGTCATCCTGGGTACGTACGCCCTGTCTGCCGGCTACTACGACGCGTACTACGGGTCGGCGCAGAAGGTCCGCACGCTGATCCAGCGCGACTTCACGGCCGCGTTCGGCGCCGCCGACGTGCTGGTCTCCCCGACGGCGCCGACCACGGCGTTCAAGCTGGGCGAGAAGCTCGACGACCCGCTGGCGATGTACCTCAACGACGTCGCGACGATCCCGGCGAACCTGGCGGGCATCCCCGGGATGTCGCTGCCGGCCGGGCTGTCCGACGACGGCCTGCCGGTCGGTTTCCAGATCCTGGCCCCGGCCAAGGCCGACGACCGGCTGTACCGCGTGGGCGCGGCGCTCGAGGCGCTGCTCGAGAACGGCTGGGGCGGCCCGCTGCTCGCCCAGGCTCCTGAGCTGGAGGTCGCGCGATGAGCGCCCTGGTGGACTACGACGACGCCGTCGCGCGCTACGACACGGTCATCGGGATCGAGGTGCACGTCGAGCTGGGCACGCGCACCAAGATGTTCGACGGCGCCGAGGTCACGTTCGGCGCGGAGCCGAACACGCAGGTCACGCCCGTCTCGCTGGGCCTGCCGGGCGCGCTGCCGGCCGTCAACGCGACCGCCGTGGAGTACGCCATCCGCATCGGCCTGGCGTTGAACTGCTCGATCGCCGAGAACTGCCGGTTCGCGCGGAAGAACTACTTCTACCCGGACGTGCCCAAGAACTTCCAGACCTCCCAGTACGACGAGCCGATCGCCTACGAGGGCTGGCTCGACGTCGAGCTCGACGACGGGAGCATCTTCCGCGTCGACATCGAGCGCGCGCACATGGAGGAGGACGCGGGCAAGAACACGCACATCGGTGGCGCCGACGGCCGCATCCACGGCGCGGAGTACTCGCTGGTCGACTACAACCGGGCGGGCATCCCGCTGGTGGAGATCGTCACCAAGCCGATCACCGGCGCGGGTGAGCGGGCGCCCGAGGTGGCCCGCGCCTACGTCCAGACGCTGCGTGACATCTTCCGCGCGCTGGGCGTCTCCGAGGCGAAGATGGAGCGCGGCAACGTGCGAGCCGACGTCAACGTCTCGATCCGCCCGACGCCCGAGAGCCCGCTCGGCACCCGGACCGAGACCAAGAACGTCAACTCGTTCCGGTCGGTCGAACGGGCCGTGCGCTACGAGGTCAGCCGCCAGGCGGGGCAGCTCGACGACGGCGTGGCGATCATCCAGGAGACGCGTCACTGGCACGAGGACACCGGCACGACGGCATCGGGCCGCGTGAAGTCGGACGCCGAGGACTACCGGTACTTCCCGGAGCCCGACCTGGTGCCGATCGCGCCGGACCGCGCCTGGGTCGAGGAGATCCGCGCCGGCCTGCCGGAGATGCCGGCCGCTCGTCGCCGCCGGCTCCAGGCCGAGTGGGAGTACGCCGACGCCGAGATGCGCGACGTGGTCAACGCCGGCGCCGTCGACCTCATCGAGACGACGATCGCCGCGGGTGCTTCGCCCGCTGCCGCGCGCAAGTGGTGGATGGGCGAGCTGGCCCGCACGGCCAAGCAGCAGGACGTCGAGCTCGAGGCCCTCGCGGTGACGCCCACCCAGATCGGCCAGCTGCAGAAGCTGGTCGACGACGGGGCGATCAACGACAAGCTGGCCCGCCAGGTGCTCGAGGGCGTCCTGGCGGGTGAGGGTGACCCGGCCGACGTCGTGGCCGCCCGCGGCCTGGGCGTGGTGTCCGACGACGGCCCGCTGCTCGACGCGATCGACGCCGCGCTCGCCGCGCAGCCGGACATCGCCGAGAAGATCCGCTCGGGCAACCTCGGACCGGTCGGCGCGATCATCGGCGCGGTCATGAAGGCGACGCGCGGGCAGGCCGACGCCGGGCGCGTCCGGGAGCTGCTGCTGGAGCGGATCGGGTCGTAACACCGTGTCCACAAATCGGCCGTAGTCTCGGCGGACGCGAGAGGAGCGGACGATGGAGAAGCCCACGCTGCAGGGCGAGATGATCGTGCTCCGACCGATCCGCGCGAGCGACGCGAACGCGATGTGGGAGATGCTGGCGGACCCCGAGGGCAACCGCCTGACGGGCACGACGGCGTCGTTCACGCGCCAGGAGATCGACGCGTGGTGCGCCAGCCGAGCGACCGCGCAGGACCGGTACGACTTCGCGGTCACGGTCGACGGCGACGACACGTTCCGCGGTGAGATCGTGCTGAACGAGGTCGACGAGCACGTCGGGTCGGCCAACCTGCGCCTGTCCATGGGACCGCAGTACCGCGGCCGCGGCTACGGCACCGAGGGGATCCAGCTCGTGCTCGGCCTCGCCTTCGACGGTCTCGGGCTGCACCGCGTCGAGCTCGACGTGCTGAGCATCAACGCGCGCGCCAAGTCGCTCTACGAGAACATCGGGTTCCGCATCGAGGGCCGCAAGCGCGACGCGTACCGCGACGGCGACGGCTGGTGCGACGCCATCATCATGGCCATCCTCGAGGACGAGTACCGCGCCGCCCAGATCCCCTCCTGACGCACCGCGTCCCGCCGAGATCGTGACCCGGCGACGAGGTCGTCAGCTGTGGCCCACGATCTCGTCGCCAACCGACTACCTCGGCGGTCCGGGCCGGCCGCGGTGGAAGTCGTCCAGGGCCACGCGACGCTCGGCGGCGTGGTCGACGACCGGCGCTGGATAGCCGGCGGGTGGCGTGCGCAGCCTCCACGGCTCGTGGACCGCGCCGCCCTCGATGCCGCGCAGCTCGGGCACCCACTCGCGGACGTAGGAGCCGACCGGGTCGAACTTCCGACCCTGCGTCACCGGGTTGAACACCCGGAAGTACGGCGCGGCGTCGCGCCCGGTGCCCGCCACCCACTGCCAGTTGAGCTGGTTCTGTGCGACGTCACCGTCGACCAGCCACGCCATGAAGTGCTCGGCGCCCCGCTGCCAGCGCACGTGCAGGTCCTTGACCAGGAACGACGCGACGACCATGCGGACGCGGTTGTGTATCCATCCGAGGGCCCGCAGCTGCCGCATGCCGGCGTCGACGATCGGGTACCCCGTCCGTCCCTCCGCCCAGGCCGCGAACGAGGCGAGCTCGCCGCGGCCGGTGGCCCACGAGTCGTCGGGCACCACGGCCCGCAACGAGGTCCGCGCCGCCGACGGGTGGTGCCACAGGACGTCGGCGTGGAACTCGCGCCAGGCCAGCTCGGACCGGAAGACGTCGGCGGTCGCGGGCAGGTCGGCCAGCAGCGTCCGCGGGTGCAGCTCGCCGAACTTCAGGGGGATCGACATGTGCGACGTCCCGCCGACGTCAGGTCGGTCGCGGTCGGTCGGGTAGGACGACAGGCCGTCGCGCACGAACTCGTGCCACCGGCGCAGCGCCGCGGCCTCCCCGGCGGCTGGCAGCCGGACGTCGGTCGCCGGCGCGGCGGGCAGACCGTCCGACCGCAGGTGCGCCCAGGGGCTGCCCGAGGGTCGCGGGGCGGCAGGGGCCCAGCCGTGCTCCAGCCACGCGCGTCGGAACGGCGTGAACACCTGGAACGGGGAGCCGGTCCTCGTCCGCAGGAGGCCCGGTCCGACGGCGTACGGAGAGCCGGTGCGGATCAGGGGCACGCCCACCGACTCGTCGCGCCGCCTGCCGTACGGCTCGGTGGCGGCGGTGACGTGCACGGCGTCCGCGCCCACCTCGGCGGCGACCGCGGGGACCACGTCAGCCGCTCGCCCGGTGCGCACCACCAGCCGGCCGCCGAGCGAGTCGTCGAGGGCGCGCAACGAGGCCGCGAGATAGGCGAGGCGTGGCGCGCCGGCCGTGGCCCACAGCCCGGGATCGACGACGAACAGAGGCACGACCGTGCCGTCGTCGGACGAACGCGCGGCCTCCACCGCGGCGAGCAGCGACGGGTTGTCCGCCAGGCGCAGGTCGCGGCGGAACCAGTGGACGGTCGGCATCCGGCGACGGTACGTGCCCGGGCCCCGGGCGCGCGCGTCGAGGCGCGACCGTCGGGACGAGGGTCGGGGGAGGCGCCCGATGCGGATCGGCGTGAACCCAATGGGGCCGACGTCGAGCGGGTGTCGGCGCCCGATGGCAGGGTGGTGCGCATGACGCAGATCCTGAAGTGGTCGGTCGTCACCGACCGGGTCGACGACCGGCACTGGCGCGTGATCGGCGGTCGGTTGCGAGCCACGTTCGGTGCCGACGACTTCGCCGGTGCCGCCGCGTTCGTCGCGCGCATCGCCGAGGCGGCCGACGCCGCGAACCACCACCCGGACGTGCTGCTGCGCTGGGGCGAGGTGGCGGTGACCACGACCAGCCATGACGCGGGCGGCCTGACGCAACGGGACGTCGACCTCGCGGCGACCATCAGCGCCCTGGCGGACGAGCTGGGCCTGACCGGGAAGCCGCCGCGATCGGAGACCGTCGAGATCGCCATCGACGCGCTGGACATCCCGGCCGTCCGCCCGTTCTGGCAGGCGGTGCTGGCCTACGACGAGCGCGTCGTCGGCGACAGCAGCGAGCTGGCCGACCCGGCCGGTGTCGGGCCTACGTTCTGGTTCCAGCAGATGGACGAGCCGCGTCCGCAGCGCAACCGCATCCACCTCGACGTGCTGGTGCCGCACGACGAGGCCGAGGCCCGCGTCGCGGCATCGATCGCGGCCGGCGGGCACCTGGTCAACGACGGCTACGCGCCACGGTTCTGGGTGCTGGCCGACGTCGAAGGCAACGAGGCCTGCGTCTGCACCTGGCAGGGGCGCTCCAGGAGCTGAGGGCGTCCAGCATGTGGTTATCCGCAGGATGACCCGCGCTCGGAGCAACCGACCGGCAGTCCTACACTCGCGAACATGACCGTGACGTCCGACAACAAGGCCCCCACCTCCAACGGCGTCGACATCAAGCCCCGCTCGCGCACCGTCACCGACGGTCTCGAGGCGACGGCCGCACGCGGCATGCTCCGCGCGGTCGGGCTCGGTGACGACGACTTCGCCAAGCCGCAGATCGGCGTCGCGAGCTCGTGGAACGAGATCACGCCCTGCAACCTGTCGCTCCAGCGCCTCGCCCAGGCGGTCAAGAGCGGCGTGCACGCGGGCGGTGGCTACCCGCTCGAGTTCGGCACCATCTCGGTCTCGGACGGCATCTCGATGGGCCACGAGGGCATGCACTTCTCCCTGGTGAGCCGCGACATCATCGCCGACTCGGTGGAGACCGTGATGCAGGCCGAGCGCCTCGACGGCTCCGTGCTGCTGGCCGGCTGCGACAAGTCGCTGCCCGGAATGCTCATGGCCGCGGCCCGCCTCGACCTGGCGAGCGTCTTCCTCTACGCGGGGTCGATCGCGCCGGGCTGGGTCAAGCTGTCGGACGGCACCGAGAAGGACGTCACGATCATCGACGCCTTCGAAGCCGTCGGTGCCTGCGCCGCCGGGCTCATGAGCCGCGAGGACGTGGGCCGCATCGAGCGTGCCATCTGTCCCGGCGAGGGAGCGTGCGGCGGCATGTACACGGCCAACACGATGGCGTCGGTCGCCGAGGCCATGGGCATGTCGCTGCCCGGCTCGGCCGCCCCGCCCAGCGCCGACCGTCGTCGCGACGCCTTCGCCTTCAAGTCGGGCGAGGCCGTCGTCGAGCTGCTGCGTCGGGGGATCACGGCCCGCCAGATCATGACCAAGGAGGCGTTCGAGAACGCCATCGCCGTGGTGATGGCGTTCGGCGGCTCGACCAACGCGGTCCTGCACCTGCTGGCCATCGCGCACGAGGCCGAGGTCGACCTCACGCTCGCCGACTTCTCCCGCGTCGCGGCGAAGGTGCCGCACCTGGGCGACCTCAAGCCGTTCGGCCGCTACGTCATGAACGACATCGACCGCATCGGCGGCGTCCCGGTCGTCATGAAGGCCCTTCTCGACGCCGGTCTGCTGCACGGCGACTGCCTGACCGTGACCGGCAAGACGGTGGCCGAGAACCTGGCCGACGTGAACCCGCCGGACCCGGACGGCAAGATCCTGCGCGCCCTCTCCAACCCGATCCACAAGACCGGCGGCATCACGATCCTGCACGGCTCGCTGGCCCCCGAGGGCGCCGTCGTGAAGTCCGCGGGGTTCGACTCCGACGTCTTCGAGGGCACCGCCCGCGTCTTCGAGCGCGAGCGCCACGCGCTGGACGCCCTGGAGGCCGGCACGATCGTCGCCGGCGACGTCGTCGTCATCCGCTACGAGGGCCCCAAGGGCGGACCGGGCATGCGCGAGATGCTCGCCATCACCGGGGCGATCAAGGGCGCCGGCCTCGGCAAGGACGTGCTCCTGCTCACCGACGGACGCTTCTCCGGCGGCACCACCGGCCTGTGCGTCGGGCACGTGGCGCCCGAGGCCGTCGACGGCGGTCCGATCGCGTTCGTCAAGGACGGCGACCGGATCCGTCTCGACATGGCCAACGAGCTGCTCGAGGTGCTGGTGCCGGCCGAGGAGCTCGAGGCGCGCAAGGACGGCTGGGAGCCGCTGCCGGCCAAGTACACCCGCGGCGTCCTGGCCAAGTACGCCAAGCTGGTGCAGTCGGCGTCCAAGGGCGCTGTCCTCATCTGACCGGGCTCGGGACGAGCGCAGGCGTTCGACTGCGGCACCCTGGTCGGCCCCGGAGGCGGACGGCGCCCTGAGCGGCGTCGCGCGCTCCGCCCTGCGGGGCCCGCCACGGTCGTGGCGCTTGATCTGGAACGTGACCTCGGCGGGAACCGTCTACGGGCTGCGCAGGACGAAGTCCTGCAGGGCGACCACCGCGGCGCCGCGGGCCCACTGCGTGAAGTCGCCGGGCCGCACCACCACGTCCAGCACCGACGCACGCGGGTCGCGCTCGCGGTCGATGGAGTCCTGCAGAGCCTCCCCTCCGACGGTCGCGAGCGCGATGCCCTCGCCCGTCAGCACGATGCGGTCGGGCATGGTGAGGTTGGCGACGGCGGCGACGAGCCGGCCGAGCCCGCGCGCGGCCTCGTCGACCAGCTGCCTGGCCACGGCGTCGCCCTGCTCGGCGAGGACCATCAGCTCGTCGTAGCCGATCCGACGACCGTGCGCCAAGCTCGCCTGCCGGGTCAGCGACGGGATGGTGAGCACCGCGGTCGCGCATCCGCGGTGGCCCTCGGCGCACAGGGGACCGTTCGGGTCGACGGGGAAGTGCCCGACGAGCCCGAGGCCCATGTCGGGATGAGTGCGCACTCGATCGTGCACGACCAGCCCATAGCCGACGCCTGCACCCACGGTGAGCACGGCGAACGTGTGGAGACCGCGACCCGCACCGAACCAGTGCTCCGCGGCGGTCAGGGCGGCGACGTCGTTCTCGACGACGCACGGCAGGCCGGTGCGTTCGGCGAGCAGCTCCCCGAATGGCACGTCGTGCCAGTCGAGGAACGGCGCGATCCGCACCGTCGACCGGTCGGGCGAGTGGCCACCGAGGCCGACCCCGATGCCGACGACGCGCGGCGTGTCGGCCAGCTCGGCGGCCACCAGGGCGACCCGGTCGGCCACGGCGTCGGGCTCGTGCGAGTCGAGGTCGACGGTCCGCGCGGCGATGACGGCGCCGCCGAGGTCGACCAGCACCGCGTGCGCGGCCTCGCCCGTGAGCTTCACGCCGACGAAGGCGTGCGACGACCGATCGACGTCCAGCGGCTGCCCAGGACGGCCCGCGGTCGTGTCGGCGCGTCCCGTCGACTCCACCAGCAGGCCGCGCTCCACCAGCGGCTTGGTGAGCCTGGACAAGGTCGCCTGGGAGAGGTCGAGGCGCCGGGCGAGCTCGGCTCGGGAGAGCGGTCCTCGCAGAAGGACCTCGAGCGCGACGTCGAGAGCCGTGCCGCCCTCGGGTGTCCAGGCGGGTGGACCCCCCTCAGGCATCCCCGCGAACGGCTTGGGCACCATGGCTCCATCTTGGCAGATTGTTCCGCATCGGATGCAAATATCCGTCGAATTGCGCGTTCATGTGGCGTAGGTCACACTCAAGCCTGTACGTTCCTTCCACTATGGAACTATTCACCCGCGCCGAAGGGGTCGCCGTGCCCGTCCTGTCCCGCACCTCCGCGCCCCTGCAGCTGCGTGCCGGCGGCACGAGCCTCGTGGTGGACGTCCGGGGCGACGGCTTGCCCCGGATCGTCCACTGGGGCGCGGACCTAGGCGTGATGTCGGGCGAGGCGCTCGTCGCGCTGGCGGACGCCCAGGTGCCGCAGCGCGTCAGCGGCGGACTGGACGCTCCCGTCCCGGTCGCGGTGCTCCCTGAGCACGCCGCGGGCTGGCTCGGCACGCCTGGGTTGGCCGGCCATCGCGCCGGCAGCGACTTCGCGCCGCGACTGAGGATGCTGGAGCTCGAGCAGGCCGAGGAGCGCCTCGTCGCGCATGCCGCTGACGAACGGGCCGGCTTGCGGGCGACCCTGGAGATCGAGGTCACGTCGTCCGGTCTTGTGCGCCTGCGTGCCACCGTGCACAACACCGGCGGCACCGCGTTCGACGTCGAGGCCGTCCTGCCGACGCTCCCCGTGCCGGACACCGCCACCGAGCTGCTGGACACGACGGGTCGGCACCTGCGCGAGCGCAGCCCGCAGCGACTGCCGTTCGTCGTCGGCACGCACCTGCGCGAGAGCCGCCGGGGGCGGCCGGGAGCCGACGCGACGCTCCTGCTCGTGGCGGGAGAGGAAGGCTTCGGGGCGCGGTCCGGCCGAGTCTGGGGGGTGCACGTCGCGTGGAGCGGCAACCACCGCGTGCTGGCGGAGCGGGCCATCTCGGGGGAGAGCCTGCTCGGGGGCGGTGAGCTCCTGCTGCCCGGTGAGGTCCGCCTGGAGCCGGGGGAGTCGTACGAGTCGCCCTGGCTGTACGGCAGCCACGGCGACGGGCTCGACGAGCTGGCGTCCCGGTTCCACGACCACCTGCGTGCGCGACCGCACCACCCCCGCACGCCCCGACCGGTCACGCTCAACACCTGGGAGGCGGTGTACTTCGACCACGACCTCGACCGCCTCACCGAGCTGGCCGGGCTCGCGGCCGGGCTGGGCGTCGAACGGTTCGTGCTCGACGACGGCTGGTTCGGGTCGCGGCGAGACGACAGCCGCGGGCTCGGCGACTGGTACGTGTCGCCCGAGGTGTGGCCCGAGGGGCTGCACCCGCTCGCCGACCACGTGACGGCGCTCGGCATGCAGTTCGGCCTGTGGGTCGAGCCGGAGATGGTCAACCCGGACTCCGACCTCGCGCGGGCCCACCCGGACTGGATCCTCGGTCCGCCGGACCGCGTCCCTCCCTCGTCGCGCCGGCAGCAGGTGCTCGACCTGGCGCACCCGGACGCGTTCGACCACATCCTCAGCCGGCTCGACGCGCTGCTCGTCGAGTACCCGATCGCCTACCTCAAGTGGGACCACAACCGCGACCTGGTCGACGCCGGCCACGGTCCGCTCGGGACGGCGGGCGTGCACGGTCAGACCCTCGCGGTCTACCGGCTGCTCGACATCGTGCGCGGACGCCACCCGGGTCTCGAGATCGAGTCCTGTGCGGCCGGCGGTGCGCGCGTCGACCTCGCGATCCTCGAGCGCACCGACCGGGTGTGGGCGAGCGACTGCATCGACCCGATCGAGCGCGAGCAGATCCAGCGCTGGACGGAGCTGCTCCTGCCCCCCGAGCTGATCGGCGAGCATGTGGGCGCCCCCGTCTCGCACTCGACCGGACGGCAGCACACGCTCGACTTCCGCGCCGCCTCCGCGTTCTTCGGTCACCTCGGGGTGGAGTGGGACGTCTCGCGTGCCACCGACGAGGAGCGCGCTCGGCTGGCCGAGTGGATCGCCGCGCACAAGGCTCTGCGCGGACTGCTGCACACCGGTCGCCGCGTCCATGCGGACCACCCCGACCCAGCCCTGCGGGTCCACGGCGTCGTCGCCGTCGACCAGGGCGAGGCCGTCTATGCGGTCGTCCAGCTGACGACGACCCTCACCTATCCGAGCGGGTGGCTCCGGCTGCCCGGTCTCGATCCGGACGGCGTCTACGACGTGCGCCCGCTCCCGCCCGGGAACCGCATCGAAGGCACGGGCCAGAGCCCGTTGCCCTGGTGGACGGACGGCGTCCGGATGTCCGGGTACGCACTGTCCGAGGTCGGGGTTCGTGCTCCCGTCCTCTACCCCGAGCGCTCCGTGCTGGTCCGGGCCACGCGCATCGACGCGCCGCAGCCCGCGCACATCTCCCCAGGAGGCATCGCATGACCTCATACCGGGCCCGTCTTGCCGCGTGCCTCGCAGCGGCGGCCCTCGTCGTCCCCCTCGCTGCATGCTCCAGCAACGACGGACGCGAGACCATCCAGTTCTTTCAGTTCAAGGGTGAGGCAAAGCAGTACTTCGAGGACCTCACCGCACAGTTCGAGAAGCAGAACCCCGACATCAAGGTCGTCATCCAGAACGTCGCCGACCCCGAGACCGCCTTGCGTACTCGCTTGGTCAAGAACGACGTACCGGACGTCATGACGCTCAACGGCAATGGCACCTACGGCGAGTTCGCGTCGGCGGGGATCTTCAAGGACTTCCGGGACGACCCCCTCCTCAAGGAGATCAACCCCGGGTACATCAAGGTCGTGAAGGCGCTCGGTGAGAGCAGTCCGGACGCGGTCAACGGGATCCCCTTCGCGGCGAACGCCTCGGGCATCTTGTACAACGAGGCTCTGTTCAAGCAGGAGGGTGTGGCCGTCCCGACCACGTGGGACGAGCTCCTCGCCGCGGCGAAGAAGTTCAAGGCCGCGGGCATCACACCCTTCTACGGGATGCTCAAGGACGCATGGACCCCGCAGTCGCCGCTCGCGCCCTTGACGGCCCAGACCGCGCCGGCGAACTTCTTCCAGGACCGGTTCGCGGACAAGACCACGTTCTCCAAGGGCTGGCGGACGGCGATCGACGAGCTCGGCGAGCTGTATCAATACACGCAGCCGGATCCCGGGGCGTTCGGGTACCAGGACGGCACCCGAGCCTTCGCCGAGGGCGAGTCCGCGATGCTGCTGCTCGGCAGCTACGCCGTGCCGCAGATCCGGACGTTCAAGCCGAAGTTCACGGTCGGCTCATTCGCGCTGCCGGCCACCAACGACGCCGCCAAGACCACGCTCGTCTCGGGTGTGGACGTCCTCGTCACGCAAGGTGCGCACTCGAAGCACGCCGAGGCGTCGGAGAAGTTCATCCGGTTCCTGATGCAGCCCGACGTGGTGCAGAAGTACTCCGAGGCGCAGGTCGCGATCCCCGCGATCGCAGGCGCCTCCAACAACGACCCGGCGCTCGAGGGCATCCAGTCGTACATCGACGACGGGCGGTTGGTGGGGTTCACCGACCACCAGTTCATCCCGGCGATCCCCTTGGCGCCGCTGCTGCAGGAGTACCTCACCGACAAGGACGCCAACAAGATGCTCACCAAACTCGACGAGAGCTGGGACAAGGTCGCCGCGCGACGCACCTGGGGACTCGGGGCGGTGAAGTCATGACCACCACCGAGGAGCGGGTCAAGCCACCCGTCGACACCCCGCCGGTGAAGCGCAGAGGCATAGCGTCACGCACCCCCAGGACCTTCTACTGGATGGTGCTGCCGGCGTTCGCACTGTTCTTCCTCTTCCACACCGTCCCTGTGCTGCAGGGCATCTTCTACAGCTTCACGGACTCACCCGGGTACGGGCCGTACAACTTCGTCGGCTGGGCCAACTACAAGGCGTTGTTCTCGGACGACCGCGTCCGGCACTCCTACCTGTTCACCTTCCAGTTCGCGATCGTCGCGACGATCCTGGTCAACGTCATCGCGCTCTCGATCGCGGTGGCGCTGAACAGCAGGATCAAGTTCAAGACGTCGCTGCGGGCCGTGTACTTCGTGCCGCAGATCCTGTCGATCATCGTCATCGGCTACGTGTTCCAGTACCTGTTCACGTTCTCGATCCCGGCGATCGCGAAGGCGATGGGCAACGAGAAGTTCTCGTCGTCGATCCTGGCGGACCCGAGCCTGGCCTGGATCGCCATCGTGATCCTGGCGGTGTGGCAGGCGGCGGCGTTCAACATCATCTTGTACATCGCCGGGCTGCAGACAGTGCCGCCCGAGCTCTACGAGGCCGCGTCGTTGGACGGCGCGTCCGCCTGGCGGAAGTTCCGCAGCATCACGTTCCCGATGATCTCGGCGTTCTTCACCATCAACATGGTCCTGGCGCTCAAGGGCTTCCTGCAGGTGTTCGACCACGTGATCGCCCTCACGGGCGGCGGACCAGGGACGGCGACCGAGTCGGTCTCCGTCCTCATCTACAAGGGCGGCTTCCAGGGTGGTGAGTTCGGCTACCAGATGGCCAACTCGGTGATCTTCATGATCGTCATCATCCTGTTCGCGCTCGTCCAGCTCCGAGTCCTGCAGCGTCGAGAGGTGTCGTGATGAGCGCCCCGGTCCTGACCGATCGCCCGGCCAGCGAAGAGATCGTCCTGACGGGCGACGCCCTGCCGCCCAAGGTCGCCAAGCGCCGTCGGCAGCGCGACGGGGACGGCGACGAGGGCGGCAAGCGGAACTGGTGGCTCACGGGCCTCCTGATCTTCCTGTCGCTCAGCATCCTCGTGCCGATGTACCTCGTGGTGGTCACGGCGCTCAAGACGCCCGACCAGCTCACGGGCGCGGGGTTCACCTGGCCGAACCCGATCCGGTGGGCCAACTTCAGTGACGCCTGGAAGCTGACCAACTTCGGCCGGTCGTTCCTGAACAGCGCCATCATCACGGTCTGCTCGGTGACGCTGACGCTGCTGACCAACTCGATGATCGCCTACGCGATCGCCCGCAACATGCACAAGAGGCTGTTCAAGGGCCTGTTCTTCTACTTCATCGCGGCCCTGTTCATCCCGTTCCCGATCATCATGCTGACCGTGGCGAAGCTGACCGCCCAGCTGCACCTGGACAACCAGATCGGCCTGATCCTGCTGTACGTGGTGTTCGGGCTGTCGTTCAACATCTTCGTGTACGTCGCCTACATCCAGTCGATCCCGAAGGAGCTGGAAGAGGCCGCGGTGATGGACGGCGCCAACACGTGGACGGTGTTCTGGAAGGTGATCTTCCCGCTGCTCACGCCGATCAACGCGACCGTCGGGATCCTCGCCGCAATCTGGGCCTGGAACGACTTCCTGCTGCCCCTGATCATCGTGTCCGACCCCCGAGGCGCCACGATCCCGCTCCAGCAGTACGTTTTCCAGAGCCAGTTCAGCAGCAACTACACCGTCGCCTTCGCGTCGTACCTGATGGCGATGATTCCCATGATCCTCGTCTACGTCTTCGCGCAGCGGTGGGTCATCTCCGGCGTGACGAGAGGTGCCATCAAGTGAGCTGGAGCGCCCAGGATGCGCCGTGGTGGACCCGAGCCGTCGTCTACCAGGTGTACCCGCGGTCGTTCGCGGACTCGAACGGTGACGGGATCGGTGACCTGCCCGGAGTCCTGATGCACCTCGACCACCTCGTCGAGCTCGGCGTGGACGTCGTCTGGCTGTCGCCGGTCTACGCCTCCCCGCAGGACGACAACGGCTACGACATCAGTGACTACCAGTCAGTCGACCCGATGTTCGGCACGCTGGACGACCTCGACGCCTTGATCACGGCCCTGCACGCGCGGGGCATGAAGCTCGTCATGGACCTCGTCGTGAACCACACCTCCGACGAGCACCCGTGGTTCGTCGAGTCCCGCGACCCGACGAGCCCGAAGCGGGACTGGTACTGGTGGCGCCCGCCCCGTGCGGGCCTGGAGGCGGGGGCGCCGGGCGCCGAGCCGACCAACTGGGGCTCGTTCTTCTCGGGGCCGGTCTGGGAGCTGGACGAGCCGAGCGGCGAGTACTACCTGCACCTGTTCGCCCGCAAGCAGCCGGACCTCAACTGGGAGAACGACGAGGTCCGGCAGGCCGTCTACGCCATGATGCGCTGGTGGCTCGACCGCGGGGTGGACGGCTTCCGCATGGACGTCATCAACATGATCTCCAAGGACGTCTCGCTGCCCGACGGACCGGTGAGCCACGGCGTGTGGGCCGACGGTTCGGCGTCGTACGTCTGCGGCCCGCGGATCCACGAGTTCCTGGCGGAGATGCACCGGGAGGTGTTCGCCGGCCGTCCGGACCGGTTGCTGACCGTGGGCGAGATGCCGGGCGTCACGGTCGACCAGGCCCGGGACTTCACGGACCCGTCGCGCGCCGAGGTCGACATGGTGTTCCAGTTCGAGCACGTCGGTCTCGACCACGGTCCGGGAGGCAAGTTCGACGTGCACCCGCTGCGGCTGGCTGACCTCAAGGCGTCGTTCGGCCGCTGGCAGACCGGACTGGCCGAGGCGGGCTGGAACAGCCTCTACTGGGACAACCACGACCAGCCGCGCGTGGTGTCCCGGTTCGGCGACGACGGACGGTTCCGACGAGAGTCCGCGACGATGCTCGCGACCGTCCTGCACCTGCATCGCGGCACCCCGTACGTCTACCAGGGTGAGGAGCTCGGGATGACGAACGCGCACTTCACGCGCCTCGACCAGTACCGCGACATCGAGACGCTGCGGCACGTGGCGGAGTCGGGGTCGATGGTGGGCATCGCCGAGATGGGGCGTGACAACGCCCGCACCCCGATGCAGTGGTCGACCGGCCCGAACGCCGGTTTCACCACCGGCACCCCGTGGATCGACGTCAACGCGAACTTCGGCGTCGTCAACGCCGTCGCCGAGCGCGCGGACCCGGACTCGGTGTTCCACCACTACCGCCGTCTGGTCGCCCTGCGGCACGACGACCCGGTCGTGGCGCTCGGCGACTTCACGATGCTGCTGCCCGACCACGAGCACGTCTACGCCTTCACGCGCTCGTTCGACGGGGTCACCCTCACGGTCCTCGGCAACTTCTCCGGGTCGTCGCAGGACGTCTCGCTCGCCGACGACCCGGGCGAGCTGATCCTGTCCAACTACGCGGCGCCGGCCCCGCCGCTGCGCCCGTGGGAGGCGCGCGTCTACCGGCGTGGGGGTCAGCCACCGTCCTAGCGCGTGGGTTCGCCCCACAGACGCTGACCTGCGGCGATCCCTAGCGTCGAGACATGACGACGACAGGCGCACCGCCCCGCACCGCTCGGTCGGTCGGCACGGCTCCGCGCAACCGGGTCGGCTGGACGTGGATCCTGCTCTCGTCGCTCGCGATCGCGGTCTACGCGGTCAGCCCGTACCTCACCACACCGCTCCACGAGCTGGCCGGCGACAAGGTCGGCCTCGCCGCCGCCTACGAGGGCAAGCCCGCCTGGGTGCACGCCGTGTTCTACGCCCACGTCGGCGCCGGTGGGATCGCGCTGGTGCTGGCCCCGGTCCAGTTCTGGGCAGGCCTGCGCGACCGCTTCCGGGTCGTGCACCGAGCGGTCGGCCGCCTGTACCTCGTCGCGGTGCTGGTGGCAGGGGTGGCGGCGCTGACTCTCGCCCCGGTCAACTCCGCGGGGATGGTCGGGTTCTTCGGGTTCGGCACCCTGGCGATCCTCTGGGTCGGTACGGGCTGGCGCGGCTACCACGCGATCCGGGGCGGCGACGTGCCGAGCCACCAGGCCTGGATGATCCGCAACGTCGCGCTGACCTACGCCGCCGTCACGCTGCGCCTCTGGACCGGGTTGCTCATGGGGCTGCAGTCGCCGTGGATCTCGTCGGGCGCCGACGCGGACGCGGCGTTCGCCAACGCCTACGCGGCCGTCCCGTTCCTCTGCTTCCTGCCCAACCTGGTGGTCGCCGAGTGGCTGGTCCGGCGCCGCCGCCTGCCCTCATTCCGGCTGGTGAGCCCCGCCTGAATCCGGTGGACGGCCGGACGTAGGCTCGAGGCAACCGGGAGGAGAGCTGTCGTGGGCAAGGTGCACGAGAAGATCGACGGCCGGCTGCGGACGTTCATCGAGGCGCAGCCGATGTTCTTCGTCGCGACCGCGCCGAGCGGCCCGGACGGGCACGTGAACGTCTCGCCCAAGGGGATCGGGGGGACCTTCGTGGTGCTCGACGAGCACTCGGTGGCCTACCTGGACATCACGGCCAGCGGCTCGGAGACCATCGCGCACCTGCGCGAGAACGGCCGCATCACGATCATGTTCTGCGCGTTCCAGGGGCCGCCCAACATCGTCCGGCTGCACGGTCGCGGCCGCTTCGTCACGCTCTACGACGAGGGCTTCGACGAGCTGTCCGCGCTGTTCCCGCCGACCGCCGGGGCCCGCGCGGTGATCGTCGTGGACGTCGAGCGGGTCGCGGACTCGTGCGGGTACGGCGTCCCGCTGATGAGCCTGGACGGCGAGCGCGACCTGCTGCCGCCGTACATGGAGCGCAAGGGCGTCGAGGGTCAGGCGGACTACCGCCGGCTCAAGAACCGCACCAGCATCGACGGGCTGCCCGCGTTCGACATGGATCCCGAATCGGCCGACGCGTCCGCCCACTGATCACGTGAACCACGATGTGAGACGCGCTGCCGGTGGCGTGACATGCACGAGACCTGGGCGTACTGTCGTCCCCGTGCACATCACCCTCGTCGTAGTACTTCCTGAGCGCGCCGGCTGAAGCCTCCCGCACAGGCCTCGTCAGCGCGCTCGCCCCTCGTCCAGCCCGTTCCGTGGCTCGAGGGGCTTTTCTGTGTTCATCGCCAGCCAGCACCAACGCAGCACCCAGGGAGACATCGATGGTCCAGGGCCCACACCCGGCACCGCCGCGCACGCCCACCTCCGCCCCGACGACGGCGGCCGTCACCACGCCCCGACTCCCCGCAGCCACCACCAGCGCGATCGGGCCCGAGCAGGTCACCGGCGCGCAGTCGATCGTCCGCTCGCTCGAGGAGGCCGGTGCCGAGGTCGTCTTCGGCATCCCGGGCGGCGCGATCCTGCCCACGTACGACCCGCTCATGGACTCCACGCGCCTGCGCCACATCCTGGTGCGCCACGAGCAGGGCGGCGGCCACGCGGCCGCGGGCTATGCCGCGGCGACCGGCCGCGTGGGCGTCTGCATGGCGACCTCGGGCCCCGGGGCGACGAACCTGGTGACCCCCATCGCCGACGCGCACATGGACTCCGTGCCGCTGGTCGCGATCACCGGGCAGGTGGGTGCGTCCCTCATCGGCACCGACGCGTTCCAGGAGGCCGACATCGTCGGCATCACGCTCCCGGTGACCAAGCACAACTACCTCGTCACTGACCCGGACGACATCCCGCGCGTGATCGCCGAGGCGTTCCACATCGCCTCGACCGGCCGTCCCGGTCCGGTGCTCGTCGACATCGCGAAGTCGGCCATGCAGGCGCGCACCACGTTCTCGTGGCCGCAGGAGCTCAACCTGCCCGGCTACCACCCGGTGACCAAGCCGCACGCCAAGCAGATCCGTGAGGCGGCGCGGCTGATCGCCACGTCGCGCAAGCCGGTGTTCTACGTCGGGGGAGGTGTCATCCGGGCACGCGCGGCCGCCGAGCTCAAGGCGCTGACCGAGGCCGCCGGCGCCCCGGTGGTGACCACGCTGATGGCCCGCGGCGCCCTGCCGGACTCGCACCCGCAGAACCTGGGCATGCCCGGCATGCACGGCACGGTCGCGGCCGTCGCCGCGCTGCAGAAGGCGGACCTGATCGTGGCGCTCGGCGCCCGGTTCGACGACCGCGTGACCGGCCTGCTGTCGAGCTTCGCGCCCGGCGCGACCATCGTGCACGCCGACATCGACCCCGCGGAGATCGGCAAGAACCGCACGGCGGACGTGCCGATCGTCGGGGATCTCAAGGAGGTCATGGCCGACCTGCTGCCCGAGCTCGCCCGCGAGCACGTCCAGCACGGCAAGCCGGACCTCGAGGGATGGTGGCGCCAGCTCGACGAGTGGCGCGCGACGTTCCCGCTCGGGTACGACGAGCCGGCCGACGGCCACCTGTCGCCGCAGTACGTCATCTCGCGCATCGGCGAGCTGTCCGGGCCGGAGTCGATCTTCGCGGCCGGCGTCGGCCAGCACCAGATGTGGGCCGCGCAGTTCATCAAGTACCAGCGGCCCAACTCGTGGCTGAACTCCGGCGGCCTCGGCACCATGGGCTACGCGGTGCCGGCGGCCATGGGGGCCAAGGTGGGCGACCCGTCGCGCACCGTGTGGGCGATCGACGGCGACGGCTGCTTCCAGATGACCAACCAGGAGCTCGCCACCTGCACGATCAACGGCATCCCGATCAAGGTCGCCATCATCAACAACTCGTCGCTGGGCATGGTCCGCCAGTGGCAGACGCTGTTCTACGAGTCCCGCTACTCCAACACCGACCTGAACACCGGGCACGGCACGGTGCGGATCCCGGACTTCGTGAAGATGGCCGACGCCTATGGGTGTGCGGGTCTGCGCTGCGAGACGGCCGCGGACGTCGACTCGACCATCAAGCGCGCCCTCGAGATCAACGACCAGCCCGTGGTCATCGACTTCACCGTGTCGCGCGACGCGATGGTGTGGCCGATGGTCGCGGCGGGCGTGAGCAACGACAACATCCAGTACGCGCGTGGGATCAGCCCCGCGTGGGACCGCGAGGAGTGACTGAGATGAACCGCCACACGCTGTCGGTCCTCGTCGAGAACAAGCCCGGCGTGCTCACGCGCGTCGCCGGCCTGTTCGCGCGACGGTCCTTCAACATCCACTCCCTCGCGGTCGGTCCTACCGAGCACGACGAGATCTCGCGCATCACGGTGGTCGTCGACGTCGACGAGCACCCGCTCGAGCAGGTGACCAAGCAGCTGAACAAGCTGATCAACGTCATCAAGATCGTCGAGCTCGAGGACGCCGCCTCCGTGCAGCGCGAGCTCATGCTGGTCAAGGTCAAGGCCGACACCACGCAGCGCACCAGCGTGCTCGAGGTCGTCCAGCTCTTCCGCGCGCACGTCGTCGACGTCGTCCCGGACACCGTCGTCATCGAGGCGACCGGCGGCCCGGGCAAGCTCGATGCCCTGCTCGCCGCCCTGGAGCCCTTCGGGATCCGCGAGATCGTGCAGTCCGGCACGGTGGCGATCGGGCGCGGCTCGCGCTCCATCACCGACCGCGCCCTGGAGCGGGTCAACAGGTCTGCCTGAAGATCCGCCTGAGCATTCCTTTCCGTCAGCAGCAAGCAAGCAGAAGAACCACACACCGAGGAGATTCCACCGTGGCCGAGCTGTTCTACGACGACGATGCCGACCTGTCCGTCATCGCCAACAAGAAGGTCGCCGTCATCGGCTACGGCAGCCAGGGGCACGCGCACAGCCTCAACCTGCGCGACTCCGGCGTCGACGTGACCGTCGGCCTTCGCGAGGGCTCGGCGTCCCGCGCCAAGGCCGAGAACCAGGGCCTCAAGGTCGCCTCGATCGCCGACGCCGTGCGCGACGCCGACGTCGTCGTCATCCTGGCGCCGGACCAGTTCCAGCGGATCGTGTACCGCGAGGAGATCGAGCCCAACCTGAAGGACGGCGCCGCGCTGGTCTTCGGGCACGGGTTCAACATCCGCTTCGGCTACATCAAGCCGTCCGCGGGTCTCGACGTGATCATGGTCGCGCCCAAGGGCCCCGGTCACCTCGTGCGCCGCGAGTACGTGGACGGTCGTGGCGTCCCGGTCATCGTGGCCGTCGAGCAGGACGCGTCGGGCGAGGCGTGGCCGCTGGCCCTGTCCTACGCCAAGGCGATCGGCGGGCTGCGTGCCGCCGGCATCAAGACGACCTTCACCGAGGAGACCGAGACCGACCTGTTCGGTGAGCAGGCCGTGCTGTGCGGTGGCGTCTCGCAGCTCATCCAGTACGGCTTCGAGACCCTGACCGAGGCCGGCTACCAGCCCGAGGTCGCCTACTTCGAGGTCCTGCACGAGCTGAAGCTGATCGTCGACCTCATCTTCGAGGGTGGCATCACCAAGCAGCGCTGGTCGGTGTCCGACACCGCCGAGTACGGCGACTACGTGTCCGGCCCCCGCGTCATCACGCCCGACGTGAAGGCCAACATGCAGGCCGTGCTGGCCGACATCCAGTCGGGGGCGTTCGCCGACCGGTTCATCGCCGACCAGGACGCCGGCGCCCCGGAGTTCAAGGCCCTGCGCGAGAAGGGTCAGAACCACCCGATCGAGCCCGTCGGCCGCGAGCTGCGCAAGCTGTTCGCCTGGGTCAAGCCGTCGGACTCCGACTACGTCGAGGGCAGCGCCGCGCGCTGACCGGTCCACGCACCACCCCGAACGGCACCGCCGGCCTGGCCCGCGGTGCCGTTCGGCGTTCCACCCCCCGCTGAGTGCGTCGCCGGGCGGACCGCTCCGACGGCGGCGCGTGTGGCGTGCGCGCGCATGTGGTCGGACGGTTAGGGTCGGTCGGGCGCGTGCGCAAGGATGGGTGCACCGACGACGGAGGGACGACGATGACCGACGAGCAGGCACCGACGCAGGGCACGGTCGGGGAGGTCGAGGATCTGCGGATCTCGGCGTTCTGGCAGGCCGCCCGCGGTCACGTCGGGCTCGGCAAGATGGACGCGGTCATGGGCGGCACCCCGGACGACGTCGTGCCGCCGCCGTCCTGGTCGTACGGCGACGGTGCAGCGGCCGACGAGCTCCTCGGCCGCGTGCTCGACGGCACCAAGTCCGGCACCGCGACCCTCCTCGCGCAGCTGCAGGGCGAGGGTATCGAGGTGCCCCGCGTCGGCGACCTCTCGATCGTCACGGACGCGAACGGTGAGCCCCGGGCGGTCCTGCGGACCACCGAGGTCGAGGTCGTCCGGTTCGACGAGGTCTCCGGCGAGCACGCGGCCGCCGAGGGTGGCCCCGACGCGTCGCTGGAGTCGTGGGTCGCCGAGCACGAGGCGTCGTTCGGGGCGGTGCTCGGGGACGCGTTCACGTCGGCCTCTGAGGTGGTCCTGGAGCGGTTCGAGATCATCTACCCCACCAGCGGTCCGACGCCGGCCGTCGACTGACCCCCTGCCACAATTTGAGACGCCCGTCCCGAGCCGTGGGACGGGGGTTAGGCTCGATCCATGGTCGACACCTCTGCTGCCCAGCACATCAACCTCGCCGTCGTGGCGGGGGACGGCATCGGCACCGAGGTGGTCGAGCAGGGTCTCCTGGCGCTCGACACGGCGCTGCACGGCGGCCCGGTCACGGTGTCGACGACCGACTTCGACCTGGGCGCGCGCCGCTGGCACGCGACCGGCGAGACGCTGACCGACACCGACCTCGACGCGATCCGCGGGCACGACGCGATCCTGCTGGGTGCCATCGGCGACCCGAGCGTCCCGTCGGGCGTGCTCGAGCGGGGGCTGCTGCTCAAGCTCCGCTTCGCGCTGGACCACTACGTCAACCTGCGCCCGAGCCGCCTGTACCCCGGCGTGACGTCGCCGCTCGGCAACCCCGGCGAGATCGACTTCGTGGTGGTCCGTGAGGGCACCGAGGGTCCGTACGTGGGCAACGGCGGCGCCATCCGCGTCGGCACGCCGCACGAGGTGGCCAACGAGGTCAGCGTGAACACGGCGTTCGGCGTGGAGCGCGTGGTCCGCGACGCGTTCGCCCGTGCCGCGGCCCGCCCGCGCAAGAAGCTGACGCTGGTGCACAAGCACAACGTCCTGGTGCACGCCGGCCACCTGTGGCGCCGCACGGTCGAGGCCGTGAACGCGGAGTTCCCCGACGTCACCGTCGACTACCTGCACGTGGACGCGGCGACGATCTTCCTGGTCACCAACCCGTCGCGGTTCGACGTGATCGTCACCGACAACCTGTTCGGCGACATCCTCACGGACCTCGCCGCGGCCATCACCGGCGGCATCGGACTGGCGGCGTCGGCCAACATCAACCCGGACCGCACCGCGCCCAGCATGTTCGAGCCCGTGCACGGCTCGGCCCCCGACATCGCGGGCCAGGGCAAGGCCGACCCGACGGCCACGGTGCTGTCGGTCGCGCTGCTGCTCGAGCACCTCGGCCTGACGGATGCGGCCGCCCGCGTCGAGCAGGCCGTCGCCGACGACATCGCGGACCGCAAGGGCCAGGACTCACACACGCGAGTACGTTCGACGGCCGAGGTGGGCAAGGACCTCGCCGCGCGCATCGCCGGCTAGTCCTGCGCAGAGACACCCGGCCGTCCTCACCGGTACCGTCGTTTCCGACTCTGGTGAAAGGCCCCCGATCATGAGCACCCTGGCAACACCCACGTCCGCCGACACATTCGAGATCACGCGGACCGACACACCCGTCCCCGACGCGCAGCGCGAGGCAGCGCTGGCCGCGCCGAAGTTCGGCACCGTGTTCACCGAACACATGGCCCGCATCTCGTACTCGCAGGAGACCGGCTGGTCGAACCGGCGCGTCGAGAAGTACGGCCCGCTGCAGATGGACCCGGCCACGGCCGTCCTGCACTACGCGCAGGAGATCTTCGAGGGTCTCAAGGCGTACAAGCACCCCGACGGCTCGGTCTGGACGTTCCGTCCGCAGTCCAACGCCGCGCGGTTCGCCAGGTCGGCCCACCGCCTCGCGCTCCCCCCGCTGAGCGAGGCCGACTTCCTCGGCGCCATCCAGGCCCTCGTCGCGACCGACGTGGCCTGGGTGCCCGGCGGCGAGGAGACGAGCCTGTACCTGCGACCGTTCATGTACGCCTCGGAGAGCTTCCTCGGCGTGCGGCCCTCGCTCGAGGCCGAGTTCCTGGTCATCGCGTCGCCCGTCGGCCCGTACTTCGCCGGCGGGGTCCGGCCCGTGTCCATCTGGGTCGCCGAGGACTACCACCGCGCCGGCGCGGGTGGCACGGGCGGCGCCAAGTGCGGCGGCAACTACGCCGCGAGCCTGCTCCCGCAGCAGGAGGCCTACGCCAAGGGCTTCGAGCAGGTGTGCTTCCTGGACGCGTCGACCAACACCTACCTGGAAGAGCTCGGCGGGATGAACGTCTGCGTCGTGTACGCCGACGGCAGCGTCGCGACGCCGCCGGTCTCGGGCTCGATCCTCGAGGGCGTCACGCGCTCCTCGATCCTGCGCCTGCTCACCGACGCCGGGCACGAGGTCTCCGAGCGCCCGATCACGCTGGCCGAGCTCAAGGCCGGGCTCGCCGACGGCAGCGTCAGCGAGGTGTTCGCCTGCGGGACCGCCGCGGTGATGACGCCGATCGGCCGGCTCGCGGGCGAGGGGTTCGACCTGACCGTCGGCGACGGCACGGCCGGTCCGATCACGACGCGCATCCGTGCCGAGCTGACCGACATCCAGTACGGCCGCGCGGCCGACCGGCACGGCTGGCTCCACCAGCTGGCGTAGAGCCGCACAGCGAGACGGCCGGTCACCCGACGATGGGTGACCGGCCGTCCGGCCGTGCGCAGGCGAGCTACTCGACGACGCTGCCGGGCCGCAGCGTGCGGGCGAGCACGCCGGACAGCAGCGACCAGATCGCGATGCCGATGATCAGGTTGAGCAGGCCGGTCGCCACTGCCTGCTTGGTCGTGCCGCCCCACGTGAGCGGGATGAGGGCCGCGACTACGAGCGCCAGGAACATGATCCAGCCGAAGAACGCACGCGGCCGAGGTGTGGTCATCACGAGCAGCTGCAGGAGGGCACCCGCGACGACGGCGCACAGGATGCCGCCGACGATGTAGGCGGCGGCCTCCGAGTCCGTGCCGAACAGGTCTTTGATCAGCAGGTTGATCTTGATGATCTGATCGAGGATCACCACGCCCACGAGCCCGACGAGCGCGGCGACGACGGCGGTCGCAGCGACACCGGCCCAGTAGCGACCGTTGTCGACGGACGGAGCGGTGGATCTCGGCGGCGCCACAGGGACCGGGTAGGCGACTGCCACCGGCTCCACCGCCGGGGGCAACGGTGCGGGTGCGACCGGCTGGGGCGCCGGCACCACGGGCTGGGGCGTCGTGGGGGCCGCGAGGTGCGGCGGGACCGATGCCGCTGGCTGGCCCGGCTGAGGCTGATAGGCCGACTGGCGATCGGGCGGCGGGTTGGGGATCGACATACGGTCTCCTGGATCTCGTCCCACGTGCGGCCGGTCGGCCGCATGACCCCACGCTAGCCACGAGCGGACAGACCCGTGCGATCCGGCACGCGATCGACTGGTCGGCGCGTGGACCGTGTGTCCAAGGGGTGGAACGCGTGACCGCGGCACGTGACGTGTGCCACGATGCGAGGGTGAACAGCACCACCCTCATTATCGAGTAGCGCGTCGGCACACCCGCTGACGCGCAGACCTCCCGTACCCCGGGGGGTCTTTTTGTTGGTCGAGGCATCACCCCCGCCCCGGCTACCGTCGACTGCACCGGCACACCCCGCCGGGCCGTGAAGGCAGCAGCACCGACGTCGCAGGTGAACGTTCGTAGGTGAAGCACCCAGTCCGTCCGTAGCCGCACCGAAGAGAGCACATCGTGTCCGTCCCCGCACTGAACTCGTTCCAGGTCTACGACACGACCCTGCGCGACGGCGCCCAGCAGGAGGGCATGAACCTCTCGGTCGCCGACAAGCTGCTGATCGCGCCGCTGCTCGACGAGCTCGGGGTCGGCTTCATCGAGGGCGGCTGGCCGGGCGCGGTGCCCAAGGACACCGAGTTCTTCAAGCGTGCGGCCAAGGAGCTCGACTTCCGCAACGCCGAGCTCGCGGCGTTCGGCAGCACGCGCAAGGCCGGTACGCGCGCGGTCGACGACCCGCAGGTGCGGGCCCTGGTCGATTCCGAGGCGCCCGTCGTGGCCATCGTCGCCAAGCACGACCTGCGGCACGCCGAGCGCGCGCTGCGCACGACGGGCGAGGAGAACATCGCGATGATCGCGGACACGGTCGCGTTCCTCGTGCGCGAGGGGCGCCGGGTCGTCGTCGACGCGGAGCACTTCTTCGACGGCTACCGCTTCGACGCGGCCTACTCGCGGGCGGCCGTCCTGGCCGGGTTCGAGGCGGGCGCCGAGGTGGTGGCCCTGTGCGACACCAACGGCGGGATGGTGCCGGCGTGGGTGACCCAGATCGTGCACGAGATCCGCGACGCCGTCGGTCCGGACGCGATCCTCGGCATGCACGCGCACAACGACTCGGGCTGCGCCGTGGCCAACACGCTCGCCGCGGTCGAGGCCGGCTGCACCCACGTGCAGGGCACCGTCAACGGGTACGGCGAGCGCACCGGCAACGCCGACCTGCTGGCCGTCGTCGCCAACCTGGAGCTCAAGTACGACCTGCCCGTGCTCAAGACGAGCGAGGGGCGCCCGGGCGGACTGCGGGACCTGACCCGCATCGCGCACGCGATCAGCGAGATCACGAACATCTCGCCGTTCGCGCGCTCGCCCTACGTCGGGGCCAGCGCGTTCGCGCACAAGGCGGGGCTGCACGCGTCCGCGATCCGGGTCGACCCGGACCTGTACCAGCACACCGATCCGGCAGCGGTGGGCAACGACATGCGGATGCTCATCTCGGACATGGCCGGTCGCGCGTCCATCGAGCTCAAGGGTCGTGAGCTGGGCTTCGACCTGGCCGACCGGCCGGAGGTGCTCGGCCGGGTCACGGACCGTGTCAAGGACGCCGAGGCCAACGGCTACACGTACGAGGCGGCCGACGCGTCGTTCGAGTTGCTGCTGCTCGAGGAGCTCAACGGGCAGCGCACCCAGTACTTCGCCGTCGAGTCGTGGCGCGCCATCGTCGAGCGCCGCGGACCCCGGGGGACCCCTGCCACAGCGGAGGCCACAGTCAAGCTGCACGCCGGCGGCGAGCGGATCGTCAGCACGGGCGAGGGCGTCGGACCGGTCAACGCGCTGGACCACGCTCTGCGTCAGGCGCTGCTGCGGGTGTACCCCGAGCTCGAGACGTTCGAGCTGATCGACTTCAAGGTGCGCATCCTCGACTCGAACTACGGCACCGACGCGATCACGCGGGTGCTCATCGAGATGAGCGACGGCAAGGACGTCTGGAGCACGGTCGGCGTGGGCCCCAACCTGCTCGAGGCGTCGTGGGAGGCACTGACCGACTCGGCCATCTGGGGCCTCTACCACCACGGCATCGCGCCGCGCTGAACTTCATCCCTGCGCTGCACAGCCACGCCGCCTAACCTCGGGACCTGACGGTCGCGACCCGGTGGCCGGTCCGGCGGAAGGTGGCGGCGGTGTCCGACCCGCTCTCGTCCGACCCGTCGGGGTCCGAGGGTCGAGGCCGATCGTCGGCTCGCGGGTGGTGGTGGCTCGTCGCGGCGGTCGGCGCGCTCGCGGTCCTCGTGCTGCTGGTGGCCGAGCCGTGGTCGGTCCAGACGGAGCCGAACCCCACCGGCGCCGCGACCCAGAGCCCGACGCCGCCCGCGCCCGAGCCGTCCCCGACGCCCTCGGTGTCCGTCGCGCCGCCCGGGTCCGACGTGGTGTTCGACGCGACGACGAGCCTCGGCCTGTTCGTGACGGCCGCGGACCTCGTCGCCGACGTGCCCGCGGCGAAGTCCGGGGTGACGGAGCAGCTGACGTCCGGTGAGCTGCCGTGGGGACTGCCCCCAGCGACGGCCGTCGAACCCGACACGTGCACCCTCGCCGTGACCGTCGTCGCCGCCCAGCCCGCGTTCTACGACGCGCGCAAGTGGGGCAACGACACGATGGACTTCCAGCAGGACCTGACCGTCCTGCCCGACCCGCCCGCTGCGCGGGAGGCGTTCCGGGAGCTGGTGACGACGATCGACGCGTGCCCGACCTATCGCGAGGTCAGCAACGGGGTCGAAGGTGCGCAGTGGACCGCCCAGCCGGCGATCGAGGGCCAGGGGGTGTACCCGTCGATCGTGCTCCAGATCGACCGGACCGTCGGCGGGGCGACGATCCCCGGGTACGAGGGCCAGATGCTCGTCGGCAACACCATCGTCTCGTGGACGGCGCAGGCCTTCTCGACGGCGCCGCCGCAGACCGCCCTGACCACGTTGGGCGGTCCCGAGTCGCTGTCCGCGATGGTGCAGGGCCGCGCGCAGCTGGCGGTCCGCGCGCTCGGGTAGGCGCTCGCCTAGGCTCTCAGCGTGCATGGTGAGTACAAGGTCCCGGGCGGCAAGCTCGTCGCGGTCGACCTCGACGTGGTGGACGGGTTCCTGCGGCACGTGAGCGTGAGCGGCGACTTCTTCCTCGAGCCGGACGAAGCCCTGGAGGTGTTGTCCGGGGCGCTCGAGGGGCTCCCCGTCGACGCGGGCCCCAGCGTCCTCGCGCAGAGCGTGACCGAGGCCCTGCAGTGGTTCCCCGGGCCGGTCACGATGGTCGGGTTCGACGCGCGCGCCGTCGCGATCTCGGTCCGGCGCGCGCTCGGCTACTCGACGGTCTGGAGCGACCACACGTTCGAGCTGCTCCACCCGGGACCGCTGCCGCCCGCGCTGCACGCCGCGCTGGACCAGGTGCTCACCGAGGAGCTCGCCGCCGGCCGGCGCGGGCCCACGCTGCGGTTCTGGGAGTGGGTGGAGCCCGCCGTGATCATCGGGTCGTTCCAGTCGCTGCGGAACGAGGTCGACCTGGCCGCGGCGCAGGCCTACGGCATCACCGTGGTCCGTCGGATCTCCGGTGGGGGT
The DNA here is from genome assembly GCF_049994875.1 of Cellulomonas sp. McL0617. Taxonomy (GTDB): domain Bacteria; phylum Actinomycetota; class Actinomycetes; order Actinomycetales; family Cellulomonadaceae; genus Cellulomonas. Next base: position 1,018,365 of record NZ_CP188256.1, read on the forward strand.
GCGATGTTCATGGAGGCGGGCAACTGCATCACGTTCTCGATGGTGGTGCCCGCCTCGCTGGTCGACGGGATGACGTTCGAGGAGTCGTACACGTTCCTGAACCAGTGGGTGCTGGGCGCGCTCGCGGACGTGGGCGTCCGGGCGACGCTCTCCGGGCTGAACGACATCTCCTCGCCGGCGGGCAAGCTGGCCGGCTCGGCGCAGAAGCGGGTGGTCGGCGGTGCGGTCCTGCACCACGTGACGATGTCCTACGACATCGACGCCGACAAGATGCTCCAGGTGCTGCGGATCGGGCGCGAGAAGCTCTCGGACAAGGGCACCGCGAGCGCGAACAAGCGGGTCGACCCCGTTCGGTCCCAGACGCAGCTGCCGCGCGAAGCGGTCATCGACGCCTTCGTGGCGCACTTCCGGCGGCAGTACCCCACCGTCGACGGCGCGCTTCGGCCCGAGGAGCTCGCGCGGGCGGGTGAGCTGGTCGAGACGAAGTTCGGCGACCCGGCCTGGACCGCTCGCGTGCCCTAGGGCGTGTCTCGGCGCGCGTGCGAACGACCCGGAAGAGGATCGGGGGATGCCCGGTGACCGCCTCATGCTCATCCACGGCCCCGAGTTCCAGGCCATGGCCGAGCGGGTGCTGCGCGTCACCGAGCTCACCTCGCGCCTGAACGTCCTGCCCTTCGACGACGACGACGCGGGCAAGGCCGCCCTCTTCGAGCAGATCCTGGGGCGGCCGCTGCCCGCGCGCACGACGATCTACCCGCCCTTCTACACGGACCACGGGCTGAACCTGGACCTGGCCGAGCGTGTGTTCATCAACCAGGGCTGCACGTTCCTCGACTACTCCGGGATCCGGCTCGCGGAGCGCGTCATGGTCGGGCCCAAGGTCACGTTCATCACCGGAGGGCATCCCGTCGACCCCGCGGAGCGTCGGCTGTACCTCACGGGCGCACCCATCGACGTGGCCGAGAACGTGTGGATCGGAGCGGGCGCGACGATCCTGCCGGGCGTCACGATCGGTCGCGACGCCGTGATCGCCGCCGGTGCGGTCGTGGCCGACGACGTCCCGGCGGCGAGCCTGGTGGCCGGCCCGAAGGCCACGGTGCGTCGGAGCTGGTGAGCTAGGCGCCGTGCAGCAGGACGAAGCCGAGCGCGCCGATGCCGAGCAGGACCAGCCCGCACGCGCAGACCGCGACGAGACGCCCGCCGACGCCCTGGTCGTCGCGACGGGTGCTGCGGCGCTTCGACGTGATCGCGAGCGCCGCGGCGACGATGGCGCCGATCCCCGCGATGCTCCAGGCGGCCGCTCCGGCGAACGTCTGCAGGACGTGGGCCGCGGCCACGCCCCCGGCGGTCAGACCCAGCGCGGTCCGGCGCCAGGCCAGGTGCGTCCGTTCGGCCGCCAGCCCGGTGGCCTGGTCGTCGCGCAGGTCGGTGCCGCCGGCGTCGTGCCCGTCGTCGCCGACGGTCTCGCTCATGCCGTCGCCAGCCCGATCAGCACCAGGAGGCCCGCCACGCACACGCCGACGACCAGGAGCCCGAACGGGGACGGCGCAGGGAGGGGCGTGCCGAGCCGGACCGCTCGTTCGGCCTGCGCCCAGCCGATCCACGCGGTCACCGGCGCGACGAACCCGACGACCACCAGGACGATCGCCGCCGAGAACCGCAGGTGCTCCTCGATGGGCAGGTCGAGCGCCTCGAGCGCCACGCCGCCCGCCAGCAGGGCGAGCGACGTCCGGATCCAGGCCAGGAACGTGCGCTCGTTGGCCAGCGAGAACCGGGCGTCGGGCTCCGTGCCCACGCCATAGACCCAACGGGGGAACCTTCTGTCGTCGGCCACGTGCTCATCTTCGCGTCAGGTGCGGCGGCTGAGCACCACGAACGCGCCGATCAGCGTGGCGTAGACCACGAGCATGGTCAGCTGGAGCACAGCCAGGGGATCGGCGCCGAAGGTGACCGCAACCGTCGCGACGCCGATCGCGACGACGGCCGCGATGCCCGCCCAGGCGAACGCGCCGGCGACGATCGCCCGGTCTCGCTCGTCCGGCTGCCCGGCGAGGGTCCGGCTAGCGGTGCCGGTCGACCCGGGCCGTCGCCAGGACCGCCACAGGGCGACACCGGCGAGCACCAGGAACGGCAGTCCGCCGACGACGGCGCCGGCGGCGGTGTCGGGTTCACCGATCGCCAGGAAGTAGGCCGACAGAGCGAGGACCGCGAGCCCGGCCGCCAGCAGGGGCACGGCCGCTCGCAGGGGACGGCGCGACTCACGGGTCGACATGGAAGATCTCCTCGATGGTGCGGTCGAAGTGGTGCGCGATGGCGAAGGCGAGCGGGAGGGACGGGTCGTAGCGGCCGGTCTCCAGGGAGTTCACCGTCTGCCGGGACACCGCGAGGGCCTCGGCGAGCGCGGCCTGGGAGAGGCCCGACGCCTCGCGGAGCCGACGGATCTCGTTCCTCATGCGGGTTGCACCGACTCGGGCGTCGGTGCCACAGCGATGCGGGCGAGGACGGCCAGGTCGATCAGGACGTGCAGGACCATCGGGATGACGAGGCTGCCGGTGGACAGGTAGAGGCCGGCGAGCACGGCACCGAGTGCGCCTGTGGCGAGCATCCCGAGGCCGCCCTGGTACCAGTGCGCGAGGCCGAACAGCGCGCCTGCGGCGACGATCACGACGACCGCCGCGGCGCCGCGGAGCACCGTCGCGAGGGCCAGCACGACGAGTCCGCGGTAAGTGACCTCCTCGGTGACCCCCGCGCTCAGGGAGAGCCACGCCCAGCCGCGTCGGTCGGCCGACGACACCGGGTGCATGGGGTGTGCCGGCGCCGGGGTGCGCCGGACCCCGGGAAGCCGGCGGCGCAGGACGAGGGCCGCGATCGCGACCACGGCGAGACCGATCGCGGCGCCGAGGAGGATCGCCAGCGCGCTGTCAGCGCCGGGGGAGCGCGCGAGCACGGGGAGCCGCAGCCCGAGCTCGCGGAGCGAGACGCCCGGCAGGACGACCACCAGGGCCACGACGGCGAGGCCGAGGATCCAGCCCTGCCGCGTCCAGCGGCGGTAGAAGCGGACCCGGACCGCCCGCCGATGCTCCGGGTCGCCGTCCAGGTGCGAGAGGAAGCGGCGGTAGGCGCGGCGTCCGGTCACCGGTTCGAGCGCTACGAGCGCGAGCGCCGCGGCGACGAGGGCCACCGCGGTGACCGCGGGCAGGTCGAGCTCCTGCAGGGCGTCGAGCGTGCCGGTCACCTGGTGCCTCCGTAGCCGCATGTCAAGGTGCCTTGACATGACAAGGATGCTTGACAGTCCGATCGGTGTCAAGCGACCTTGACGTATCTGGTGGGCGTCCCGGTCCTCCTTCCTTGCGACTGCCCGGTGACTTCCCCGACGAAGGAGCAGCAGATGACCGCGTACGCCGGCCTGGACCGCGAGCTCCGTCGCATGAGCCTGCTGCACGCCCGCGAGCTGGCGAACGCGCGCCGTCGCGCCAGCAGCGCACGGTCGGCGGCCACGCGGGTCGTCGTGCTGCGCGGGGGTGGTCGGGCGGCGCGCCGGCCCGGCTCCTGACCTCAGGCCGGCCGCGCCCCGAACACGGCGCTGCCCACCCGCACGATGGTCGCCCCCTCCGCGATCGCGAGCTCGAGGTCGCCGCTCATGCCCATCGACAGCTCGCGCGCGCCGGGAACGCCCGCGGCGACGACCTCGTCGCGGATGCTGCGCAGGAGCGCGTAGCCGCCGCGCACGACGTCGGCGTCGGGGGAGTTGGCGCCCACCGTCATGAAGCCGCCCAGCCGCAGCCCGTCGAGCGCCGCGACCGCGCCAGCGAGGTCGACCGCCTGTGCCGGGGCGACGCCGTGCTTCGTCGGCTCTCCGGAGACGTTGACCTGCACGTACACCTCCAGGCCGTCGGCGCGCGCCGCCAGTCGTTGCGCCAGGCCGAGCGAGGCGACCGACTCGATGCAGGACGCCCAGCGCAGTGCGGCGGTGACCTTGTTCGACTGCAGCGGGCCGATGAGGTGGGTCGGGACGTGCAGGTCCCGGAACAACGGCCCCTTGGCCACGAGCTCCTGGACCCGGTTCTCGCCGACGAGGACCGGCTGCCCGGCATCGGCGACCAGGGCGGCGCGGACCGTCTCCGCGTCCTGCGTCTTGGTGGCCAGCAGGAGCCGCACCGATCCGGGGGGGCGTCCGGCGGCGCTCTCGGCGGCGGCGATCCGGGCCCGCAGGCGGGTGAGCCGGTCGGCCACCGTGCCGGCCGACGTGCCGGGGTCGACGGTCATGGCACGCACCCTATCCGGCCGTCGTGGTGCACCCTGGACCTGTGAAGACGCTGCTGAACCTGATCTGGCTGGTGCTCGCAGGCTTCTGGCTCGCGCTGGGCTACGTGTTCGCGGGCGTGCTGTGCTGCATCCTCATCGTCACCATCCCGTTCGGCATCGCGTCGTTCCGGATGGCGAGCTATGCGCTGTGGCCGTTCGGGCGCACGGTCGTCGACAAGCCGACCGCCGGCGCGTGGTCCGTGATCGGGAACGTCATCTGGATCATCGTGGCGGGCTGGTGGCTCGCACTGATGCACATCGTCACGGGCATCCTCGAGGCGATCACCATCATCGGGATACCGCTCGCGCTGGCCAACTGGAAGATGGTGCCGATCTCGCTGGTCCCGCTGGGCAAGCAGATCGTCCCGTCGGACCGGGCGATGGCGGCCTACGGGCGCTAGGGCCCGTCGGGGTGCTCCGCGAGCCAGCGGGCGCCCACCGTCTTCGGCGTCGCCAGCAGCCACGCCTCGACGATCACGTCCGTCAGCTCCTCGACGTCGATGACGTCGAGCCGGACCAGCACCGCCGGATAGCCGTGGAAGTGCGGCGTGACGAAGTACGCGTCGGGCCGCCGGGCCAGCAGCTCGTCCTTGGCGACGAGCGTGCCGGTGTGCACCATGAGGACCGGCCCCTCGGGCACGGCGTCGCCGAGCGCCTTGAGGTCCGCGGGCCGCAACCCGCGCGCCTTGACGACGACCTTGCCGCGCACCGACCAGACGTGCCCCTCCTGGGTCGTCTCGGGCAGCGCCAGCGCGGCGGCGGCGACGTCCTCGAAGGTGGCCATCAGGCCCGCGCGATGTCCGCGACGGTCGCGCCCGTGAGCCGGACCAGGTCGTCGGGGGACAGCTCGACGTCGAGGCCCCGTCGGCCCCCCGAGACGAAGACCGTGTCGAACAGCCAGGCCGTCTCGTCGATCACCGTCGGGTGTGCGCTGCGCTGGCCGAGCGGCGAGATCCCGCCGACGACGTAGCCGGTGGCCCGTTCGGCGTCGTGCCGGTCGGCCAGGGCGGCCTTCTTGCCGTCGACCGCGTGCGCCAGGGCCTTGAGATCGAGCTGGCCGGTCACCGGCACGACCGCGACCGTGAGCGTGCCGTCCACGCTGGTCATGAGGGTCTTGAACACCTGCTCGGGCGGGACGCCGATGGCCGCGGCCGCCTCGAGGCCGTAGCCGAGCATGGAGGCCGGGTCGTGCTCGTACGTGTGCGCCGTGTGCTCGACGCCGGCGGCGGTCAGGGCGACGAGCGCGGGGGTTCCGGTGGGTGCGTGCTTGGCCACGTTCTTGGACACGACGACCAGCCTGTCACAACGGTCCGACGGCCGTGATGCGCAGCTGGACCTCGCTGGTCTCGTCGGAACCGGCGAGGTCGACCACGGCGTCGATGCGCCAGTCGTGGTCGCCCTGCGGGTCGTCGAGAAGCTGGCGGACGGTCCACGTGCTGCGTCCCGGCGTGACCTGGAACAGCGCCGGCCCGCGCGCGGGCGAGCCGGTGAGGATCTCGTCGTGGTCGTCGTAGAACGGGTCCAGCGCGTCGCGCCACCGATCCACCGTCCACGGTTCGCCGTCGTCGTCCACGTCACCGAGTGCCGCGAGCCCGCCGTAGAACTCCCGGGCCGCCAGCTCTACTCGGCGGAACAATGCGCCGCGGACCAGCGCGCGGAACACGCGCGGGTTGGCCGAGATGGGCTCGGGGACGTCCTCGTCCAGACCGCCGGGCGCGTCCGCGCCGTGCTCGTCGAGCGGGTTGGACAGCCGCTCCCACTCGTCGAGCAGGCTCGAGTCGGTGCGCCTGACCAGGTCGCCCAGCCACTCGATGAGCTCCCACAGCTCCTCGGTCCGCGCGTCCTCGGGGACCGTCTGGCGCAGCGCCCGGTAGGCGTCCGCGAGGTAGCGCAGCAGCACGCCCTCGGTGCGGTCCAGCTGGTAGTAGGCCACGTACTCGGCGAAGCTCATGGCCCGCTCGTGCATGTCGCGGACCACCGACTTGGGGGACAGCGCGAGGTCGGCCACCCACGGGTTGGTCTGGCGGTACGTGACGAACATGGCCTCGAGCAGCTCCGCGAGCGGCTTGGGGTACGTGACGCCCTCGAGCAGCGCCATGCGCTCGTCGTACTCGATGCCGTCGGCCTTCATCGCCGCCACGGCCTCGCCGCGCGCCCTGTTCTCCTGCGCCGCCAGCACCTGGCGGGGGTCGTCGAGGGTCGACTCGATCACGGAGACGACGTCGTGCCCGTAGGACGGGTCCGCCTGGTCGAGCAGGTCGAGCGCCGCGTACGCGAAGGGCGACAGCGCCTGGTTGAGCGCGAAGTTGGGCGGCAGGTCGGTGGTCAGGCGCAGGCCGCGGTGGCGGTGCCCGTCCTGGTCGACGATCCACGGGCGCTCGATGACCCCGGCGGCCTTGAGCGAGCGGTAGACGGCGATGGCCCGACGGACGTGCCGGCCCTGGGCGCCGGCCGGCTCGTGGTTGTCGGTGAGCAGCTTGGTCATCGCCGCGACCGGGTCGCCCTCCCGCGCCAGGACATTGAGCACCATGGCGTGCGACACCGCGAAGCTGCTGGTCAACGGCTCGGGCGGGGCGTCGCGCAGGCGCTCGAACGTCTTGTCCGTCCAGTTGACGTGCCCTTCGGGCGCCCTCTTGCGGACGATCTTCTTGAGCTTCTTCGGGTCGTCGCCGGCGCGCTCGAGCAGCTTGCGGTTCTCGATCACGTGCTCGGGCGCCAGGACGATCACCTCGCCGACGGTGTCGAAGCCGGCACGCCCAGCCCGCCCGGCGATCTGGTGGAACTCGCGCGCGGACAGGTGCCGCATCCGGACGCCGTCGTACTTGACCAGGCTGGTGAGCAGGACGGTGCGGATGGGCACGTTGATGCCGACGCCGAGCGTGTCCGTCCCGCAGACGACCGGCAGCAGCCCCTTCTGCGTGAGCCGCTCGACCACCCGGCGGTACTTGGGCAGCATCCCCGCGTGGTGCACCCCCACCCCGTGCCGCAGCAGCCGGTTCAGGGTCTTGCCGAACCCCGGGCCGAACCGGAAGCCCGCGATCTCGTCGCCGATCCGGTCCCGCTGCTCGCGGCTGGCCAGCGGCGTGGACAGCAACGACTGCGCGCGCTCGACGGCCTCCTTCTGCGTGAAGTGCACGACGTAGACCGGGGCTCGCCGCGTCTTGACCAGCTCGTCGAGGAGCTCGTGCAGCGGCTCGATCACGTAGTTGAAGATCAGCGGCACGGGCCGTTCGGCGTTCGCGATGACGGCCACGGGCTGGTGCGTCCGTCGGGTCAGGTCCTCCGCGAAGAAGGCGACGTCGCCGAGCGTCGCGGACATGAGCACGAACTGGACTGTCGAGAGCTCCAGCAGCGGCACCTGCCACGCCCAGCCGCGCTGCGGGTCGGAGTAGAAGTGGAACTCGTCCATGACCACCTGGCCGACGTCCGCGTCGTCGCCCTCGCGCAGCGCCACGTTGGCCAGGATCTCGGCCGTGCAGCAGATGATCGGCGCACCAGGGTTCACCGCCGAGTCGCCCGTCATCATGCCGACGTTGGCCGACCCGAACGCCTCAACCAGGGCGAAGAACTTCTCGCTGACGAGCGCCTTGAGCGGTGCCGTGTAGTACGTGCGGCGGCCCTGGGCCAGGGCGACGAAGTGCGCCGCGACGGCCACCAGCGACTTCCCGGAACCCGTGGGTGTCGACAGGATCACGTGCGCGCCGGTGACCAGCTCGAGCAGTGCCTCGTCCTGGTGCGGGTAGAGCGTCAGCCCCTGGTCGTCGGCCCAGCCGGTGAAGGCCTCGTACAGCGCGTCGGGATCGTTCGGGTCGGCCGGGATGCGTTCGGCCAGCGTGGGGGTGCTCATCGTGAGTCGATGGTCCCATGAGGTTCTAGGGTGTGGGCCGTGACCGAGCGCCCGACGGTGGAGATGTGGACCGACGGCGCCTGCAAGGGCAACCCGGGTGTCGGCGGCTGGGGCGCGTGGATGCGCTACGGCGAGCACGAGCGCGAGCTGTTCGGCGGAGAGGCGCTGACCACGAACAACCGCATGGAGCTCACGGCGGTGATCGAGGGGATGCGCGCCCTGACCCGCCCGTGCGACGTCACCCTGCATGTCGACTCGCAGTACGTCATGAACGGCGTGACCTCGTGGCTGGTCGGGTGGAAGCGCAACGGGTGGCGGACCGGGGGCAACAAGCCGGTCAAGAACCAGGATCTGTGGCAGGCCCTCGACGCCGAGCTCGCCCGGCACAGCGTCCGGTGGGTGTGGGTCAAGGGGCACGCGGGGGACCCCGGCAACGAGCGGGCCGACGAGCTGGCCAACCGTGGGGTCGAGAAGGTGCGCGCCGAGACCTGAGGTCGGGCCCCTCCGACGAGCACGGACCGGTCTGGTCAGCCGACCTCGGTGGCCTCGCCCGGGGTGAGCCAGCGGACGTCGGCGCCGGTCGCAACCAGCGCGGGCTCGAACACGTCGCGGTTCTCGCGGAAGTGCGACCAGCCCTCGTAGTGGACCGGCACGACGACCCGCGGGCGAAGCAGGTCCACCACGGCGACGGCCTCGGTCGTGTCGAGCGTGAACCGCACCGGACCGGTGACGCCGAACGTGACCGCCCCGAGGTGGAGGACCGCGACGTCGACGTCCATGGCGTCGATCGCGTCGCGCAGTCCGTCGTACAGGACCGTGTCGCCCGAGATCCAGACCGCCGTCGCGTCCGACCCGTCGACCGTGATCGCGAAACCGATGACCTCCCCGACGATCTGGTGGATGAACGTCGGGCCGTGGCGGCCGGGCGTCGCGGTGATGGTGAGGGTCGGGCGACCGGGAGCCTGCAGGACCGTCGTCTCGCCCGCGAGCAGGCCGACCGTCCCGCCGCCGAGGCGCCTCGCACCCGAGGCCGTCGTCACGACGCGCCCCGCCGCTGGCAGGAACGCACGCCCCGCGTCGTCGAGGTTGTCGGCGTGCTGGTCGTGCGAGAGCAGCACGGCGTCGACCGTGCCCAGGTCGGCGGGCTGCAGCGCCGGACCCGTGACCTTGCGGGCGCGGGCGCCGTAGCCGAAGTGGTAGCGGCGGCCCGGTGCCTCGAACGTCGGGTCGGTCAGGAGACGCCAGCCGTCGAGCTCGATGAGCAGCGTCGGACCGCCAATGTGCGTGAGCGTGGGTGCGGGCATGGCCCAGTGTCCCGTACCCGCGGTGGGAAGCCAGGGGAGGGGCGGCGCCCCGCACCCGCGCGCCCGGGCCGACGGCGACCTAGCATCGAGCCTCGGAGCGGGTCGGCCGCTGCGACCCGTCGGCGAGAGGTGGACCTGTGGCAACCAGCCTCTCGAGCGTGCGGGACAAGGCCGGCACCCAGCTCTTCCTGCGTGTCGCGGGACCCGACGGCCTGGCTCAGCGCGACCGGATCCACCTCACGCCCGGTCCGCGCTGGTTCCTGCCGGGTTCACCGATCCGAACGGTCCACGGCGACGCGTCGATGTTCGTCGGCGGCATGCGCGCCCTGCTCCTGCAGTCCCTGCATCCGGCGGCCATGGCCGCGGTCGCCGCGCACTCCGGCTACAAGGGCGACCCGTGGGGTCGGCTGGCGCGGACCAGCACATTCCTGGCGGTCACCACGTTCGGCACGGCCGACGACGCGCAGGCGGCGATCGACCGGGTCCGATCGGTGCACGAGCGCATCAGCGGTGTCACGCCGGAGGGCGTGGCGTACGCGGCGGCCGATCCTGCGCTCCTGCGGTGGGTCCACGTCGCCGAGGTGGACAGCTTCCTGCGCGCCTACCGCCGGTATGGGCAGCGCCCGATCGACGCGGTCGACGCGGACCGGTACGTCGCCCAGGCCGCGCGCGTCGCGATCGCACTGGGCGCCGAGCGCGTGCCGACGTCCGTGACCGGCCTCGCCGTGGCGCTGCGCGAGTTCCGGCCCGTCCTGGGCCCGTCCGCGGCGGCCCGCGAGGCCGCCGAGTTCCTGCTGCACGAGCCCCCTGTTCCGTGGACCCTGCGGCCTGCGTATGTCTCTCTGGCCCGCGCGGCGGTCGCCTCACTGCCGATGTGGGCGTGCGAGCAGCTCGGTATCCGGCACCCCGGCGCCGTCGGGCGGGCGGGGGCCCGCGCGGCCGGTGGCACCGTGACCCGCCTGATCCGCTGGATGCTCGGCCCTGACGACGCGAGCCGGGTGGCGACGGGGGCCCGATGAAGCCGTTCCTGCTGCTCAGCTCGCGCGCCGAGGACCTCGCTGCGGACGGTGAGCACGCGGCGTTCCTGCGGTTCGCACGGCTGCGGTCCGACGAGCTCGAGCGTGTCCGGATGGAGGCCGCGCCGTTCCTGCCGGTGTCGCTGGAGCGGTACTCGGGCGTCATCGTCGGCGGCAGCCCGTACGACGCGAGCACGCCGGAGCAGGACAAGTCGTCCGCCCAGCGGCGGGTCGAGGCGGAGATGTCGACGCTGCTGGACGACATCGTCGACCGCGACTTCCCGTTCCTGGGAGCCTGCTACGGCGTCGGGACGCTCGGTCTCCACCAGGGCGCCGTGATCGACCGGACCTACGCCGAACCCATCAGCGCCGTGACCATCACGCTCACCGACGAGGGTCGGGCGGACCCGCTGCTCCACGGGCTCCCGTCGTCGTTCGACGCCTTCGTCGGGCACAAGGAGGCGTGCCGCGTGCTGCCGCCCCACGCCGTGCTCCTGGCGTCGTCGGCCACCTGCCCGGTGCAGATGTTCCGGGTGCGCGAGAACCTGTACGCCACGCAGTTCCACCCCGAGCTCGACCTCGAGGGGATCACGACGCGCATCGGCGTCTACCGCGACTACGGGTACTACCGGTCGAAGGAGTACGACGAGGTCGTCGCGAGGGTCCGCAGCGCGGTCGTGTCGGAGCCGGCCCGGATCCTCGAGGCGTTCGTCGCGCGCTACGGCGGGACGTGAGGGCCGTGCCACGCCTCGCGTGACGGGGTGAGCGTCGGCTCGGACGAGCAGGACCGGCCGTGTGACGTCAGCCGGCGACGGGGGCCACGTCCCACGACCAGCTGGTGAGCATCGACTCGACCGTGGCCGAGGTCACCGAGGTCTCGGCACCGTCGGCGTACATGAGGCCGACACCGACCACGACGCCGTCGTGGTCGGTGAACCACTCCCGAAGGGTCGTCGTGCCGAGGCGGGTGTCGATCCGGTACGCGTCGCCGAAGGCGCTGTGGACGAGCACCGGCCCGTCGACGATCGTCGCCCCTTCGACGACGGGATGGGCCAGGTGGTCCGCCACGACCGCCTCCGCCGACCTGCCTGCATCGGGCAGGCAGGTGACGAAGAGCGCCTGGAGCGGTTTGGCCGTCAGCCGGAACGTGCGGTTCGACGTGGCGTCGAGCGTGCCGGGATCCGAGATCGGGGCACGGAAGGAGTACGCCGGGCACCGGCCGACGGCGAGGGCCTGGACCGCGAACGGCAGGTTGACGCTCGCAGTGAGGGTCTGGACCGCAGGTCGTCGGGAAGGGTGGCGGCGCGGTGGTGGGCCCAGACGTCGGCGGTCGCGCCGCCCGCGAGGAACGCGACGGCGCCCACGAGGGTCGCGACGACATGACCGCGGCTGAACCTCACGACGTGCTCATCGACCGTTCGGCGGCCGAACTGAACTGTGCGGGTCAGACGAGCGCACAGACGCCGAGTAGTCGTTCTCGCAGCGCGTTGCCCCGTTCGGCGAAGCCCTTCTGCGCAGCGGCGTACGACGCTTTGCCCTCGGGTGTCTCGATGGCGACGGGCTCCAGCCCGTAGGACGACACGTCGTACGGCGAAGCCCGCATGTCGAGCGTCCGGATCTCCCTCGCGAGCTCGAAGCAGTCCAGCAGCAGGTCGCCGGGCACGAGCGGACCGAGCTTGGTGGCCCACTTGTAGACGTCCATGCCGGCGTGCAGGCAGCCGGGCTGCTCCAGCTCGACCTGGTTGGCACGGGTCGGTCGAAGGGCGTTGCGGTCGACCGCGTCGGGCGTGAAGAAGCGGTAGGCGTCGAAGTGGGTGCAGCGGATGTGGTGCGACTCGACGACCGCGTCCGTGCCGGCGGAGCCCAGGCGCAGCGGCAGCGGGTGCCGATGCTCGTCGTCGCGCTCGCGGTAGACCATCGCCCACTCGTGCAGGCCGAAGCAGCCGGTGAACGCGGGCCGGGACGCCGTCCGGCGCAGCAGGTCCGCGACGAAGCGCAGCGTGTCGCCGCGCTCGGCCACGTAGGCGTCGACGTCCAGCCGGACGGACCCGTCGGGCTCCGTGACGTACCAGCGCCACTCCGCGTGCGGTACAGGACCGGGCGCGAGCGCGACGCCGGCTCCCGGGTGCCAGCGGCGCAGGGCCGACGGTGAGACCGGGTAGTACTCGAACAGGAAGTCCTCGATCGCGTGCTTCTCGTGCCGCGACCGGCGCGCGCGACGACCGGCCGTGAAGGCGTCGGCGCGCGCGGCGTGCTCGTCGGCCAGCATCTGCCAGGTGGCCAGATCGAGCACGGCGCCCCGGCTCGGCGCACTGGTGGTCATGTCTCCAGGGTAGGCAGACTGGCCCGATGCTCATTGCCGCCTCGGTCTTCGCCGTGCTCGCCGCCCTGCTGCACGTGCTGTTCTTCGCGTACGAGTCGGTCCTGTTCGAGCGGCCCGACGTGCACGCGCGGTTCCGGACACCCGCGCTGGACGTGCCCGCCGTCAAGCCGTGGGCCTACAACCAGGGCTTCTACAACCTCTTCCTCGCGGTCGGCACGCTGGTGGGCGTGGTCGTCGCGCTCGCCGGCAGCGACGACGTCGGCCTGGCGCTCGTCCTGTTCGGCTGCGGCTCGATGCTCGGCGCCGCCGTGGTCCTGATCAGCGCGGACAGACGCATGGCCCGGGCCGCCGCGACGCAGGGATTCTTTCCGGCGCTCGCGGTGGTCTTCGCGATCCTCGCGCTCGTCGCGTAACTTCACCCGCACCAACCCCAACGTCGGACGGCCCGACTGTCGCTGTACGGGTGGAGGACCACAGACGGGGGGAGCGGTGACGACGTGGGAGGACCTGCTGGAGCAGGTCGCGCGTGAGCGCTACGGACGCCTCGTCGCGCACGCGACCCTGGTGTCCGCGTCGCCGGCCGACGCGCAGGACCTGGTGCAGGAGTCGTTGATCGCCGCGTTCTCGAGCCGGGCACGGTTCGGGTCGGTCGAGCAGGCCGAGGCCTACGTCCGGCGAGCGATCGCCTCGCGGGCCGTCGATGCGGGTCGGCGCCGCACGCGTGAGGCGCGTCTGCTGGCGCGCGCGGCGGCGCAAGCGCCGATGGCGACCGCGGAGGTCGATCTGCTGCCGGGCGCGGACGTGGTGCGGGCGCTCGCGACCCTGAGCCCCCGGGAGCGTGCTTGCGTGGTGCTGCGCCAGATGGAGGATCTGTCTGTGACGGAGACGTCGGCCGTGCTCGGGCTCAGCGAGGGCGCCGTGAAGCGGTACACGTCAGACGGGCTCGCCCGCCTGAACGCCGTCCTGGGAAGCACTGCGCCCCCGGTGGAGCGGATCTCGGTGCGGACGCTCGGCTCGACGGAGGTGCGCCATGAGCGATGAGCTGCACGCCCTGCTGAGCCAGGCGTCGAGCCAGATCGAAGGCGCCGCGCCCGCCCTGGAGCGCGGCCGCCTGCAGTGGGTGCGGGCGGCAGTCCGTCGGCGCCGGATCGTCCGCCGCACGGCCGAGTCCGTGGCGGGCGTCGGCGTCGTCGGCGTGATCGGCGTGGGCCTGTGGATCGGGGTGAACCACGGGACCCCGGAGCCGGTGGTGCCGGTGGTGACGCCGACCGTCGCGCCGAGCGTCACGCCGACGGCGGCACCCAGCAGCACACCGGCGCCCACCTCCGTCGGACCACCGACGCGGGCCGCGTCGATCGACGACGAGACGGTGATCGCGCGGCTGTCCAAGCCCCGCACGGGCGAGGTGTGGCAGACGCCGGTGCCTGCCCCCGAGGTGAAGGACGTCCTGGTCGGGTCGGGCTCGGCCGACACCGCGTTCCTCGTGGGACAGCGGGCGGGGACCCCGATCTACATCACCGTGGGACTGCAGGAGGGGCCCGGGCCCGCCACGGTCACCGGCCTCTACGAGATCGACACCGCCGGCGTGCGGCTGATCGCGTGCCCCAGCGCGCGCACCACCGATCCGTGCGCGCCGCCGAGCACCGCGACCGCTGCCGGCGTCGTCCGTGACGAGGCCACGTTCTACGACACCTACACGCTGCCGCGCTCGATCGACCTCGGCGGAGGCTACGCGGTCACGACGACGTCCACCACGAGCTGGACGTACTTCCCGGACTACCTCTACGGCGATGCGGGGGCACTCTCGGGAGGCGAACCGCCCGTGCTGCGAACGGTGCGGACGATGGGCGCGATGTCGCTCGTGACCGAGGAGCTGGAGTCCTACGGACCGGAGGTGACGAGCTTCCGGTACGCGCTCACGACGCCGTTCGGTTCGACGGTGGCGCTTGCGGCCGAGGACGCGCCGGGCGGTGACTTCGGGTCGATCGTCTGGCGCCACGGGGATGAACCCGTGCCGGCTTACGACGGCGCGGGGGATACGCGCGGTACCCGCTCCAGCGTGTCTCCGGGCGCACCCGCGTGCCTCAACGCCACTCTCTCGCGCGACGTCCACCATGTCGCCGCGCAGTGGCGGCAGGCGGGCGAGACGGCCCAGGGCCAGCCCGTCTTCGTACCGGTCGAGGGCGGCAACCCGCTGTCCCTGACAGTTCGCGGGTGGCAGGAGAGCCACTCCTGGGGCTATCCGGTGCAAGGCGAGGACCTCGTCATCGGCGCCGCCGCCGGATACCCGTACCTGACCGACGAGGCGTTCCTCGCGGCCCGGGCTCTGTATGCGCTCCAGGGCCCGACGGGGGAGTGGTTGCTGGCGTTGCGCTCGGATGCGGAGTCCGTCATCTGGGAGTGCGCCTAGCCGACGGGTGCGTCCGCTGCCCTCGTCGACACCTCGTGCATGACCTGCTCCAGCGGTCCGCGCCCGAGGAACCTCGCCCAGGTCCAGCACGCGACCACGGTCACGCCGAGGAACGCGAGCCAGCCGAGCACGGTCGGGTCGTAGACGACGGAGTCGCCGACGATCGCGATCACGACGATGTGCACCGTGTACGCGGTCAGGGCCAGGGCGCCTACGGCGGCCAGCGGGGCAACCCCCCGGGGCCAGCGCTCGCCCGCGGCCAGGGACGCCGCGATGACCAGGAACGCGACGCCGGTGTTGCCGACCACCTCGAAGGTGCTCGACGAGTGTGGCGCGCTCGTGGTGAGGTCTGTCGGCCACGTGCTCACGTGGCCCGCGAGCCAGGCGCCTCCATGCCCGATCACGACGAGCCCGGCGCCGAGCAGGACGCCCGCCCGTCGCAGCGGGCGGGACCGCAGGTCGCAGCGGCCGACCGCCAACCCGGTGAGCAGGTACGACATCCAGATCAGGGCCGGGTACTCGGGCCCGACGAACAGGCCGAGCGGCGTGTTCTGGTCGGGCGCGTCGGGCGCGATCCACCGGGCGAGCGGCGGACCGAGGACCGCGAACGCCACCGCTGCCACCACGAGCGCTCGGCGCGACCAGCCGAGCGTGGCGCTCCCCGCGACGAACAGGACGGCGTAGGTCGGCAGGATCACGATCACCGGCGTGCCCAGCGCAACGAGGAGCACACCGAGCACGAGCACGAGCAGCGCCCGGACCACCACCCGCGCGCGCGCCCGCGTCATCGCGGGGCCGGCCACGGGACGCGCACCGCCCGACAGGAGCGCGAGCGAGACGCCCGCCAGCACGACGAACAGAGCCGAGGGGCGCCCGTCGGCGAGCTGGGAGAAGCCACCCGGAGGCACCGGGCCGTGGTCGTCCGGTCCGACGTGCGCGGTCATCATCCCGAGCACGGCGAGGCCCCGTGCCACGTCGATGCCCACGATCCGCCGCATCCGTGGATGGTAGGGCAGGCGCGAATCTCGTATGTCGAAACGTTTTGTTCCGGTTGTTGAAATCGGACCCGCCCAGATGGTTAGAGTTCGATGTGAACTCTCCGGCACACCCCGACGTCTACACCCACGGACATCACGAGTCCGTCCTGCGGTCGCACCGCTGGCGCACCGCGGAGAACTCCGCCGCGTACCTGCTCCCGGCGCTCGTGCCCGGGGTGCGCCTGCTCGACGTCGGCTGCGGCCCGGGCTCCGTGACGATCGACCTGGCCGCCCGTCTGGGCGCCGGTTCTGCGGTCGGGGTGGACACGTCGTCCACCGTGATCGAGATCGCGCAGAAGGCCGCGGCGGACGCGGGCGCCGCGAACGTGAGCTTCCAGGTGGCCGACGCCTACGAGCTCCCCTTCGAGGACGACGCGTTCGACGTCGTGCACGCGCACCAGGTCCTGCAGCACCTCACCGACCCCATCGCCGCGCTGCAGGAGATGCGACGCGTCACGCGTCCCGGCGGCCTGGTCGCGGTCCGCGACGCCGACTACGCGGGCATGACCTGGTACCCGCCGTCGGCCGGGCTCGACGACTGGCTCGCGCTCTATCACGAGGTCACGCAGGCCAACGGCGCGGAGGCCAACGCCGGGCGTCGGCTGCTGGCCTGGGTCCGCGAGGCCGGGTTCGACCCGGCCGGCATCGTGCCCAGCGCCGGTGTCTGGTGCTACGCCACCCCGGAGGACCGCACCTGGTGGGCCGGGCTGTGGGCCGACCGGTCCGTCGCCTCGAACTTCGCGGCGCAGGCCATCGCGCACGGCCTTGCCGACGAGGTCGGCCTGGAGCTGCTCGCCGACGCCTGGCGCGAGTGGGGCGAGCAGCCCGAGGGCTGGTTCGCCGTGCTGCACGGCGAGGTGCTCGCGCGCGCCTGAGGTCGGTCTCGTCAGCTCGCGCGACGGGCGTCCCGCCCCGGGCGGGGAATCTTGGGCGTCCCGGCGTCCGACTATCCTGAGGCGTGCGCATCGCGAGGTTCACCACCGGGGGAGACCCCCGCTACGCCCTGGTCGACGGTCCCGCCGGTTCCGAGGAGCTCGTGGTCATCACGGGCGACCCGCTCTACACGCCGGTGCAGCCCACCGGCGAGCAGATCCGGCTGGACGACGACAGCGTCCGTCTCCTCGCACCGGTCATCCCGCGGTCGAAGATCGTCGGCGTGGGGCGCAACTACGCCGAGCACGCTGCCGAGCTGGGCAACGAGGTCCCGGCCGCGCCGCTGCTCTTCCTCAAGCCCAACACGTCCGTGATCGGTCCCGACGACCCCATCGTCCTGCCCGACTGGACCGAGCACGTCGAGCACGAGGCCGAGCTGGCCATCGTCATCGGCAAGGTCACCAAGGACGTGACCGCCGACCGTGCGCTCGACCATGTGTTCGGCTTCACGGTCGCCAACGACGTCACGGCCCGGGACGTCCAGCGCGCCGACAGCCAGTGGACCCGTGGCAAGGGCTTCGACGGCTCGTGCCCGATCGGCCCGTGGATCGTGCCCGGCCTCGACGTCGACGACCTGTACGTCCGCGCCCGGGTCAACGGTGAGCTCAAGCAGGACGGCCGCACGTCGCAGATGATCTTCGACGCGGCCTACCTCGTCGCGTACGTCTCCGAGGTGTTCACGCTGCTCCCCGGCGACCTCATCCTCACCGGCACCCCGGCCGGCGTGAGCCCGATCGTCGACCGCGACATCGTCGAGGTCGAGGTCGAGGAGATCGGGACGCTGCGCAACCCCGTGCTGCGCCGGCACTGAGTCTGGGTGCCCACGGCTGAGCACTAATCTGGAGCCCGTGACCTCCACCGCTCCCGCCGGCTCCACCGTGCGCGTCCGCTTCTGCCCGTCGCCCACCGGGACGCCGCACGTCGGCCTGATCCGCACGGCGCTGTTCAACTGGGCGTACGCACGCCACACCGGGGGCACGTTCGTCTTCCGCATCGAGGACACGGACGCGGCGCGCGACTCGCAGGAGTCGTACGAGCAGCTGCTCGACGCGCTGCGCTGGCTGGGCCTGGACTGGAACGAGGGCGTCGAGGTGGGCGGCCCGCACGAGCCCTACCGGCAGTCGCAGCGCTCCGACCTGTACACGGACGTCGTGCGCCGGCTGGTCGAGGGCGGGTACGCGTACGAGTCGTTCTCCACGCCCGAGGAGATCGAGGCACGCCATCGGGCGGCCGGCCGCGACCCGAAGCTCGGCTACGACGGCGCCGACCGCGACCTCACCGACGAGGAGAAGACGTTCTTCCGGGCGGAGGGGCGCGAGCCCACCCTGCGCCTGCGGATGCCGGACGACGACATCACGTTCACCGACCTGGTGCGCGGCGAGATCACGTTCCAGCCCGGCTCGGTGCCGGACTTCGTCATCGTGCGCGCCAACGGTCAGCCGCTGTACACGCTGGTCAACCCGGTGGACGACGCCCTGATGGGCATCACGCACGTGCTGCGCGGCGAGGACCTGCTGAGCTCGACCCCCCGCCAGATCGCGCTCTACCGCGCCCTGCTGGAGCTGGGCGTGGCCACCGTCATGCCCACGTTCGGCCACCTGCCGTCCGTGCTGGGCGACGGCAACAAGAAGCTGTCCAAGCGCGATCCCGAGTCGAACCTGTTCCACTACCGCGACCGCGGCTTCACGCCCGAGGGCCTGCTCAACTACCTCGCGCTGCTGGGCTGGTCGATCGGCCCCGACCGCGACATCTTCACGATGGCCGAGATGACGGGCGCGTTCGACGTCGTCGACGTGAACCCCAACCCGGCGCGCTTCGACCAGAAGAAGGCCGAGGCCATCAACTCGTCCCACATCCGCCTGCTGGAGCCCGACGACTTCAGGAACCGCCTGGTGCCCTACCTGCACCGCGCGGGCCTTGTCCCGGCCGACTCCTACGCGGACCTGTCGGTCGAGCACCGTGCGCTCCTGGACGCGGGCGCACCGCTCATCCAGGAGCGCATCACGCTGCTCGGCGAGGTCGAGGGCATGCTCGGCTTCCTGTTCGTCGCCGACGACGCCCTCGAGATCGCCGACGACGCGCGCGGCGCCCTGCGCGACGAGACGCCGGCCGTGCTCGACGCCTCCCTCGCCGCGCTCACGGCGCTGCCCGAGGACGGCTTCACCACCGAGGCCACGCAGGCCGCGCTGCAGGCGGCCCTGGTCGACGAGGCCGGGCTCGCCCTCAAGCCCCGCCTCGCGTTCACGCCGCTGCGCGTGGCCCTGAGCGGTCGGCGGATCTCGCCGCCGCTGTTCGAGTCCATGGAGATCTTGGGCCGGACCGCCACGCTGGCGCGCCTGACGGCCCTGCGCGAGGCAGTCTGATGGCGACGATCCGGGTGTCGGACGAGGTCACGGAGGCGATCCGCGACGGGCGGCCCGTCCTCGCGCTCGAGTCGACGATCTTCACGCACGGCCTGCCCCGGCCACGCAACCTCGACGTCGCCCTGGAGGCCGAGGAGGGTCTGCGCGCGCAGGGTGTGGTCCCCGCGACCATCGGCGTCTACCGGGGCGTCCCGACGGTCGGGCTCAGCACCCCGGAGATCTCCGACCTGGCCTACACGGACGGCATCGACAAGGTCTCCTTGCGCGACCTGCCCGTGGCGATCGCGCTCGGGCTGCACGGCGGGACGACGGTCGCCGCCACGGCGTTCCTCGCCCACCACGCGGGGATCCGCGTCTTCTCGACCGGCGGCCTCGGCGGCGTGCACCACGGCGCGGCGGAGACGTTCGACGAGTCTGCCGACATGACGACGCTCGCCGCCACGCCGGTCCTGGTGATCAGCGCGGGCGTGAAGTCCATCCTCGACGTGGCGGCCACGCTCGAGCGGTTCGAGACGCTCAACATCCCCGTGCTCGGCTTCGGCACCACCCGCTACCCGGGCTTCTACGTCTCCGACTCCGGCCACCGGATCGTCTACTCCGTGGACACCCCCGAGCAGGTGGCGGCGGTGATCGAGGCGCGCGACGCGCTGGGCCTGCCGCAGGCGATCCTGCTGGCTAACCCCGTCGCGGAGGACAAGCAGCTGCCGCCGGCGGAGCTCGACGCGATCCTCGAGCGCGCCTGGGCGCAGGCCGCGGCGGAGGGCGTCACGGGCAACGCGACCACGCCGTTCCTGCTCGACTTCATCCAGCGCGACACCGGCGGCCGCAGCCTGGAGGTCAACGTCGAGGTGTACCGGGGCAACGTGGCGCTCGGTGGCCGCGTCGCCACGGCTCTCGCGGGCTGAGGACGTGGTCCTCGGCGTCACCGGCGACCTCGTCGAGGACGTCGTCGTCTGGCTCGCCGAGCCTCTGCGGCACGGCACCGACGCCCGCGCCCGGGTGTTCCGGACGCCCGGCGGCAGCGGCGCCAACGTCGCGCGGTTCGCGGCGGGCCTGGTGCCGACGAGGTTCCTCGGCTGTGTCGGGCCGGACGCGCCGGGCGACGCGTTGGTCGCCCAGCTCGCGGCGGCCGGTGTCGACGTGCGCGTGCAGCGGGCCGGCCGGACCGGCACGGTCGTCCTGCTGATCGACGAGACCGGCGAGCGCACGATGTTCCCCGACCGCGCGGCGTCGGCGCTGCTCGACGACATCCCGCTGGCGTGGCTCGACGGGCTCGACCTGCTGCACGTGCCCGCGTACTCCTTCGAGGGCGGCCCGACCGCCGCCACCGTCCAGACCGCCGTCCGGCAGGCCCGGCAGCGGGGGATCCTCGTCTCGGTCGACGCGTCCTCGACGGGGATGCTCACGCACTACGGCGTCGACGCGTTCCGCGCCCTGCTCGCCGACCTGGCCCCCGACCTGCTCCTCGCGAACGCCGCCGAGGCCGCGCTCCTGGGCCCGGCCGTGTCGCCACGCACGACGATCGTCGTCAAGGCCGGCGCCGATCCCACGGTCGTGCACCTGCCGGACGGGTCGAGCGTGGAGGTCCCCGTGCCGCCGGTGGCCGACGTCCGGGACCTCACCGGCGCCGGCGACGCGTTCGCCGCGGGCTTCCTCGCGTCGTTCGTCGTCCGCCGCGACCTCGAGAGCGCGTGCGTCGCCGGCCACGCCAGCGCGGCCCGCGTCCTGACGTCGCCCGGTGCGACCACCGACGGTCCGTGATCGGCTGGACGGCCGGTTGATCCCTCGAAGTAACCTCACGCGGTGAGCCCCCGACCTATCGACGGCGTCCTGTTCGACATCGACGACACCCTGGTGGACACCCGGGGAGCCTTCAGCACCGCGTTGGCGACGATCGCGCGCCAGTACCTGCCGGACGTGCCGCCGGACCGGGACACCGAGATCCTGACCTTCTGGCGCGCGGACGCGAACGACCACTTCGGCCGCTACACCCGCGGCGAGGTCAGCGTGCGGGAGCAGCGGATGTCCCGGGCCAACGAGCTGCACGCCCAGTTCGGCGGACCCGCCCTCGACGACGACGGCTTCACGGCGTGGGACGCGGTGTTCGACACGACCTTCCGGTCCGCCTGGTCGGCCCACGACGACGTCGCCACCGCGCTGGCACGGATCCTCGACGCCGGGCTGCACGTGGGTGCGCTCACCAACGCGGCGTCCGCCTACCAGAGCGACAAGCTCGAACGCACCGGCCTCGCCGACCGCGTCCCGCTGCTCGTCTCCGTCGACACCCTCGGCTTCGGCAAGCCCGACCCCCGCGTCTTCGCCGAGGCCTGCCGCCTGCTGGGCACCGAGCCCGGCCGCACGGTCTACGTCGGCGACGAGCTCGACGTGGACGCCGCGGCTGCCCGTCGCGCGGGCCTGCTCGGCGTCTGGCTGGACCGGCCGGGCGCCCGCCGACTGCCGGTGACCGAGGCCCAGATCGGGGCCGCTGGGGTGCTCGTCGTCTCGTCGCTCGACGACCTGCCGGACGCCCTGGGGCTCTAGCCGAGGGCCGACCGTCCCCGTTCTTTCGCCGAGACCACCCTGACCGGTTGTGGTGGGCCGCGGGCCTGCACTACTGCAGGTGGGCCCGGTAGCACTCCGTGCGGTACGGGACGTCGATCACGTCGCGGCCGCGCAGGTCGGGGTGGGTCCCGACGAGCTCGTCGATCTCGTCGAGCAGCGCCTCGCGCTCGTCGTCGGGAAGCAGCAGCAGATGGCTGCGGCTGGCGGCCAGCACGCGCAGGTCGGTGGCCCGCAGGCGGTCCGTCCAGTGGAAGGTGGCGTGCTCGGGCTGGGTGAAGACGTCGCCGAGCTCCGGCTCGTCGTACCGGAGCGTCCCGCCGAGGGTGTCGCCGCGGTGCACGATCTCGGTCCAGCGGGCCACCCAGTCGACCGACTCGTCGCGGATGTTCCAGACCGGCGCCACGCGGCCCCCGGGCCGCAGCACGCGGGCGATCTCGCGCGCTGCGGCGGGCGCGTCCACCCAGTGCCACGCCTGCGCCACGGTCACGGCGTCGACGGACGCGTCGGGCAGGTCCATCCGCTCGGCGGTGCCGGGACGGGCGTCGACCGAGGGCAGCAAGGCCGTCAGCTCGGCACGCATCGCGTCCGACGGCTCGACGGCGACGACGCGGAACCCGAACGCGACCAGCCGCTCGGTGAGCTTGCCGGTCCCGGCGGCGAGGTCGAGGACGTCCCGGGCGTCGGCGGGCACGGACCAGCGCACGACCTCGTCGGGGTAGCTGGGACGCGTGGCGCGGTACCCGGCCGCGCCGGTCTGGAAGGACGCCGCGCGGGCGGCCCGGTCGTCGGTGCTGCTCATGCGGTCAAGCCTGCGGCAGCGGGTCCAGCACGTCGAGCGCGGCCCTGTGCAGGCGGCCGTTGGACACCAGCGCGGACCCGCCGAACGGGCCCGGGACGCCGCGGATCGACGTGAACGTGCCGCCCGCCTCGGTGACGATGGGCACGAGCGCGGCCATGTCGTGCAGCGCGAGCTCCGGCTCCGCGGACAGGTCGACCGCGCCCTCCGCGACCAGCACGTGCGACCAGAAGTCGCCGTAGGCCCGGGTGCGCCAGGTGCGCCGGGTCAGGTCGAGGAACGGGTCGAGGAGCCCGTGCTCCTCCCACCCCGACAGGCTCGAGTACGAGAGCGACGCGTCGGAGAGGCGGTCCACGTTCGAGACCTGCAGGCGGGTGGCCGCGGCGAGCGACTTGCCGGTCCACGCGCCGGACCCGACGGCCGCCCACCAGCGACGACCGAGCGCGGGTGCACTGACCAGGCCGAGGACCACCTGGTCTCCGTCGAGGAGCCCGATCAGGGTGGCCCAGACGGGCACGCCGCGGACGAAGTTCTTGGTGCCGTCGATCGGGTCGACCACCCACCGTCGCGGCCCGTGGCCGGTGTCGCCCATCTCCTCGCCGTGCACCGCGTCGCGCGGCCGCGCCCGGGACAGCTGACCGCGGATGACCTCCTCGGCCGTCTTGTCGGCGTCGGACACGGGCGTGAGGTCGGGTTTGGTCTCCACGTGCAGGTCGAGGGCCTTGAACCGCGCCATGGTGATCGAGTCCACCTGGTCGGCGATGACGTGGGCGAGGCGCAGGTCGTCGTCGTACCCGGGACGAATGCTCATGGCTGCCACGCTAGCGTGCTGGTCAGACGCGCACGTCAGGGGCGCGCGGTCTCCCGCTGCTCGGGTTCGCCGGTGCCCAGGCGGCTCGCCAGCAGGCGCCGGAACGACTCGACGCGCGCCGCGCGGGCGGCCTGCGTGCCCTCGTCGGGGGAGTCCCGCACCCAGTCGTCGAGCGCGCAGTCGGGCGCGTCGTCCGCGTGGGTGCACCCGCGCGGGCAGTCCTCCGCGACGGCGGCGAGGTCCGCGAACGCCCCGAGCAGGTGCTGCGGGTCGACGTGCGCGAGCCCGAACGACCGCACGCCCGGGGTGTCGATGACCCACGTGGGCTCGCGGGTGCCGGGCACCCGCAGCGCGACCGCGGAGCTGGAGGTGTGGCGCCCGCGGCCGGTCACGTCGTTGACCACGCCGACCGCGCGGCCGGTGCCCGGGACCAGCGCGTTGACCAGCGTCGACTTGCCCACCCCGGAGTGGCCGACGAGCACCGACGTCCGCCCGTCCAGAGCCTCGCGGATGGCGTCGAGCCCCTCGATCACACGCTCGTCGCCACGGCTGCTCACCACGACGTGCACGCCGATCGGCGCGTACATGTCGACGAGCGTCGCGGGGTCGGCCAGGTCGGCCTTCGTGAGCGCCAGCAGGGCGTCCATCCGGGCGTCGTAGGCGGCGGCGACGCAGCGGTCGATCATGCGGGTGCGCGGCTCGGGGTCGGCCAGCGCGGTCACGATCACCAGCTGGTCGGCGTTGGCGACGATGATCCGCTCCACCGGGTCGGTGTCGTCGGCAGTTCGGCGCAGGACCGTCCTGCGCTCCTGGATGCGCACGATCCGCGACAGCGAGCCCTCGTCGCCGGAGGTGTCGCCGACGATGTCGACGCGGTCGCCGGGCACCACGCGGTCGCGACCGAGCTCGCGGGCCTTCATGGCGATCGCGACGCGCTCGTCGGGCCCGTCGGGGTCGACGAGGATGGCGTACCGACCACGGTCCACGGCTGTGACCAGCGCGGACTCGGCGTCGGCGTGCTCGGGACGCTGCTTGGTGCGGGGGCGCGAGCCTCGACCGGGACGGATGCGGACGTCCCGCTCGTCGTAGCGCCGTTGAGCCATCAGGCCGGCGCCCGGGTCCCCAGCAGCATGTCCGACCAGAGCCCGACGAAGTCGGGCAGCGTCTTGGCCGTCGTCGCGACGTCCTCGACCTCGATGCCCGCCACGCGCAGCCCGATCAGGGCGCCCGCGGTGGCCATCCGGTGGTCCTCGTACGTCCGCCAGACGGCTCCGGTCAGCGGGCGCGGCGTGATGACCAGGCCGTCGGACGTCTGCTCGGCCTGCCCGCCGACGCGCGTGATCTCCGCCGCCAGGGCCGCGAGCCGGTCGGTCTCGTGGCCGCGCAGGTGGGCGATGCCGCGCAGCCGGGTGGGGGAGTCGGCCAGGGCGGCGAGCGCGGCGATCGTCGGGGCGATCTCGCCCGCGGCGTGCAGGTCCAGGTCGACGCCGCGGACGGTGCCGGTCCCGGTGACGGTGAGCACGTCACCGTCCAGGACGGTGCGCGCCCCCATCCGCTCGAGGATGCCTGGGAGCAGCCCGCCGGGCTGCGTCGTGTGCGACGGCCAGCCCGGCACGCTCACCGACCCGCCGGCCACCATCGCCGCGCACAGGAACGGCGCCGCGTTGGACAGGTCCGGCTCGACGCGCACGTCCCGGCCGGCGATCG
This sequence comes from Cellulomonas sp. McL0617, assembly GCF_049994875.1. Lineage (GTDB taxonomy): Bacteria > Actinomycetota > Actinomycetes > Actinomycetales > Cellulomonadaceae > Cellulomonas. Next base: position 1,043,779 of record NZ_CP188256.1, read on the forward strand.
GGCCCGGCGCCACCTGCCAGATGGTGGGCCGCGAGTCGTCGACCTCCACGCCGGCCTCCCGCAGCAGCGCCACGGTCATCTCGATGTGGGGGAGGCTGGGCAGCGTCCGACCCGTGTGCCGCAGCGTGAGGCCGCGCTCGAACCGGGCCGCCGCGAGCAGCAGGCCGGAGACGAACTGGCTGGACTCGGAGGCGTCGATGTCGACCTGCCCGCCGGTGATCGCTCCGTGCCCGTGCACGGTGAACGGCAGGTGGCCCGGCTCGCCGTGCTCCTCGATGCGCACACCCAGGGTCCGCAGCGCGGTCAGGACGGGACCCATCGGGCGGGCCAGGGCCGAGGTGTCGCCGTCGAACCGCACGGGTCCGTCGGCGAGGGCGGCCACCGCCGGCAGGAACCGCATGACCGTGCCGGCCAGGCCGCAGTGGATCGTCGTCCCGCCGCTCAGCGCACCGGGCGTGACCGACCAGTCGCTGCCGTCCTCGTGCACGACCGTGCCCAGCGCACCCAGCGCGGCGGCCATCAGGCGCGTGTCCCGCGACCGCAGTGCCCCGCGCAGGCGGCCGGGCGCGTCGCCGAGGGCGGCGAGCACGAGGTAGCGGTTGGTCAGCGACTTCGAGCCGGGGACCTCGACGACCGCGTCGAGAGGTCCCGCCGTGACCGGCGCCGACCAGAGGTCGACGGGGGGTGCGGATGTCATGGCACCCAGGTTAGTGGGCCTCCGACCGCTCCAGGCGCGCCTTCTGCACCCGCCAGGCCAGGCCCGGGCGGCCCTCGTGGTCGGCGGCCGCGAGCACGGCGCCGGCGGTGAACGCCAGCGCGCGGACGAACCGCTCACGGCGCGCCTGGCGTTCGAGCTTGCTCTCGGTGCCCTTCCTGCGGGGCAGGTTCACCAGCACCAGGGGAGCGGTCAGGACGGCCAGCGCGAACGCCGCCGTCCGGGGGAGCTTGTTGAGCGAGAGCAGGATCCCGGCGCCGGCGAGCGCCGCGCCGTGCACCTGGACGACGGTGGCCAGCTGACGGTCGGACAGCTCGTAGCCGATCACCTCGCCTGCGGGCCCCTGCCGGACCTGCGCAGGCAGCCGGCCGAGCAGGGTGGTCAGTGCGCCCTGGGCCTGCGCGGCGTGCGACGACGGATGGCGGACGACGTCGAGCCCCTCGGCGACGAACCACGAGGCGAACAGGGGGCGGGCAACGCGGCGAAGCAGCACGGGTGGTCTCCTCACAGGGCCCCGCCCGCAGCGGTCGGTGCGTCGGCGGACACGCCACCGTCACCGACCTGCTCGCGGGCGACGTAGTTCTCCAGGTCGAACAGGTTGTCGCCCGCACGCGTGGCGACCGTCAGCAGCGTCGTCGCCGAGGCGACCTCCTCCACCTGCTCCTTGAGGAACCAGAGCAGGAACTGCTCGCCCAGCGCGTCGTTCTCGGCGCGGGCGGCCCGGAAGATCGCCTCGATCTGCGCGGTCACCTGCTGCTCCTGGGCCAGGGCCAGGGCGATCGGGTCCGTGACCTTGGCGAAGTCGTTGCGCACCGGGCTCCCGGCGGGGATCTCGACGGCGAGGTCCCGGTCCAGCAGGTAGCGCACGATCATCAGCGCGTGGTTGCGCTCCTCGAGGGCCTGCCGGTAGTAGTGCGCTGCCAGCTGCGGCAGGTCCTGCCCGTCGAACCAGACCGCGATCGCGACGTACTGCTGGTGGGCGTCGAACTCGTGACCGATCTGCTCGCGGAGCAGCCGCAGGTAGGTGGAGTCGTCCGAGATGGTCGTCATGCCGCCACGCTAGTGCCGGACCCGTGCGAAGGCGAAGCCTGCGGGCCGGTGGGGCCGCAGGTGGGACGGGGTGGGGAATGGCACGCAGGCCTGCACCGTTGTGCCTCCCATGAGCTGCGCCACCCTCGAGACGCGACCCACGACGTCCGCCCCGACCGGTTGGGCGTCGAGCGTCCCCGCAGACCCCAAGGATCGCCCTGTGGCGTGGCCCACGCCGGTCGGTGTCCGCGGCGTCGCGGGACTAGGCTCGACCGCGATGAGCGAGGACACCCACCGCGCCCCCGAGGCCGAGGACGACGCGGCCCGCACCGAGCGGTTCGAGGCAGAGGCACTGGTCTACCTGGACCAGCTGTACGGCGCTGCCCTGCGCATGACGCGCAACCCCGCGGACGCCGAGGACCTGGTGCAGGAGACGTTCGCCAAGGCGTTCGCCGCGTTCCACCAGTACCGCCCGGGCACCAACCTCAAGGCGTGGCTGTACCGGATCCTCACCAACACGTACATCAACTCCTACCGCAAGAAGCAGCGCGAGCCGCAGCAGTCCCGGTCGGAGGAGATCGAGGACTGGCAGCTCGCCCGCGCCGAGTCGCACACGTCGGCGGGCCTGCGCTCCGCCGAGGCCGAGGCGCTCGACCACCTGCCCGACTCCGACGTGAAGGACGCGCTGCAGCGCATCCCGGAGGAGTTCCGCATCGCCGTGTACCTGGCCGACGTCGAGGGCTTCGCGTACAAGGAGATCGCCGAGATCATGGGGACGCCGATCGGGACGGTCATGTCCCGTCTGCACCGCGGGCGAGCCCAGCTCCGCGAGATGTTGTCGGACTATGCGCGTGGGCGGGGCCTCGTCGCCGCGGCCCCCACCACGCCGGAGGTGCCGTGATGAACGAGTGGGACGAGTCGGTCACGCTGCCGGCCGCGCTGCAGGCCGGGTCGTGCGGGAACAACTGCACCGACGCGCTGGACCGGTTGTGGGAGTACCTGGACGCCGAGCTCGAGGCGCCCGACACCGAGGTCGTGCGGGCTCACCTGGCCGAGTGCCAGGGCTGCCTGGACGAGTACGACGTCGAGGTCGTCGTGAAGAACCTGGTGCGTCGTGGCTGCCAGGAGGTCGCTCCGGACACGTTGCGCGTACGGATCCACGAGCAGCTGACGATCATGCGGGTCACGACGACCCTGGACTGAGCCCTTGCGGGCACAAAGAAGGCCCGGTGCTCGTGCACCGGGCCTCATCTGTACCGTCAGGCGTTGGGACGGTTGCCGTGGTTCGCGGCGCTGCCCTTGCGGGAACGGCGCTTGCGGCCTCGCTTGCTCATGGGATCTCCTCGGATATCGACGCTGCTGGCGTCGGGCTCGCTCCATGATCCCACACCTGATCGCCCGTCCTGACCCTCAAGTCACGTGGACACTCGTCCGATGACTACGGGGTGAGCCAGCCGACACAGTCCGTGATCCCGTTCCTGCACGCCCTTGCGAGCACGGGCGGTTCCGACCTGCACTGCAAGGTCGGCTCTGCACCGCGCGTCCGGGTCGACGGCCGCCTGCGCAAGCTGCAGGTGCCCGACCTCAAGCCGGCGGACACCGAGCGCATGCTCGAAGAGGTCATCCCCGACGACCTGGTGGACCACTTCCGCACCAACCACGAGGCGGACTTCGCGTACTCGGTGCCGGGCGTGGGCCGGTTCCGCGTCAACGCGTACCAGGCCCGTGGCACCTACGGCATGGTCTTCCGGCGCGTCGCCGTCGGCGCTCAGGCGCTGGGTGACCTGGCCCTGCCCGAGGTGATCGGCCAGCTGGCGCTCGAGCCGCGCGGGCTCGTCCTGGTGACGGGTCCCACCGGTTCCGGCAAGACGACGACGCTCGCATCGATGGTCGACCTCATCAACACCTACAAAGAGGTCAACATCGTCACGATCGAGGACCCGATCGAGATCCTGCACCAGGACAAGAAGGCGATCGTCTCGCAGCGCGAGGTCCGTCAGGACACGGCCGACTTCACCGTCGCCCTGCGTGCTGCGATGCGGCAGGACCCCGACGTCATCCTCGTCGGCGAGATGCGTGACGTGGAGACCGTCCGCGCGGCGCTGTCCGCCGCCGAGACCGGACACCTCGTCCTGTCCACGCTGCACACCATCGACGCGGCCGAGACGATCAACCGCATCATCGACTTCTTCCCGCCGCACGAGCAGAAGCAGGTGCGCATCGCGCTGGCGCAGTCGCTGCGGGGGATCGTGTCGCAGCGTCTGGTCCGGCTGGCCGACGGCGCCGGTCGCCGCCCCGCGATCGAGGTCATGATCAACACCGGCCGCACGCGTGACGCCATCCTCGACCCGTCGGAGGCGCCCCCGCTGATCGACCTGATCCGCGACGGCGACTTCTACAAGATGCAGACCTTCGACCAGCACCTGTTCCAGCTGGTCCGCGACGACATCATCACGTTCGACGAGGCCCTGTCGGCGTCGACCAGCCCCCACGACCTCACTGTCGAGCTGCGCCAGGCGGGCCTGGTCAGCTGACCCAAGTCTGACCGAGCTTCGAGCGAGCTCCGACCGAGCTTCGAGCCGACGAGCCCGGGACCCGTACGAGGGTCCCGGGCTCGTTCGCGTCCGAGCCCATCCGTCCGGCCGGGTCGCGACGACGGACCGGACGGGCGTCGCGCACCGCCGCCACTCCCGACCACGCTCCGGCTTGCCTTCTCGCAAGACGCGATATAACGTGTTTTCCGGAACGAGATATATCGCGAATGGAGAGCGTCATGGCAACCGAGTCATGGGTCGTCGCCGGCCCGCAGATCATCGAGATCGAGGCGATCAGCAGCCTGCAGGTCCAGCTGGCCGGGGGACGCGTCGACGTCGTCGCGCACGACGGGCCGGGCGCCCGCATCGAGGTGCACGCGGTCGACGGGCGCCCCCTGGAGATCACGCTGTCGGGCGGCGAGCTGCGCATCGGGTACCAGTTCACGCTCGGCGGCTGGGAGGGCTTCCTGGAGCGGATGCGCAACTTCCGCGGCAAGGACCGCGCGGACGTGCACATCGCCGTGCCGCGCGAGGTGCAGGCCCGGGTCGGCACGGTGAGCGCCGACGGCCTGCTCGCCGGGATCGTCGAGGATGCCTCGGTGTCCACGGTCTCGGGGACGCTCATCACCGACGGCACGCGCGGTCGGCTGGGCGCCAAGACCGTGTCCGGCGAGATCGTCGTGCGCGACCACAGCGGCGACCTGCGGCTCAACTCGGTGTCGGGCGAGCTGGCCGCGTCCGGCGAGCTCAGCCTGGTCCAGGCCAACTCCGTGTCCGGCTCGCTCACCCTCGACATCTACTCCGGCACGTCCAGCGTGACCGCCTCGACCGTCTCCGGTGACGTCACGGTCCGACTCCCGCAGGGCAAGGGCGTGCAGGTCAAGGCGCAGTCGGTGTCCGGGCGGCTCGTCGTGGACGGCGAGGAGTACAAGGGTTCGTCCCCGGGGCACCGCAAGCTGGACCTGCGCAACGGTGACGGCGCCTGCTTCGTGTCGGCCAGCACCGTCTCGGGGCACGTGACCGTCCTGCGCGGCTCCGGCGTCGCCGACGGGGTGGCCTGATGATGGCGCCGGTCTTCGCCCACGGACAGCTGAGGCTCTACCTGCTGTCCCTGCTGGAGTCCGGGCCCAAGCACGGCTATGAGCTGATCACGGACCTCTCGGACCGGTTCGGCGGCACGTACCGCCCGAGCCCCGGCACCGTCTACCCGCGCCTGGCCCGGCTCGAGGAGGAGGGTCTGGTGGTGCGCGTCGACGAGGAGCGCAAGAGCACGTACGCGCTCACCGACGCCGGCCGCGCGGAGCTCGAGGCGCGGCGCGGCGACCTCGCGTCGCTCGAGGAGGGGATCGCCGAGTCCGTCCGCGAACGCGCCGCCCAGGTGCGCGACGACGTCAGCGGCTCGATGCGAGGCCTGCGTGCGGATCTCGCGGCGGCTGCCCAGCGCGCCCGGGCCGAGGCCGTACCGCACGCGCCGTCGGGGGCGACGGATGCCCGGAGCGTCTCGCACGTGCGGCTCGTCGACGCCGAGGTGATGATCCAGCGGTTCCGCGACGAGATCCGCGCCGACCTGCGCAAGGCGAACGCGCAGGGCAAGGTCGAGCAGCTCACGGTCGACACGTTGCGGACCGTGCTCGACACGGCCCTGACGGCCGTGCGGGGGACGCTGCGTTGACCCTCTGGGACCGGTGGTGGTCAGGCGCCGTCGTCCGGCAGGCCGAGCCACGCGTGCCACCCGGTGTGCAGCACCAGCCACGCCATGAGCCCGTAGCCCGCCTGGCCGGGCAGCGTGCCGTCGCCGGCGGCGAGGTCGCCGAGCCACTGCTCGTGCGCGGCGAGCGGGGTGAACGTGTCGACGAACGGCACGCGACGCCGGGTGGCGACGTCGGCGAACGCCGCTGACAGGTCGCCCAGCTTCTCGCCGTCCGCCGTGCTCCCGGGAGGCGGCCCGACGACGAACGCGGGGATCCGGCGCTGCTCGGCCACGTCGAGGATGTTGGCCAGGTTGAGCCTGCTCCGGGCGAGCGACAGGCCCGCGGCGACGTCGGCGCGGCCGAGCGCGACGACCAGCCGGTTGTCGGCGTCGGGGGAGAACCGGCGCGTCACCTCGTCGTCCCACCGGGCGCCGAGGGCGGTGCTCGTCTCGCCGGGTACCGCGAGCGCCATGGCGACCAGCGGGTCCGGGGTGTGGGTCCGGGCGGCCACACGCCCCAGCCAGCCCAGGGCCTTAGGGTCGCCCGCGCCGGCCACGAGCTCGTCGCCGACCACCGCCAACCTCAGCGGCAGCTCGCCCACGTGCGTCACCTCTCGTCGTCCGACCGGTCGCGCGACCGTCACCGACGACCGCGCCCCCAGTGTCTCAGGGGACCGCGACGAGGCCCGGTTCATCGCCGGGCCTGTCGCATCCCGGCCCGGTCCGGCTCGAGGTCGTCAGGTTCCGACGACATCGTTGGTTGCGACTCACGATGTCGTCGGAACCTGACGATCTCGGCGCCCCGGGGCGGCTGGAGCTCGACCGTGGGAGCGTTAAGCCGGCCGTCGTGTGTGGCAGAAGTTGCTGAGGCGTTGACTTTCTGCCACACGGTTGCGCATGCTGGGGGGATGCTCCGGTCCGTCGCCGCCATCGTCCTGCCCAACGTCGCGCCCTTCGAGCTGGGGGTCGCCTGCGAGGTGTTCGGCATCGACCGCGCCGACACCGGCGGCCCGTCGTTCGACTTCGTCGTCTGCGCGGAGACGCCGGGCCTGGTGACCACGAAGGGCGGTCTGTACTCGATCACAGTCGACCACGGTCTCGACGCCACGGCGGACGTCGACCTGGTCATCGTCCCCGCCTACGGCGACACCGGGCCCGTCCCGCCGGCGGTGCTCGACGCCGTGCGGGCCGCCCACGAGCGCGGGGCGTGGGTGCTCAGCATCTGCAGCGGCGCGTTCGCGCTGGGAGAGGCCGGGCTTCTCGACGGTCGCCGGTGCACGACGCACTGGATGCACAGCGAGCACCTCCGCCGCCGGTTCCCGGCCGCGCAGATCGACCCGGCCGTGCTGTACGTCGACGACGACCGCGTGATCACGAGCGCCGGCACGGCGGCGGGCATCGACGCGTGCCTGCACCTGATCCGTCGCGAGCTCGGGGCCGCAGCGGCCTCCGCCGTGGCCCGCCGGATGGTCGTGCCGCCGCACCGCGACGGCGGTCAGGCGCAGTTCGTCGACACCCCGCTGCCCTGCGACGCCGACACGCTCGCGCCGCTGCTCGCGTGGATGGTGGAGAACCTCGAGACCGACCTGACCGTGCCGGACCTGGCCGCTCGCGCGTTCGTCTCGGAGCGCACGTTCGCCCGCCGGTTCCGGGCGGAGACGGGGACGACGCCCGCGGCGTGGGTCACCCGACAGCGGGTGGTGCGGGCGCAGGAGATGCTCGAACGATCGGACGCGAGCATCGAGGAGATCGCGCGGCTGTGCGGCTTCGGTACCGCGGCCGTTCTGCGGCACCACTTCGCTCGGACGCTCGGCACCAGCCCGCAGGCCTACCGGCGCACCTTCGCCCTGAGCCCGGTCGGCTGACGGAGGCCGGGCACGACGAAGGCCGCATCCCGGGGGGATGCGGCCTTCGTCGTGAAGATCAGCGCTGGAAGGCGGTCTGCACCAACGACGCCTGCTGGGCCGCGTGCTTCTTGGCGGAGCCGATGGCCGGCGACGCCGACTCCGGCCGGGAGACCACGCGCAGGGTGCGGCCGAGCAGCTGGGGCAGGTGCATGGACAGGAACGTCCACGGCCCCTGGTTGCCGGGCTCGTCCTGCACCCAGACCAGCTCGGCGTCCTGGAACGGCTCGATCGCGGCACGCGCCGCCTCGCCGTCCAGCGGGTAGAGCTGCTCGATGCGGACGATCGCGGTGTGCTCGTCACCGGACTTCACGCGCTCGGCGAGCAGGTCCCAGTAGACCTTGCCCGAGCAGAGCAGCACGCGGTCCACCTGGCCGGCCTTCGCGGCGGCGAGCTCGTCGCCGATCACGGTCCGGAACGTGCCCGAGGTGAACTCCTCGATCGGCGACGAGGCGGCCTTGAGCCGCAGCATCGACTTCGGGGTGAACACGACGAGCGGCTTGCGCGGGCGGTCGTACGCCTGGCGACGCAGCAGGTGGAAGTGCGACGCGGGCGTCGACGGCTGCGCGATCACCATGTTGTCCTCGGCCGCGAGCTGCAGGAACCGCTCGATGCGGGCCGACGAGTGGTCGGGTCCCTGGCCCTCGTACCCGTGCGGCAGCAGCAGGACGACCGACGAGCTCTGCGCCCACTTCTGCTCCGCCGACGAGATGAACTCGTCGATGATCGTCTGCGCTCCGTTGACGAAGTCGCCGAACTGGGCCTCCCACAGGACCAGCGCGTCGGGGCGCTCGACGGAGTAGCCGTACTCGAAACCGAGGCAGGCGTACTCGGAGAGCGACGAGTCGTAGACCCAGAACTTCGCCTGGTCCGCCGACAGGTAGAGCAGCGGCGTCCACTCGGCACCGGTCTCACGGTCGTGCATGACCGCGTGGCGCTGGACGAAGGTGCCCCGGCGCGAGTCCTGCCCGGCGAGCCGGACGGGGGTGCCCTCGACCAGCAGCGAACCGAACGCGAGCAGCTCGCCGTAGCCCCAGTCGATGCCGCCGTCACGGGTCATCTGCTCGCGCTTGGCCAGCAGCTGTGCCAGCTTCGGGTGGACCGTGAAGCCCTCGGGCGGCCGCACGTGCGCCCTGCCGATCTTCTCGAGCGTGCCCGCGTCGACCGCGGTCTTCCAGCCGACCATCACGCCGGCGTCCTCGAGCTGCGACTCCGGCCGCTCCAGACCCTTGACCGCCTGGTCCGGCGGCGCGTAGCCGTCGTCGCGGGTCTCGGCGAACACGCGCTCGAGCTGGTTCTGGTAGTCCTGCAGCGCCTGCTCGGCGTCGGTGATCGTCAGGTCTCCGCGCGCCACGAGTGTCTCGGTGTAGAGCTTGCGCACCGAGCGCTTGGCCTCGATGAGGTTGTACATGAGCGGCTGGGTCATCGAGGGGTCGTCGCCCTCGTTGTGGCCGCGGCGGCGGTAGCAGACCATGTCGATGATGACGTCGCGGTCGAACTGCTCGCGGTACTCGAACGCCAGCTCGGCCACGCGGACGCACGCCTCGGGGTCGTCGCCGTTCACGTGGAAGATCGGCACCTGCAGACCCTTGGCCACGTCGGTCGCGTACTGCGAGGAGCGTGACGACGAGGGCCCGGTGGTGAAGCCGACCTGGTTGTTGATGATGACGTGGATGGTGCCGCCGGTGCGGTACCCGCGCAGCTGCGCCAGGTTGAGCGTCTCGAAGACGACGCCCTGGCCGGCGAAGGCCGCGTCACCGTGGATCAGGATCGGCAGCACCGAGAACCCGTCGCCACCCAGGTCGATCCGGTCCTGCTTGGCGCGCACGATGCCCTCGAGCACCGGGTTCACGGCCTCCAGGTGCGACGGGTTCGCGGCCAGGTAGACCGACGTCGTCGCGCCGGACTCGGCGACGAACGTGCCCTCGGTGCCCAGGTGGTACTTCACGTCGCCCGAGCCCTGGACCGACTTCGGGTCCTGGTTGCCCTCGAACTCGCGGAAGATCTGCGCGTAGGACTTGCCGGCGATGTTGGCCAGGATGTTCAGGCGCCCGCGGTGGGCCATCCCGATGCCGACCTCGTCGAGACCGTTGTTGGCCGCCTTGGACAGGATCGCGTCGAGCAGCGCGATGACCGACTCGCCGCCCTCGAGCGAGAACCGCTTCTGGCCGACGTACTTGGTCTGCAGGAACGTCTCGAACGCCTCGGCCGAGTTCAGGCGGCGCAGGATGCGCAGCTGGTCCTCGCGGGGGGTGCGCGAATACCCGGACTCCAGGCGCTCCTGCAGCCAGCGACGCTGGCGCGGGTCCTGCAGGTGCATGTACTCCGACCCGACGGTCCGGCAGTACGAGTCGCGCAGCAGGCCGAGCACCTCGCGCAGCTTGGCGCGCGGCTTGCCGGTGAACCCGCCGGTCGGGAACGTGCGGTCCAGGTCCCAGAGCGTCAGCCCGTGCGTCTGCACGTCCAGGTCGGGGTGCTTGCGCTGGCGGTAGGCGAGCGGGTCCGTGTCGGCCATGAGGTGGCCGCGCGACCGGTAGGAGTGGATCAGCTCCGCGATGCGGGCCGGCTTGATCGCCTCGCCGTCCGGGTCGTTGGACTCGCGGACCCAGCGCACGGGCTCGTACGGAACCCGCAGCGCGGCGAACACGCGGTCGTAGTAGCCGTCCTCGCCGAGCAGCTTGCGGCCGATGATGCGCAGGAAGTCGCCCGACTGCGCGCCCTGGATGATGCGGTGGTCGTACGTCGAGGTGAGCGTCAGCACCTTGGAGACGCCGATCTTGTTCAGCGCCTCCTCGGAGGTGCCCGCGAACTCGGCCGGGTAGTCCATGGCGCCGACGCCGACGATCGTGCCCTGCCCCTGCATCAGGCGAGGGACCGAGTGCACGGTGCCGATGGTGCCGGGGTTGGTCAGCGAGATCGTCGTGTGCGCGAAGTCGTCGACGGTCAGCTTGTTGCCGCGCGCACGGCGCACGACGTCCTCGTACGCGGCCCAGAAGCCGGCGAAGTCGAGGGTCTCGCACTTCTTGATCGACGGGACGAGCAGCTGGCGCGTTCCGTCCGGCTTGGCCAGGTCGATCGCGATGCCGACGTTGACGTGCGCGGGCGTCAGGACGCTCGGCTTGTCGTCGACGACCGTGTAGGAGGCGTTCATCGCCGGCATCTCGGCCAGCGCCTCGACCATCGCGAACCCGATGAGGTGCGTGAACGAGATCTTCCCGCCGCGACCGCGGGCGAGGTGGTTGTTGATGACGATGCGGTTGTCGACCATCAGCTTGGCGGCCACCGCGCGCACCGAGGTGGCGGTGGGGACCTCGAGGGAGGCCTCCATGTTGGTGACCACGCGGGCGGCGGGTCCGCGGAGCTTCTGGATGTCGTCGGCGGCCTCGTCGACCGCGTCGTCCTCGTGCTGCGGGCGCTGCGCGACCTCGGCGTAGGGGGCCGTCGACGGCTGGGCGGTCGCGATCGGGGAGGTCGTGGTGGGCGGCTCGACGAACGACGACGGGGCGGCGTGCGCGCCCTGCGGTCGCGGCGGCGGGATCTGCGCGGGCGCGACCAGCGGGGTCGGCTGGGCGTGGACCGGGGCGGGCGCGGGAGCCGGGGCGGTGGCAGCTGCGCCGTTGGTGGGTGCCGGCGACGTCGCGGAGCCGTTGGTCGCCGTGCCGTTCGTGGAGGCGGGAGCGCCGTTCGCGGTAGCCTCGTCGGGCTTGTAGCCCTCGAAGAAGTCCCACCACGCGGGGTCGACCGCGTTCTTGTCCTTCAGGTACTGCTCGTACAGCTCGTCCACGAGCCACTCGTTCGCACCGAAGACGGCGCGCGCCGAGTCCGGATCGGCCTTCTGGGTCACGCTGGGATCGCCCACTTCCGCTGCGGTCCGTGACCGCGTCTGTGCCGGTTCACATGCTTGTGCACATGCTGCAATCTGTCGATGACAACACTACGGCCTGGAGGCCTTCCGACCTGCTTCTGGACGCCCCGACGGACCAGATCCGCACGCGTCTTCACCTCGCTGACACAGCCGGGTCAACGCGGGGCAACGGGGCAGTTCGGGGGACCTCAAGCCGAGGTTGTCGGCGGGCCTGCGAGGTCATGCTTGTACCCATCCCCGCGAACGGTGTGAACGGGGACGATCCCCCCCTGGTGGGCGGGCAGCGTGACGCGCATGGTGCAGCCGACGTCGGAGTCCGCCACCTCGATGCGCCCACCGTGCAGGTCGACCGCCCAGCGCACGATCGCGAGGCCCAGGCCGGTCCCGCCCGTGGATCCCTGACCGGTCAGCGCCGGGCTGTTCCCGCGCACGAACCGCTCGAAGACGTGCGCCCGCTGGTCCCGCGCGATGCCCGGCCCGTGGTCGACGACGTCGATCCGGACCTCGCCACCGACCACGGAGGCCTCGAGACGCACCTCGTCGTCCTCGGGCGAGTGCCGCACGGCGTTGTGCAGCAGGTTGGCGACGACCTGGTGCAGCCGGTCCGGGTCGGCCGGGACGGTGAGGTCCTCGGGGACGACGACCACCGGGAATCTCAGGTGCTTGGCCGCGCCCACCAGCAACGCGCCCTCGGCGGCCTCCTCCAGGAAGTCGCGCAGGCGCAGGTCGGTGATCTCGAGCGTGACGTCGCCGGCCTCGAGCCGCGAGAGGTCGAGCAGGTAGGTGACCAGCCGACCCAGGCGCTCGGTCTGCGCGAGCGCGGCCTGCATGGTGACGGGATCGGGCTCGCTGACGCCGTCGACGATGTTCTCCAGCTGCGCCTGCAGGGCCGTCACCGGGGTGCGCAGCTCGTGCGAGACGTTGGCGACGAGCTCGCGGCGGAACGTGTCGGCCTGCTCGAGGTCGTCGGCCATGGTGTTGAACGCGCTGGCCAGCTGACCGACCTCGTCCAGGCTCGTGGCCTGCACACGCTGGCTGTAGTCGCCGGCCGCCATCCGGCGCGCAGCGGACGTCATCTCGCGCAGCGGGGAGGTCATCCCGCGGGCCAGGAGCTGGGTCACGACGAGGGCCCCGATGATGGCGATCGGCAACGTACGTGTGGGTCCGAGGTGGAAGTACGTCAGGCCGATCCACGTGATGAATGCCGCGGCGACGACGGTGGCAGCGACCAGGATGCCGAGCTTGATCTTGATCGAGCGGAACCGGTCGAGCGGCCGCACGTCGGGGATCCGCGGGCGGGCGAGCTCGCCGCGGACGTGCCGCGGTGCGTTCACGCGCCCTGGGTCGCCGCGTCGCCGGCGGCTGTGCCTCCCGGGCCGCCGTCGATCGGCTCGAAGGCGTAGCCGACGCCGTGGACCGTGCGGATGAGGTCGGGGCCGAGCTTGCGGCGCAGCGCCTTGATGTGGGAGTCGACCGTGCGCGTCCCGCTGGCGTCCACCCAGTCCCACACCTCGGCGAGCAGGCGCTCGCGGGTCAGGACCGTGCGCGGCGAGGCGGCCAGTGCGAGCAGCAGGTCGAACTCGGTGGGCGTCAGATGCACCTCGGTCTCGCCCCGCGTCACCCGGCGCTGGGCCCGGTCGACGGTGACGTCACCGAACACCAGCGGGGGATCGGGTTGTTCGGCGGCGGCCATCTCGACCGCCCGCGCGGCCCGCTCGGTGCGGCGCAGCAGGGCCTTGGTGCGGGCGACGAGCTCGCGCATCGAGAACGGCTTGGTCATGTAGTCGTCCGCGCCGACGCCCAGCCCGATCAGCATGTCGGTCTCGTCGTCGCGCGCGGTGAGCATGAGCACCGGGACGGGGCGCTCCGCCTGGATCCGGCGGCACACCTCGAGCCCGTCGATGCCGGGCAGCATCACGTCCAGCACCACCACGTCCGGCCGCAGGCGGCTGGCGGCCGCGACGCCCGCCAGCCCGTCGCCCGCCGACTCCACCGTCCAGCCCTCCGCGGAGAGCCGGTGCACGATCGCCTGCGCGATCGCCGGTTCGTCCTCCACGACGAGGACCGTCGTGGAAGCACCGGCGCCGGGTGCCGTCGTTGGCCCACCGTTCACGTTCACCATGCCGTCAGCGTGGCACACGGCGCGACGAATGACGCTGCACCCTCGCCGCCCGGCTCTGCGCGGCGCAGGGCCGCGCCCGTATGATGTGGCGCACCATGAGCAGCTCAAGTAGCTGCCGGCGCCTCCACCGGTACAGACCCGACGGAGACCTTGCCGGCCACTTCCCCTGTCCTGTCGACGCCGTCCACCCGGTCGACGTCGAGCCTCACTCGAGGGCGACCGCGTGACCGCCGAATGGCTTCTCGTCGCGTTGGGTGTGCTCCTCACGCTCGGTACCGCCGTGTTCGTCGCCAGTGAGTTCTCCCTGGTCACGCTCGACCCGGGCGTCGTCGAGAAGCAGACGTCCCCGGACGACCGGCGCAGCCAGTCGGTCCTGAAGGCGCTGCGTCGGCTGTCCACCGAGCTGTCCGGCGCGCAGGTGGGCATCACGCTCACCACGATCCTGCTCGGCTACACCACCCAGCCGGCCGTCGTCCGGCTGCTGCGCATCCCGCTGGAGGGGTCCGCGCTCGGCGCGGTGGTGGGGGGTGTCGTCGCGGCGCTGATCGCGATCGTGCTGGTCAACGGCTTCTCGATGGTCGTCGGTGAGCTGATCCCGAAGAACCTGGCCATCAGCCGCCCGCTGGCCACCGCGCGTTCCGTGGCCCCCTTGCAACGGGCCTTCACCAGCGCGCTGCGACCACTGATCACGTTCTTCAACGGCAGCGCCAACGCGTTGCTGCGGCGGGTCGGTGTCGAGCCGCGCGAGGAGCTGTCCGGCGGCCGGTCGCCGCAGGAGCTCGCCGCGCTCGTCCGGCGTTCCGCCGAGGTGGGCACGCTCGACGAGTCGACCGCGACCCTGCTGACCAACTCGATCGACTTCACGGAGCTGACGGCCGTCGACGTGATGACCGACCGGCTGCGCCTCGTGGTGGTCAGCCGGGGCGACTCCGCGGCCGACGTCATCGAGCTGTCCCGGCGGACCGGGCACTCCCGCTTCCCGGTGATCGGCGACGACAGCGACGACATCGTCGGTCTGGTCCACCTGCGCCGCGCGATCGGGGTCCCGTTCGAGCGTCGCGCGAACGTTCCCGCGGGCGCGCTCATGGTCGAGGCGCCGCAGGTGCCCGAGACCGTGCACCTCGGCCCGCTGCTGGTCGGGCTGCGGGAGCAGGGTCTGCAGATGGCCGTCGTCGTCGACGAGTACGGCGGGACCTCGGGTGTCGTCACGCTCGAGGACGTGATCGAGGAGCTGGTGGGTGACGTGGCCGACGAGCACGACCGGCGTCGCGCGCTGACGGCCCGGACGGCCGACGGGTCGTGGCTCCTGCCCGGAGTCCTGCGCCCGGACGAGCTGACCGAGCAGACCGGTCTGGCAGTACCGGGGGACGGGCCGTACGAGACGCTCGGTGGCCTGCTCATGTTCGAGCTCGGCCGGATCCCGGTCGAGGGTGACGAGGTCACCGTCGCGGGCGTGCGGCTGCGGGTCGACGCCATGGCCGGGCGGCGCGTCGAGCGCGTGGCCGTGTCGGAGGTCGCCGTGCCCGACGAGGAGGCCGACCGATGAGCGCCGGACTGGCCCTCACGCTCGCGGCCCTCCTGCTGGCCGCCAACGCGTTCTTCGTCGGCGCCGAGTTCGCGATCATCTCTGCGCGCCGATCGTCGATCGAGCCGCTCGCTCGCGCGGGCAACCGGCGGGCCGCGACCGTCGTGTGGGCGATGGAGCACGTCTCGCTCATGCTCGCGTGCGCCCAGCTCGGCATCACCGTCTGCTCGACGAGCCTCGGTGTCGTGGCCGAGCCCGCGATCGCGCACGCCATCGCCGCTCCGCTCGAGTCGTGGGGCGTGAGCCCGGACATGGTGCACGTCATCGCGTTCGTCGTCGCGCTCGCGATCGTCGTCTACCTGCACGTCGTGCTCGGCGAGATGGTGCCCAAGAACCTCGCCGTGGCCGGTCCGGACCGCGCGGTCCTCCTGTTCGGTCCGCCCTTGGTGTGGATCGCGCGGCTGGTCCGGCCCGTCATCTCGGTGCTCAACTGGCTCGCCAACCACGGGTTGCGGTTGGTGGGCGTCGAGCCGAAGGACGAGGTGGCGTCGGCGTTCACGGCGCAGGAGGTGCACTCGATCGTCGAGCGGTCGCAGGCGGAAGGCCTTCTCGACGACGACCAGGGGCTGCTGACGGGCGCTATCGAGTTCTCGGACCGGACCGCCGCCGACGTGATGATCGCGCCCGACGGGCTGGTCACCGTCGGGTCGGGGAGCACGCCCGAGGAGATCGAGCGTCTCGTGGCCAAGACAGGGTTCAGCCGGTTCCCGGTGCTCGACGCCGGGGGTGTTCCCACGGGCTACCTGCACCTCAAGGACGTGCTGTACGCCCAGGGCGCCGACCGCGGCGAGCCGGTACCGGTGTGGCGTGTCCGGCAGCTGGCCGTGGTCGGTCCGGACGATGAGGTCGAGGAGGCGCTGGTCGTCATGCAGCGCTCCGGGTCGCACGTCGCCCGCGTCGATCGCGACGGCGCGACCGTAGGCGTCGTTTTCCTGGAGGACATCTTGGAAGAGCTCGTCGGCGAGGTCCGGGACGCGATGCAGCGGGACCAGTTGTCCTGATCGGGGGCATTCTCGGGCGAGTCGTTCAGCGTGTTGTCCGGGATTGTCCCGATCCGTGGACTGGACATCCGTCCAGGGACTTGGATGCCTCGTCGGCACCCGTTATGGTTTCGTGACCGCGCGTTGCACGCTCGAACGGCCGCGGGACAAATCGACAACGCACGGTGGACGGGAGGTGTCGTGGGATCGCACAGCGTCGGGCCGGACACCGCACCGCCCACGCGCCGCCGCCTCCGTGAGGCCGAGCGGACGACGACCGGTCCCGCGCCCGATGTACCGTCCGCCGGGACCCGGCCGGGTTCGCACCCGTCGGACCCGCACCCGTCGGACCCGCGCTCGCCGGTCTCTGTGCACAGCGGGCCGACGCCGTCGGTCGCGGCCCGCGGTGTCTTCGGCGGTCCGGTGTCTGTGCCGGCTGATGACGCCCACGGCGTCCAGGAGCCCACCGCCCCGGTGACGCGGTACGTGTCGCGCCCGTCGGCCGAGCCCGCCGTCGCCACGACGGTCCGTCCGATGGTCGGCCGGAGTGCGCCGGCCACGCAGCCGAGCTCGGTCACGCGTGTCTCGCCTCCGGTGTCGCAGGCGATGCCGTCTCCTGCGTCGCAGGCCATCCCGGCGACGCCCGCGAGCGGTCGTCGAGCCGTCCGCACCGCGACGGCACCATCCGCGCAAGCAGCCCCGCCCCCTGCCGTCGCCGAGGCAGCGTCGTCCGGGCCGTCGACGGCTCACGCGGACGGCGCCGTCACCTCTCGGCGGGCCGCCCGTGCTGCTCAGGCCGACGAGGCCGGTGCGGGTGCACCCGCTCCGGTGCGCCGCGCGCGGCCCCGGGCGCAGTCGACCGTGGCGATCCCCGTGCTGCCGGACCAGGTGTCGCCGGCCGCGGCATCCACCGTCGACGAGCCCTTTGCGATCGCGCGGACCGACGCTTCGCACGAGAACGTCGCTGGAGCGCCGGACCCGGTTGCCCCGACGGTGCCGGCTGTCGTGTCGCCGACCCCGGGACGCCCGACGAGCGTCCTGGTCACGCACTCGGTGGCGGTCCCGTCGGCACCGTCGAAGCCTCAGGCTGCAGCGTCGGCGAGCGTGACCTGGTCTCCCGTCGCGGACCTCGCATCGACCGCGGACCTCGCACCGACCGCGGACCTGACACCGGCCACGGACCTCGCACTTGGCGACGGGGCTGAGCCCGCCGCGCAGCGGTCGAGCCACGTGGTGCGGACGGTCAGCGCCGTCGAGGAGACGGCGATCGTGCCGGTCGTCACGGCGACCGGGCCCACCCCGTGGGAGCTCGCCGACACCGGTGAGGTGGCCACGACCCCGGCGCCGGGGCCGCTCGCACACCGCGGCTCCCCCCGACGCGCGGGTCGGACGACGCGGGTTGCGGCGCGGCTGGGGGTGCTCGGCGTCCTCGCCGGCATCACAGTGGCCATCCCGGTGAGCCAGGGCCTCGTGCCGACGCCGGTCGCCTACGGCTCGGACGCGCTCGCGGACTCAACGCTGCCCAGCACGGTGACGGCACTGTCGGGCTCGGAGCTGTCCGACCTGCCGCCGGCGTCACTCGTCTCTGCCGCCGGTGGGCTGGCGGCGCGCGTCGACACCACAGGTGCCAGCCGCAACGACACCCGCTCGAGCCTGGCGGGCTGTGACGGCTCGGTGCGCGACGCCGGCGTCAACGGCCAGCTCAAGGCCGTCGACCTGTGCACGCTCTGGGACAACCACACGCAGCTGCGCGCCGACGCCGCCGTGTCGCTGGCCGAGTTCAACGAGGCGTTCGCGGCCCGGTTCGGCGCCGACCTCTGCCTGAGCTCGGGTTACCGCACGCTCGCGGAGCAGCGCGCGGTCAAGGCGGAGAAGGGCGGCCTCGCGGCGGCGCCCGGCAAGAGCAACCACGGCTGGGGTCTGGCGGTCGACCTGTGCCAGGACCAGACGTCCGGGGTGAAGTGGGCCTGGCTCAACGAGAACGGCCCGGCGTACGGCTGGGCCAACCCGGCCTGGGCGCAGCCGGGCGGCAGCGGCCCCTACGAGCGGTGGCACTGGGAGTACACGAAGGCCGTGAAGGCCGACGGCGAGTACTACGACGGCTGACCGGCCCGTCGGCCCGCGGGTGCGGACCGCCGAGCCTCGCCGTCAGACGAGCTGGAGTCCCCAGGCGAGCTCCCGGCTCTCGCCCGGTGCCAGCTGGATGAGGTTCTCGCCCGTGCGGAACGCGTCCGCGATGCAGGTCATCGGCTCCACGGCGACGCCACGACGCTTGATGGCCGCCACGAAGTCGCCCGTGCACACCTGCCACGCCTGGAAGCCGGCGTCGGCCCACATCGCCACGGTGCGTCCGTCGGTCCCCCCGAAGCGCACCCACGTCAGCCCGTCCTCGTCGCGCACGGGCTGCACCCACGCGTCGTCGAGCGCGATCCCGCGCAGCGAGGTCGCCACGCGCAGGTCGTAGCGGCCGGTCAGCGCCTCCGTGCCGGTGGGCAGCAGCCGCGTGTCGACGGTGACGTGCCGGGTGGCGTCGACCTGCAGCGTGGTCTCGTCGACCGGACCGTCGCCCGGTGACAGCCACGGGTGGAAGCCGAGCCCGAACGGAGCGGTCGAGGTGCCGAGGTTGGTGACGTCGGTGGTCACACGCAGGCCGTCGACCGTGAGGCCGTAGGTCACGCGCAGACGGACGGGCCACGGGTACCCGTACGTGGGCACGACGACGTGCTCGAGGGTGACCGCGGAGGCGCTCTCGTCGCGGGTGCTGAACGTCGTGTGGGCGACCAGGCCGTGCAGGGCGGTCTGCCGGTCGTGCTCGTTGAGCGGAACGTCGTAGGTCACGTCCTCGAACCGGAACTCGCCGTCGCGCAGCCGGTTGGGCCACGGCGCGAGGACCGTTCCGGAGAACGCCGGTGCCATCGCGTGCTCGCCGTACGGGAGGACCACGTCCCGCCCGCCGACGGTGTACTCGCGCAGGCTGGCCCCGACGGCTGCGACCACGGCGCGCTGGTCGCCGAGCTCCAGTACGTGCTGACGGCCGGTCGGGAGAGGTGGGGGAGTCGATGTCACCCGCCCACGCTAGTGCGCCCGCGGGCCTTCTCGCGTCCGACCCGTATCGGCGAGACGGGTGAACGGCGGTGCTTCTGTGGACAACGGGCTGCGGGATGCAGATCGTATCCCCTAGGGTTCCCGCCAACGCATATTCGGACAATGACGGATGAATCGGGCACTGTGACCGACGGGCAGGGGGCGCCAGGTGGACAGTGTGGCGATCCTCGAGACGGAGGTCCGCGAGCTGATCCGGCGCCGGGGGATGGACCCCGTGCGGGACCGGCCGGGTGTCGTCGCCCTCGTCGCGGACGTCATCGCCGACTACGACGAGCGGTCGGTGGTCGGCGCCGTCCCGCCCCTGATCGATCCCGTGGCGGCGCACAAGGCCGTGCTCGACGCGGTGGCCGGTCTGGGACCCCTGCAGCGTTACCTCGACGATCCCGAGGTCGAGGAGATCTGGATCAACGCCCCGACGCAGGTGTTCGTCGCGCGGCGCGGTGAGCCCGAGCTGACCACGACGATCCTCACGGACGGTCAGGTGCGTGACCTGGTCGAGCAGATGCTCAAGGTCTCCGGACGACGGCTCGACCTGAGCAGCCCCTTCGTGGACGCGTCCCTGCCGGGCGGGGAGCGTCTGCACGCGGTCATCCCGGACGTCACGCGGCGGCACTGGTCGGTGAACATCCGTAAGTACGTGGTGCGGGCGACCCACCTGGACGACCTCGTGGCCCTGGGCTCGATCACGCCGCACGCGTCCGCGTTCCTGCACGCGGCGGTCCGAGCCGGGCTGAACGTGCTGGTCTCGGGTGCAACCCAGTCGGGCAAGACGACGATGCTCAACGCACTGGCCGGCGCGATCCCGACCCGCGAGCGCGTCATCACGTGCGAGGAGGTCTTCGAGCTGCGGCTCGTCGCCCGCGACTGGGTGGCCATGCAGTGTCGACAACCCAGCCTCGAGGGCACCGGGGAGATCCCGCTGCGACGCCTGGTCAAGGAGGCGCTGCGCATGCGGCCCAGCCGGCTGCTCGTCGGCGAGGTGCGCGAGGCCGAGGCGCTCGACCTGCTCATCGCCCTCAACGCCGGCGTGCCGGCCATGTGCACCATCCACGCGAACTCGGCACGCGAGGCGTTGACCAAGCTCTGCACGCTGCCGCTGCTGGCCGGCGAGAACATCTCGGACCGGTTCGTCGTGCCGACGGTCGCCTCCGCAGTCGACCTCGTCGTGCACCTCGACGTCGACGGTTCCGGTCGGCGGGTGGTGCGCGAGATCGTCGCGGTGCCCGGGCGCGTGGAGCAGGGGATCGTCGAGACCGCGGACATCTTCGTGTGGCGTGACGGGCAGCTCCATCGGGCCGACGGGTTCCCGCCGCACGCGGAGCGGTTCGGCCGCACGGGGACGGACCTCGCAGCGCTGCTGCGGGGACGCGGCTGATGGGCGTCGTCGTCGGGCTCCTGCTGGGCGCGGGCGTGGCCTGCGTCTGGTGGTCGTGCTGGGTCCGGCCGGCGGGCGGGCAGAGCCGCACGCGGGACGGCTGGCACGCTCGGACGCAGGACATGCTCGTGCAGGCGGGGGTGACCGGCGCGACGCCGGGCGGCCTCGTGGCCGCCTGCCTCGTCGTCGCGCTGCTCGTGCTCGTCGTCGTGCTGGCCTTCACACGCACGCCGGCTATCGCGCTGTGCTTCGCCGCGTTCGCTGCCGCGGGGCCGTGGGCGCTGGCGCGTGGCCGGGCGCGTCGTCGCCGGACCCGGTTGCGGCAGCTGTGGCCAGAGGTGGTGGACCACCTGGGCTCCGGCATCCGGGCCGGGCTCGCTCTGCCCGAGGCCGTCGCGCAGATCGGCGAGCGCGGACCCGTCGAGCTGCGTCCGGCGTTCTCCGCCTTCGGCGAGGACTACCGCGCGACCGGCAGGTTCGGCGACTGCCTGGACGCGTTGAAGGCTCGGCTCGCCGACCCCGTCGCGGACCGGATCATCGAGGCGCTGCGGCTGACGCGGGACGTCGGTGGCACCGACCTCGGCCGGCTGCTGCGAACCCTGGCCGGCTTCCTGCGCGAGGACATCCGGACGCGCGGCGAGCTCGAGGCGCGGCAGAGCTGGACCATCAACGCCGCCCGGCTCGCCGTCGCCGCACCGTGGATCGTGCTCGCCCTGCTGTCCACCCGCCCCGAAGCGGCCGCCGCCTACGACACGCCGGCCGGTGTGGCGGTGCTGCTGGGCGGCGGGGTGTGCACCGTCGTCGCGTACCTCCTCATGCTCCGGATCGCCCGGCTGCCCGACGACCCCCGGGTGCTGCGATGAGCCCGGCGCTGCAGGGCGCCTTCCTCGGGCTGCTCGGCGGTCTGGGCGTGACGCTGGTGGTCGCGAGGCTGCGGTCGCGGCGGGTCAGCCTGGACCAGCGGCTCGCGCCGTACCTGCGCCCGCAGCGGACGTCGTCGGGCCTGCTGCGCTCCCCGAGCGTTCGCGGTCCGTTCGCCACGATCGAACGGCTCGTCTCGCCGGTGATGTCCGACGCGGTCCGGCTGGTGACCCGGCTCGGGTCGCCGACCGCGGAGCTCCGTCGCCGCCTCGTGCGTGCCGGTCGGGCCGAGTCCGTCGAGCAGTTCCGGGCCGGGCAGGTGGTCTGGGGCGTGCTGTCGCTCGCGGCCGGTCTCGCGCTCGCGCTCGTGCTCGCGACGACGCGCGGCGGCAGCCCGGTGATGCTGGCCCTGCTCGCCGGGGTCTGCGGGTTGGCGGGCGTGCTCGTGCGTGACTGGCTGCTCACGCGGGAGATCGCGTCCCGCGAGACCCGGATGATGGCCGAGCTCCCGACGGTCGCCGAGCTGCTCGCGCTCGCGGTGGGGGCCGGGGAGGGCGCGGTCGGAGCGCTGGAGCGCGTGGTGCGCACCACCCACGGGGAGCTGACCGGTGAGCTGGCCCGGACCCTCGCCGACGCCCGAGCGGGCGTGCCGCTGACAGCCGCCCTCGACGGCCTCGCGGACCGCACGGGTCTGGCGGCGCTGGCCCGGTTCGCGGAAGGCGTCGCCGTCGCGGTCGAGCGGGGGACGCCGCTGGCCGACGTGCTGCGCGCCCAGGCGCAGGACGTGCGGGAGGAGGGCCGCCGCGAGCTCATGGAGACGGGCGGGAAGAAGGAGGTCGCGATGATGGTGCCGGTGGTGTTCTTGATCCTGCCGATCACCGTCGTCTTCGCGGTCTTCCCGAGCATGGTGGTGCTGCGGGTCGGCCTGTGAGCCGCCCCATCGACCTCCGCCCGGGGCTGCCCCGGCGGACCGAGATCGGGATCGACGAGAGGAACACGGATGAGGACAATCGCAGGGGGCTTGCGGCACCGACTCATGGGCAGGCTGCTGCAGCGGGTGGGGGTCGACGGGCGCGATCGCGGAGACGTGCCCGGCTGGGTGCTGGTGACGCTGATGACGGCCGGCCTGGTCACCGCGCTGTGGCTGATCGCCGGTCCGGCGCTGGCCGGGGTGTTCCAGAGCGCGATCGACGGCGTGACCGGTCCCTGACGTTGCACTGGGGCTCCGACAACGGCTCCGCGATCGTCGACTTCACGCTGGTCGGCGCGCTGGTCACCGTGCTGTTCGTCGGCATCCTGCAGCTCACGCTGGTGCTGCACGTGCGCAACACGCTCATCGACTCCGCCTCCGAGGGCGCGCGGTACGGCGCCCAGGTGGGTCACGTGCCCGACGACGGTGCGGCCCGCACACGTGTGCTCATCGGGCAGTCGCTCGCGGGCTCGTACGCGCAGGACGTCACCGCGACGACGACGCGGGTCGACGGGCTGGACGAGGTCGAGGTGGACGTCGTCGCACCCCTGCCCGTGCTCGGGCTGCTCGGGCCCGCCCGCACGCTGACGATCCGGGGCCACGCACTGGCGGAGACGCCGTGAGGCGCGGGCCCCTGGCCGACGACGACGGCAGCGCCATCGTCGAGTTCCTCGGCCTCGCCCTCGTGCTCATGGTGCCCCTCGTCTACCTGGTGCTGGTGCTCGGTCGCCTGGAGGCCGCCTCGTTCGCCGCCGAGGGCGCAGCACGCGAGGCCGCGCGCACCTACGTCGTCGCCGACACCGCGCAGGAGGGCTCCGCACGGGCTGCCGCCGCCGCGGGCATCGCGCTGCGTGACCAGGGTTTCGACGACGACCCCGTCGACGCGCTGACCCTGAGCTGCTCGTCGACGCCATGCCTGGCACCGGGCAGCGACGTCGCCGCGCGCATCGACCTGGTCGTGCCCCTGCCGTTCGTGCCGGCCTTCGTGCGACGCGTCGTCCCGCTCGAGGTGCCGGTGAGTGCCCAGCGGGTGGCGCCGGTCGACGCGTACCGGGTGCACGGATGAAGGCCCGACGCGACGACGGCCAGGTCATGCTCCTCACGCTCGGGTTCGTCGTGATCGCGTTGCTGCTGATCAGCGTCGTGGCGTCGGCCGCGCACGTGCACCTGGAGCGCAAGCGCCTGCTGGCGCTCGCGGACGTGCTCGCGCTCGAGGGGGCGGACGCCGTCGCCTCAGACCGTTACTACGCGCCCGGCGCGGACCGGCAGCCCGGCGTGCCTCTCACGGACGCGACCGTCCGCAGGGAGGTCGAGCAGTACCTGCGTGACAACCCGGACGCGACCGCGCAGTGGGACCAGTTCACGGTCCTGTCGGCGACGACCCCCGACGGCTCGTCTGCCTACGTCCACCTGGGCGCGGTCACCCACCCGGTCCTGCTCTCGTGGGTGCTTGCGCCGTGGCAGGACGGCATCGCGCTCGAGGCGGAGTCCTCGGCCCGCGCCTCCTGACCGCTCCGGTAGCCTGGACGGTTGTGGCCACCACCGACTTCAGCACCGCGATCCATGACTTGCGCACCACCCTGGGCACCATCCAGGCGGTGAGCGACCCGAAGGCGCTCGAGGCGAAGGTCGCGGTCCTCTCGGAGCAGGCGTCCGCGCCGGACCTGTGGGACGACCCGGACGCGGCGCAGAAGATCACGAGCGCGCTCTCGTCCACCCAGGCCGAGCTGGACCGCATGAGCAAGCTGAGCGGCCGGATCGACGACCTCGAGACGCTGGTCGAGATGGCGGCCGAGGAGAACGACGAGGACACGCTGGCCGAGGCCGAGGCCGACCTCCTGACGATCAGGAAGGACCTCGGCGAGCTCGAGGTCCGCACTCTGCTGTCGGGGGAGTACGACCAGCGCGAGGCCGTGGTGACCATCCGGTCCGGTGCGGGCGGGGTCGACGCGGCGGACTTCGCGGAGATGCTGCTGCGGATGTACCTGCGCTGGGCGGAGCGGCACGGCTACCCGACGACGGTGCTCGACACCTCGTACGCGGAGGAGGCCGGCCTGAAGTCGGCGACGTTCGAGGTCAAGGTGCCGTACGCCTTCGGCAACCTGTCGGTCGAGGCGGGTACGCACCGCCTGGTCCGCATCTCGCCGTTCGACAACCAGGGCCGTCGCCAGACGAGCTTCGCGGCCGTCGAGGTCATCCCGCTGATCGAGTCCAACGACTCGATCGACATCCCCGAGTCCGAGATCAAGGTCGACGTGTTCCGGTCGAGCGGCCCCGGCGGCCAGTCCGTCAACACGACCGACTCGGCCGTGCGGATGACGCACATCCCGACGGGCATCGTCGTGTCGATGCAGAACGAGAAGTCGCAGATCCAGAACCGCGCGGCCGCGCTGCGTGTCCTGCAGTCGCGGCTGCTGCTGGTCAAGAAGGCGGAGCAGGACGCCAAGAAGAAGGAGCTCGCCGGCGACGTCAAGGCCAGCTGGGGTGACCAGATGCGCTCGTACGTCCTGCAGCCGTACCAGATGGTCAAGGACCTGCGCACCGAGCACGAGGTGGGTAATCCGGCCGCGGTGTTCGACGGCGACATCGACGACTTCATCGAGGCGGGCATACGCTGGCGCCGGTCGGCGGAGAAGGCCGGCGCCTGATCGGGTGACGTCGCGTTTGTTCTCGGCTCGCACAATTCACGCCATTGTCGGACAGAACGGCCCGTCCAGAGCGCCCCTCCAGGGCCGAAGGTCACGGTTTGACCACGAAAACCCTCCCTGACCTTGTCACTTGCGGCAGGTCGACCATATGTTGTGGCCCGCAACATAGTCCGAGCGCCCGTAAGCGCCGGGTGGAGACGAGCGCAGCGAGGCGTCGTCACGAGAGGGAGCACAATGCGACGGAGCATGGTTCTAGCGTCGGTGGCCATCGCGGCCTCCGGCCTTCTGCTGGCCGGTTGTGGCAGCAGCAACGACAACGGCAGCACTGGCACGTCGAGCAGTGCGGCAGCCGCCGCCAAGCCGAAGGTCGGCGTGATCCTGCCGGACACGAAGTCCTCGGCACGGTGGGAGACGAACGACGCGCCGCTGCTCAAGGCGGCCTTCGATGCGGCTGGTGTCGACTCCGACATCCAGAACGCCCAGGGTGACAAGACCCAGTTCCAGACGATCGCGGACGGCATGATCACCGAGGGCGTCGACGTCCTGATGATCGTCAACCTCGACTCGGGCTCGGGCTCGGCCGTCCTGGCCAAGGCCAAGGCCCAGGGCATCGCCACGATCGACTACGACCGCCTGACGTTGGGCGGCGGCGCGGACTTCTACGTGTCGTTCGACAACACCAAGGTCGGCCAGCTGCAGGGTGAGGGCCTCCAGAAGTGCCTGACGGACGCCGGCAAGACGACCGCGAACATCGCGTTCCTCAACGGTTCGCCGACGGACAACAACGCGACCCTGTTCAAGGCCGGTGCGGTTGCCGCGCTGCAGGCCAAGACGACGAGCGGTGACTACAAGGTCGTCGCCGACCAGGCCGTGCCCGACTGGGACAACCAGCAGGCCGGCACGATCTTCGAGCAGATGTACACGCAGACCGGCGGCAAGATCGACGGTGTGCTGGCTGCCAACGACGGTCTCGGCAACGCCGCGATCGCCATCCTGAAGAAGAACGGCGTGAACGGCACCATCCCGGTGACCGGTCAGGACGCGACCGACCAGGGCCTGCAGAACATCCTCGCGGGCGACCAGTGCATGACCGTCTACAAGGCCATCAAGAAGGAGGCTGACGCCGCATCGGCGCTGGCCATCGCCGCCGCCAAGGGCGCGGACACGTCCAGCCTGGCGACGGGCTCCGTGACCGACACCCAGACGAGCAAGAAG
This sequence comes from Cellulomonas sp. McL0617, assembly GCF_049994875.1. Taxonomy (GTDB): domain Bacteria; phylum Actinomycetota; class Actinomycetes; order Actinomycetales; family Cellulomonadaceae; genus Cellulomonas. The sequence goes on from NZ_CP188256.1 coordinate 1,070,377, forward strand.
GTCGCCGCGGTCCTGCTGGACCCCGAGGCCATCTACTTCGCCAACGTCAAGGACGTCATCGCGGACGGCTTCACCACCAAGGACAAGGTCTGCACCGCGGCCCTTGCCGATGCCTGCACGAAGGCCGGCATCTCCTGAGCACGACACCGGGGCGGCCGCAGCTGCGGCCGCCCCGGTGACAGGTGGGGTCGGTCCGCGGGAGCGACCGGCCCCGGCCTGGTGCTCGCGCACGGACGCTCCCGCACATGCACAGACCCGCGACCACGCGGGGTGAACCGAGTGACACGACGAGGTGGACGATGACCCAAGCAGCGAATATCGCACCCGACCTGGCTCCGCCACCGACGCTCGAGGTGCGCGGTGGTCGCAAGAACTTCGGCGCGGTGCACGCGCTGCGGGGCGTCGACCTGGTGGCGCGGGCCGGCGAGGTGACGGCGCTCGTCGGCGACAACGGCGCCGGCAAGTCGACCATGATCAAGTGCATCGCAGGGATCTTCCCGTTCGATGCCGGGGATGTCCTGTTCGAGGGCCAGGAGGCGCACATCTCGTCGCCGGCCGACTCGAGCGAGCTGGGCATCGAGGTCGTCTACCAGGACCTCGCCCTGTGCGACAACCTCGACATCGTCCACAACATGTTCCTCGGCCGCGAGCTCAAGAAGGGCTTCCGCCTGGACGAGTCGGCCATGGAGACGCGCGCCGCCGAGGTGCTCGCCTCCCTGTCCGTGCGCACGGTGCGGTCCATCCGCCAGCACGTGGCCAGCCTCTCCGGCGGCCAGCGGCAGACCGTCGCCATCGCACGTGCCGTGCTGTGGAACTCCAAGCTCGTCATCCTCGACGAGCCGACGGCCGCCCTCGGCGTCGCGCAGACCGAGCAGGTGCTGCAGCTCGTCCGTCGGCTTGCCGACGCCGGTCTCGCGGTCGTGCTGGTCTCGCACAACATGAACGAGGTGCTCGAGGTCGCGGACTCCGTCAACGTCCTCTACCTGGGCCAGACGGCCGCGCAGGTCCGCGCGAAGGACACGACGCGCAGCGAGATCATCGAGCTCATCACCAGCGGCTCGGCCGCCCTCCCGCCGACTCCCGTGGCCGCGGCCTCGGCCCCCACCGACGCACCGAACGGGAGCACCCCCGCATGAGCACGCCCACCGTCGCCCGCAAGGACCGCGACAACGCACCCACGTCGCTGCTGGCCGGCTCCGTCGAGCAGCCGACGTTCGGCGAGGCCGTCAACAACTACGTCAGCAAGGTGCGCGGCGGCGACATGGGGTCGCTGCCGGCCATCCTGGCGCTCCTGGTGCTGCTCGCCATCTTCGTCATCCTGAGGCCGAACACCTTCCCGTCGGCGCTGAACATCGCCAACCTGTTCCAGCAGGGCGCGGTCGTCGCGACGATCGCCATGGGTCTGGTCTTCGTCCTCCTGCTGGGCGAGATCGACCTGTCGGCCGGGTTCACGTCCGGTTTGTGCGGCGCCATCCTGGCCACCGCCCTGACGAAGGGCGGGTGGCCCTGGTACGCGGCCGTCGTCGCGGCGCTCGTCGCCGGTCTGGTCGTCGGCCTGATCAACGGCGCGCTGGTCGCTCGAGTCGGCATCCCGTCGTTCATCGTGACCCTGGCGACGTTCTTGGCCCTCCAGGGTGCCGTGCTGCTCATCATCGGCAGCGGCGGCAACATCACGATCACCGACCCGGTGATCGTGGCGATCCAGAACAAGAACGTCCCGCCCGCTCTCGGCTGGGTCATCGGCATCCTGGCCGTCGTCGCCTACGGCCTCTCGAGCCTGCGGACCTGGCAGCTGCGTCGCCGGCGTGGCCTGCTCGCCGTGCCCGTCGGCATCATCGCCATCAAGATCGCGGCGATCGCCGTGCTCGTGCTCGGCATGATCGCGGTGCTCAACCAGGAGCGCAGCCTGCACCCGCTGCGCGCCTCCATCATCGGCGTGCCCATCGTGGTGCCCGTCATCGTGACGCTCGCGCTGTTGCTGGGCTTCGTGCTCACGCGCACAGCCTTCGGACGGCACATCTACGCGGTCGGCGGCAACGCCGAGGCCACCCGTCGCGCGGGCATCAAGGTTGCCAGCGTGCGGATGGCGTGCTTCATGATCTGCTCCGTCCTGGCGGCCTTCGCGGGCATCTTCGCCGCGTCGCGCGCCACCTCGGTGGACCCGAACGCGGGCGGCTCGAACGTCCTGCTGTACGCGGTGGGGGCGGCCGTCATCGGCGGTACCTCGCTGTTCGGTGGCAAGGGCCGGATCATCGACGCCCTCATCGGCGCCGGGGTGATCGCGGTCATCGACAACGGGATGGCGCTGCTCGGCTACTCGTCGGGCATCAAGTACGTCGTGACGGGATCGGTGCTGGCCGCGGCCGCCGCGGTCGACGCGCTCTCCCGGCGACAAGCTCGATCGACGGGTCGCGGCTAGCTGTCCTGACCTCAGGGGGAGGATCTCGTGCGGCTCGGTGCTGGACCGCCCGTCCGTCGTGCGGACGCCGCGGCGCAGGACGACGTCCGGCGAGCCAACCTCTCCGCGGTGCTGCGGCTGCTGCACTTCCACGGACCGGCCACGCGGTCGGACCTGGTGGCCAGCACCGGTTTCAACCGTTCGACCGTCGGGTCGCTCACGTCCGAGCTCGTCAAGCTCGGGCTCGTGCGTGAGCGACCCGGCGTCGTGCGCGGCAAGGGGCGCCCGTCCAACGTGGTCGAGCCGGTCAGCACGAGCGCGCACGTGCTGGCGTTCGACGTCACCGCCTCCACCGTCGGCGCCGCCCGCGTGGGGCTCGGCGGCTATCTCCTCCAGGTGCGGCGAAGGCTGCACAGCACGTCCTCGCACGACGTCGCCGGCGTGGTCGCCCTGATCGCCACGCTGGTCGCGGAGATGCAGGCGCGCGCACACCCCGGCTCGATCTGCCTGGGCATCGTCGTGTCGGTCCCCGGCAGCGTGCGCCAGCCCGACGGGCTCGTTCGGCGCTCGCCCCCGCTCGGCTGGCACGAGGTCCACCTCGCCGACCTGCTGCGCGAAGCGATCGGCGACGACTACCCGATCGCGGTGGGCAACGACGGCGACCTCGGCGTCGTGGCCGAGTACCTGCGGGGTGCCGCGCGCGGCGTGCAGGACGTCCTGTACGTGCGCGGCGAGCTGGGCGTCGGCGGCGGCGTCGTGGTCGACGGCGAGCTGCTCAAGGGCACCGGCGGCTATGCCGGTGAGGTGGGGCACCTCATGGTCAAGCCCGGGGGACGCGTCTGCTCCTGCGGCGCCCGGGGCTGCTGGGAGGCGGAGATCGGCGACGCCGCGATCATCCGTTCGGTCGGCCGCGACCCGCGCGAGTCCGACATCGAGGACGTCGTCAGCGACGTCGCGATCGGCAACCGGCGGGCGATCGCCGGTGTGCGCAAGACGGGGGAGTGGGTGGGACTCGGGCTGGCGAGCCTGGTCAACCTGTTCAACCCGAGCGTCGTGGTCCTGGGTGGGACCCTCGGTGCGCTGTACCCGACGTTGGAGCCGACGCTGATGCAGGCCTTCGCGCGGTCGCTCGGCCCCAACCGGGAGCAGGCTCGCGTGCTGCGGTCCGAGCTGGCGTCGGACGCGCAGCTGGTCGGCGGCGCCGAGGTGGCGTTCGCGGACGTCCTGGAGGACCCGGCCGGCACCCTCGACGCGCGGCGCGACCAGCTCGACCGCACGGTCAAGGAGCTCGGGGTGGTGCACCAGATCCACGCCCTCGGTAGCTGACCGACCGGACACTTGGGGCATTCCGCCCGCTCGTCGGGTTCTCACAGGCAACCGTCGGCGTGTCACCACCGACCAACGGCGATGTCGCTGCCTACCCTCGACGAGGCCAGTGCTAGACCCATGACCCGTCCCCGAACCCTGGCCGCGAGCACCGTGATCAGATTCGAGAACGTCACCAAGGTCTACGCGCGCGGCGCCCGACCGGCGCTGGACCGCGTCTCCTTGGACGTCGAGCGCGGGGAGTTCGTCTTCCTCGTCGGCGCCTCCGGCTCCGGCAAGTCGACCTTCCTGCGGCTCGTGCTGCGCGAGGAGCGCGCGTCCGCGGGTCGGGTCTTCGTCGCCGGCAAGGAGCTGGGCACGCTGTCGTCGTGGAAGGTGCCGACGATGCGTCGCCAGATCGGCGCCGTGTTCCAGGACTTCCGGCTGCTGCCCAACAAGACGGTGTTCGAGAACGTGGCGTTCGCGCTGCAGGTCATCGGCAAGCCGCGGCACCACATCCTGACCACGGTGCCGGACACGCTCGAGATGGTCGGCCTGGCGGGCAAGGAGAAGCGTCGGCCGCACGAGCTGTCCGGTGGTGAGCAGCAGCGCGTGGCCATCGCACGGGCTTTCGTGAACCGGCCCAACATCCTGCTCTGCGACGAGCCGACGGGAAACCTCGACCCGACGACCAGCCTGGGGATCATGCGCCTGCTCGACCGCATCAACCGCACCGGCACCACCGTGGTGATGGCGACGCACGACGACGAGATCGTGGACCAGATGCGCAAGCGCGTGATCGAGCTGTCCACCGGTGAGCTCGTCCGCGACCAGTCCCGCGGCGTCTACGGGTCGGACCGCTGATGCGACTCCAGTTCATCCTCTCGGAGATCGGCCTCGGCCTCCGTCGCAACCTGTCCATGACCATCTCGGTCATCCTGGTGACGTTCGTGTCGCTCACCTTCGTCGGCTCGGCCGCTCTGCTGCAGATCCAGATCGGCAAGATGAAGGACGACTGGTACGACAAGGTCGAGGTCTCGGTCTTCCTGTGCCCGCGCGACTCGAGCGCCCCGACGTGTGCGAGCGGCGAGGTCAGCAACGACCAGCGCGCCGACATCGAGGCCGCGCTCGCGTCCCCGGAGATCAAGCCGTACATCCAGCACATCTACACCGAGAGCAAGGACCAGGCGTTCAAGGCCTTCGAGAAGCAGTTCAAGGACCAGTCCTGGACGGCCTCCGTGACGGCGGCCGACATGAACTCCTCGTTCCGCATCAAGCTCACCGACCCGCAGAAGTACCAGCTCGTCTCGGACGTGGTGTCGGGTCGGGCGGGCGTCGAGGACGTCCAGGACCAGCAGAGGCTGTTCGACAAGCTCTTCTCGGTGCTCAACCACGCCACCCTGCTGGCCGGTGGTCTGGCCGCGGTGATGCTGCTGGCGGCGGTGCTGCTCATCACGACGACGATCCGGCTGTCGGCGCTCTCCAGGCGGCGCGAGACCGGGATCATGCGGCTCGTCGGCGCCTCGACCTTCTTCATCCAGCTGCCGTTCATGCTCGAGGGCGCGATCGCGGCAACCGTCGGCGCGCTGCTGGCAATCGGGGGGCTGTGGCTGGGCGTCCAGTACCTGGTGAGCGACTGGCTCGCGGGCTCCGTCAGCTGGATCCCGTACGTGGACCCGGCCGACGTGCTCACCGTCGCACCGATCCTGATCGTCATCGCGATCGTGCTGGCGACGATCTCGTCGCTGGTGACCCTGTCCCGCTACACCAAGGTGTGACATGAGGATGAAGCGGATCTCGATCCTTGCCGTGCTGACTCTCCTGGTCAGCGCGGTGTTCGTCGGCCCCGCCTCGGCGGACAGCATCGACGACCGGCGCAAGGCCGCCGAGGCCCACAAGGCCGCCGTCGCCAAGGCCCAGGACGACCTCGACGCCGCGATGGAGGGCGTCGACGCAGGCCTGCAGGCACTCGCCGTGCAGCTGGCCGACACCCAGAGCAAGATCCCGGCCGCGCAGGCAGCGCTCGACGCCGCAAAGGCTGCCCTAGAGAAGGCGCAGCGCGAGGCGGCGATCATCGCCGCGCGGCTGGCGGACGCCACGGACCAGCAGACGACGATCACCGCGGACATCGCGCAGGACGCGGCCAAGGTCGCCTCGATGCAAGCCGAGATCGGGCAGATGGCCCGCGAGGCGTACAAGGGCGGCGGCAGCTCGGTGTCCGGCTTCGACGTGATCCTCGACTCCCAGAGCACCAGCGACTTCGTCCAGCGGTACGGCCTGCTCTCCACGGCCCTGCGAACGCAGTCGCAGATCCTCGACGCCCTCAACACGAGCGACGCCGTGAACAAGAACGCCCAGGCGCGCCTCACTGCCGTGCAGAACAAGATCGCCTCGCTCAAGGCTGACGCCGACCAGAAGGTGGTCGAGGCCGACGCCGCGAAGGCCAGTGCGGCAGCGGCAAAGAAGTCGCTCGACACCCTGATGGCCCAGCAGGTCTCCCAGCAGGCGTCGCTCGACACGCAGAAGGCGTCGTTGCAGGCCCAGCTGGCCGCGGCAGACGCGGAGGCCGCACAGGTCCAGAACGAGCTGCAGGCGGCGATCGCGGCGCAGGCGGCCAGGGATGCGGCCGCGGGCGTCTCGCACGGCCCGGCGGGGCCCCTCGCGGGCGCGCTGTTCGCCAACCCGACCAGCGTCAGCCCGATCCACGTGACGTCGGAGTACGGGATGCGGATGCACCCGATCCTGCACTACGTGCGTCTGCACGCGGGGATCGACCTGCGCACCTACTGCAACACTCCGATCTACGCGGCGCGTGCCGGCACGGTCACGTGGACCAAGAACCGGTTCGGGTTCGGCAACCAGGTGATGGTGGACAGCGGGTACGTCAACGGCAACGCGTTGTCCGAGAGCTACAACCACCTCACCAGCTGGTCGGTCAGTGCCGGGCAGCACGTGGTGCAGGGTCAGCTCATCGCGCACTCGGGGAACACCGGGACGTCGGCCGCGTGCCACCTGCACTTCGAGGTCTACGTGAACGGCGCGACCGTGAACCCGCGACCGCTGCTCGGCCTGCCGCCCGTCTGAGACCGCTAGCGTGACCCCGTGGAGCGCGCGGGCCGTCGACGCACCGCCGTACTGGTCCTCGTCGAGGCGCTCGGGCTGCTGCTCGTGTTCGCGGTGTTCACCCGCCTGCACGCGGCCGCCGGTCAGGATGTGGCCTCGGCGACGGTGCACGCGCGCACGGTGCAGGCCGTCGAGCGCGCTCTGGGCCTGGACATCGAGCGGCCCGTCAACGCCTGGCTGTCGGGGCATCCCGCGCTGATCAGGCTCGCGGTGGTGGTCTACCGCACCTACTACCTCGCGGTGCTCGGCGTGCTGGTCTGGGTGGCCGTGCGGCATGCCGAGGTCTACCGCCCCGTCCGGCGGGCGCTCGTCGCCATGCTGGTCCTGATCCTGCCCGTCTACTGGGCGCTGCCCGTCTCGCCGCCCCGGTTCGCCCTGGCGGGCATCGTCGACATCGTCGCCGAGCACGACATCGGCGGGCGGCACGGCGGCGGCAACCTCTACTCGGCCATGCCCAGCCTGCACGTGGGTCTGTCCGCGTGGTGCGCGTACGCGGTCTGGCTGGCGCTGCACCGATCGCACCCGAGGCTCTCGCTGCTCGCGTGGCTGTTCCCGCTCCTCATGGCGTCGGTCGTGCTGACGACCGGGAACCACTACGTGCTCGACGTCGTCGGCGCGGCAGTGCTCCTGGGCGCGGCCGTCGGCGTCGCGACGCTGTGGGGTCGCCTCATTGCGCTCGCGTCGCCCAGGTAGGCTCGGGCGGCGGTACACCGGGTGCCGACGAGATCTGGGAACGAGGTTCGACCACCGTGGCCAAGGAGTCCGGGCGCAAGCTGATCGCCTCGAACCGCAAGGCACGCCACGACTACGTCATCGAGGACGTGTTCGAGGCCGGTCTGGTGCTCGCCGGCACCGAGGTCAAGGCCCTGCGCATGGGCCGGGCCTCGCTGGTCGACGGCTGGTGCGAGGTGACCAACCACGAGCTCTGGCTCGAGGGCGTGCACATCCCCGAGTACAGCCAGGGCACCTGGACCAACCACGCACCGCGGCGCAAGCGCAAGCTCCTGCTGCACCGTGACGAGATCGACCGGCTGGAGTCCAAGACGCGCGAGAAGGGGCAGACGATCATCCCGCTGTCCCTGTACTTTCTCGATGGACGGGCCAAGGTGGAGATCGCCCTGGCGCGCGGCAAGCGCGAGTACGACAAGCGCCAGGCTCTGCGGGAGAGGCAGGACAACATGGAGGCGACGCGCGCCATGCGCGAGAAGCGCGACCTGTGAGGGCGCGTGCCGGCGGTGTCGTGCTGGCCCTCCTCCTCGGACTCGTCGCTCTCGCTCTGCCAGCATTCGCTCTACCGGCCATCGCGGCGCCCGACCAGACCAGCGGTCGGGAGATCACCCGGTACGACGTCACGGCGGCGGTCACGGCCGGCGGCGTCACGACCGTCGACCTCGACTTCGACTTCGACTTCGGCGACGACCCGGGCCACGGCCCGTACCTGACATTCCCGACGCGGGTCTACTACGACGACCAGCACGACCGGCTGTTCACGTACTCGAACATCTCGGCGTCGAGCTCGACCGGCGCACCGGCGCAGGTCAACCAGGAGACATCCGACACCGCGCTGACCCTGCGCATCGGCGACCCGGACGTCGGCGACGTCTCCGGCGTGCAGACCTACCACGTGCAGTTCACCGTGGACGGCTGGCTGAACCCCGCGAACACGCAGCACTCCGGCGACGAGCTGTACTGGAACGTCATCGGCCCGGGCTGGGACGTCCCGATCGGCGGCGTCACGGTGGCGGTCACCGGCCCGGCCGCCGTGCAGGACGCCATCTGCTTCGCCGGCCCCAACGGCTCGACGACGCCGTGCACGTCGGTCGACCCGGCCGGCAACGGCGCCACGTTCACCCAGGACCTCCTGCCTGTCGGCAACGAGCTCACCACCGTCACGGGCTGGCCGGGCGGGACGTTCACCGGGGCGGAGCCGAACCTCGTCGCGAAGCCCGACCCGCTCGCGCCGGTGCAGCCCGTCTCGCCGCTGGGAATCGCCGCCCTGGTCGTCCTCGTCGTCGGCGTCTTCTACGCGGTCCGACGCGTCCGCCGGGCCGGCCGCGACCAGGCGTACCTCGGTCTGACACCCGGCCTGCGGCCCGCCGACGGGCAGCCCGGCAACACGGGGTACCGGGACAAGCGCGGTCCGGTGTCGGTGCAGTTCGAGCCGCCGAAGGGCATGGTGCCGGGCGAGGTGGGCACGCTCGTCGACGAGCAGGCGGACCCCGTCGACGTCACCGCGACGCTGGTGGACCTCGCCGTGCGGGGGTGGCTGCGCATCGAGGAGGTGCCGCGGTCCGACCCGAACAAGAAGGCCAAGGACTGGACCCTGGTGCAGCTCAAGAACCGCGACGGCACGCTCCTGCCGTTCGAGGACACGCTGCTGACGGAGATCTTCTCCGGGCGTACCACCGTGAAGCTGTCGGACCTGCGGACCACGTTCGCCGCGTCGATGGCCAAGGTGCAGGACGGCCTCTACGACGACGTCACCTCGAAGGGCTGGTTCCGCGCCAACCCCAAGTCCGTGCGATCGACCTGGAAGGTCGCCGGCATCGCGCTCGTCGTCGTCGCCGGGATCCTCGGCTTCCTCGCCTTCAACGCGCTCTCCGACGTGCGCGGCAGCCTCCTGATCCCGATCGCGATCGGGATCATCGGCCTCTCGGTGCTCGCGATGTCCAAGGCGGCGCCCGCTCGGACCGCCGACGGCACGGCCGCGCTCGCCGAGTCGCTCGGGTTCCGCCGGTACCTGGCGACCGCCGAGGCCAACCAGCTGAAGTTCGAGGAGGGCGAGGACATCTTCAGCCGGTACCTCCCCTACGCGATCATCTTCGGCCTGGCGGACCGCTGGGCGCGCGTGTTCAGCGAGCTCGCCGCCCAGGGACGCACCATGTCGCAGCCCACCTGGTACGTCGGGGGCTACTACCCGGGCGCCAACATCTACTGGGCGTCCGCGTTCGCCAGCTCGCTCGACCGCTTCTCCAGCATCGCCACCGAGTCCATCTCCGCCCCCACGCCCGGCTCGTCCGGCGGCTCAGGGTTCAGCGGCGGCGGTTTCTCCGGCGGCGGTGTCGGCGGCGGTGGGGGTGGCGGCTGGTAGTCCCCGAGTCAGGCCTGCAGCGACGGGTTGACGTCACGTCGCAGCGGCCCGGGCAGGTGCCGGTTGATGCGGAGCGCGGCCTGGGTCGCGCGGGGGTGGTCGAGGAGCATCAGCCCGCGGCGTCGGCGCATGGTCATGGGGCCGAACTCGGCGACACCCCGGACGGTCGTGGCGATCTCCCGAGCCAGGCCGTAGTCGCCGGTCTGCAGCGCCGCGGAGTAGTCGGCCAACGTGTTCTGGAACATCCGCGGGACCACGAGATCACGCACGTAGTAGCGGCGCATCCGAACGTCGTCCGGCACCTCGTCGGCCAGCTTGGCCAGGTAGCGCAACCGGCTCGCCCGGAACCGGGCGCCGGCCGACGAGCTGGAGGGGTGGACGCGGAACTTGGTGAGCGGCTCGCGGACGAAGGCGGAGCGCCAGCCCGCGCGGAACAGCCGGACGAACAGGTCGTCGTCCTCGTAGCCGACGAGGTCTTCGTCGAACCCGCCGACCTGGTGGAAGGCGGACGCCCGGATCAGCGAGGCCGACGGCAGGACCATGAGGTCGGCCGCGAGCAGCTCGAGCAGGTTGCGGTGGGGGTGGGACAGGCCGGCCGTCTCGATGTACGAGTGGGTCACCGTCCGTCCGAGGTGGTCGATCTCGTCGAAGTCCGTGTAGGCCCAGCCCACGTCGGGGGAGCGCTTGTACGCACGGACCAGGCGCGCGAGGTGTCGCCGATGCCAGAGGTCGTCCTGGTCGAGGAATGCGAGCAGCTCCCCGCCGGCCAGGGCGGCCGCGGTGTTTCGGGCGGCGGACTGGCCGCCGTTCTGCCGGCGGACCACCCTGAGCGGGACCGGGGACTCGAACGCCTCCGCGACGGCGGCCGAGGCATCGCTCGATCCGTCGTCGACCACGATGATCTCGGTCGGCAGCAGCTCCTGTCCGACGATCGAGCGCAGGGCCGCCTCGACGTAGCCCGCGCCGTTGTACACCGGCACGATCGCGGTCACCGTCGGCGCGGCGGACGACGCGCGGGCGGGTGCGAGGTCGATCGTCGTCTCGGCCGGCAGCTCATCGTGTGCCACGGACGGGAGCACGCGGGCCGCCGGGGCAAGTCCGTCGAGCGGGTAGCGCCGTGCCAGCTCGGCACTGACCGCTGCGTCGAGCGGCCAGTCGACGGAGGCCGCGCTGTCGTCCACCTTGCGTGCGGCGATCCATGCGCCGGAGTGGCCGCCGAGGCTCGGCATGGTGATGGAGTCGGCGCGCCACGCGGCGCTCGGGACGACTGCTGCGGGGCCGAAGAAGCCCGAGTCGACGTGCTCGAATCCGGTGGTGGGGCCGAAGAGCTGACGCAGGCCCTCGTCGGACATCCGCCAGAAGTCGTTGGGCTCGGCGTGCGTGGGCCAGGTCCAGGGCACGACGTGCACGCTGAGCCCGCCCGTCTGGAGAACGCGGGAGATCTGGGCGGCAACCAGCCAGGGGGCCGCGACGTGCTCCAGCAGGCTGGCCGACACGACGGCCGCGAAGTGGTCGTGCGGGACCGCGTCGGCGAGCCGATGCACGTCGGCGACGACGTCCACGCCGAGGCCTGGATGGATGTCGACGGTCACGACCTCGCGCCCGCCCAGAGCGGCGAGCCGGGTGTCGAGCACCTCGGACGAGTCCGCCCGGAACCCCAGGGCCAGTACCGGTCCCGGGGGCGCGACCGCGACCATGCGGGCGATCACTTCGTCGGCCCGCTGCGGCTCGTCGGCGCGGAACGGCAGCGTGTGCCCGGGCAGCTCCAGCGGGACGACGTGGTCGCCCTGCCCCGTGTGGAGGTGGAGCGTGATCGGCGAGTGCGGGCTCGCCGGCACGTACGCGGCGAACCCGGCACTCGTCACGTCGGGCAGGTCGGGCCAGTGATTCAGGAGGTCGAGGCGAGGACGTGGGTCAGCCGCCACGGTGACGTCGCCCACCTGCACCGAGACACCCGACACCGGGACCGCGCCCGCGTGCGCCCAGCCCTCGAGGTAGACCCCGGAGGCGTCGCACCAGTAGACGTCGAGGGCGTGGTGGGCGACGCCCGCCGGATGAAGCGCGGGCGTCGGCTCGTCCACCGCGCCCTGGGCGACGGCGAGGGTGATGTGGTGACGCGCGGAGGCAGCCAGCGCGGCGGCATGTGCGTCGTCGGCCGGCTGCTGCTCGGCGGCGAGGGCTGCGTGCGTGAACCAGCTGCGGGCGGCGACAGCGTCGCCCGTGTTGAGGGACCGGATCCCGAGCGAGAAGAGCGCGTCCAGAGCCGCCGTGCGCGCGGCAGGGTCGCCATGCACGAGCCGGGGCGCTGTCCGCGCGACGACGTCGGCCAGGTCTCCCGTCTCCTCGAGCGCGCCGCGAGCGACGATCTCGACGAGCACGCGGCACTGGAGCGCCGCGACCCGGTCCCGGCCGGCGAGCGTGCTCGTGTCGACCAGGTCCCCGAGCGAGAGTGCGAGCGTCGACGCCTCTGTCGGTCGGACGCGAGCCAGCGCGATGGCGCGGTGGGCGCCCGCCTGGAACCGGAGGTCGATCGAGTCGAGGTCCAGGGGGGAGTGGTGTGCCGCCCACGCCTCGACGGCAGCTCCCGCCAGCTCGAAGCAGGTGGCAGCGCGTGCGGCGTCCTCCCGGTGCAGCAGGCACGTCATGCCGATCGCGAACGCCGCGCCCGCGAGGTGCGGGAGCGCGGCCGGGTCCGCGAGCAGAGCCTCCGGGTCGTCGAGGTCGATGTCGTGCCTGGCGCGAAACATCGACGTGACAAGCGGGATCGCGTCCTCCGCCTCCGCGAAGGCCCCGCGGCTGGTCAGCGCCCGCAGCCAACGCACCGCCATACCGCCGGCGAGCGCCGAGCCCGGGGCGGCCGACCTCGCGCGGGCGGCGTAGTAGTCCTCGAGGAATGCCGGCGTCGTACCGCGCTCCCAGGTGGGCGGGAGGGCTTCGGGGTCGTTGCTTGCCAGTGCCAGCAGCGTGCCACGTTGCCGGACCACGTCGACGAACGCGAAACCCGCACGGATCAGCAGGTCGTGCAGTCCCTGCCGGCTGGCCAGCACGGTGTGGTACCACGGGCTCAGCGCGGACAGCACCTCGGCCGCGGGCTCGTCGGGGCTGACGATCTCGGCCGCCGGCGTGGTGAGCAGCACGGTGCCCGTCGGGGTCAGCCGCCGTCGCAGCATCTCCGCGAACCGCTGTGGCTCCGGCACGTGCTCGATCACCTCGCTGGCGAGCACGAGGTCGAACGGCTGGTCGATCGGCGTCTCGTCCGTGAGGTACTCCTGCAGGATTGTCACGCCGAGCTCCTGCGACCCCCGAGCCGCGGCCATCGAAGGCTCCACGCCGAGCACGTCCCAGCCGAACGCGAACCGCCCGAGGTCGAGCGAGAACCCGAAGTTGCACCCGACGTCGAGGAATCGCTTGACGCGTCCCGGCGGGACGGCGACCAGCGTCGCCGCGATGACGCCCAGCCCGACCCCGCCCTCGAGGTAGGCGTCGACGGTCGCGTCGTTCGGCGACGAGTCACGGGCCTCGTCGACGAGGTCGATCGACCCGCAGGCCGGGCAACGGACGATCTCGATGGCGTCCTCACCGGGTGCGTTCACGAGACCCAGGAGGGCGGCGTCGGACGGCGTGCCGCAGACCTTGCACGAGAGGGGCCGCTGCCCGTCCTGCCAGGTGACCGTCGTCGACACATGACCCCCCGTGGATTTGCGTGCGCGCGACGAGCGTACCGGCGCGCGTCACGGCTGCGGACGGCCCGCCGGCGCGTCACACTAGCGCGCATGGTGCTACCCGTCGTGCCCCCGGTCGACCCCATGCTTGCCAAGTCGGTTCCGACGATTCCCGCCGGCAAGCTGTACGAGCCGAAGTGGGACGGCTTCCGCGCGATCGTGTTCCGCGACGGCGACACCGTGGAGATCGGCTCGCGCAACACCAAGCCGATGCAGCGGTACTTCCCGGAGGTCGTCGCCGCGGTCCTCGAGCACCTGCCGGAACGGTGCGTCGTCGACGGCGAGATCATCGTGCCGTCGTCGTCGCACACCGGGCTGGACTTCGAGGCGCTGCTCCAGCGGGTGCACCCGGCGGAGTCGCGGGTGCGTCTGCTCTCCGTCGAGACCCCTGCCCGGCTCGTGCTCTTCGATCTGCTCGCTCTTGACGACGAGGACCTGACGTCGCTTCCCTTCTCTGCGCGCCGAGCGCGGCTGGAGGGCATCGTGCGCGGGGACGGACCGGTCTCGGTGACCGCCCAGACGTCCGACCTCGCCGTGGCCGAGCGGTGGTTCTCGCAGTTCGAGGGTGCCGGGCTCGACGGGATCGTCGCCAAGGACCCTGCGTCCCTGTATCAGCCGGGCAAGCGGACGATGCAGAAGATCAAGCACGAGAGGACCGCCGACTGCGTGGTGGCGGGGTACCGGCCGCACGCGTCCGGGCCTGATGCTCTCGGGTCGCTGCTGCTGGGGTTGTACACGGCGGACGGCGTGCTCGCGTCCGTCGGGGTGGCGGCGTCGTTCCCGATGGCGCGGCGTCGGTCGTTGGTCACCGAGCTCGCGCCGCTGGTGACCACCCTGGACGGCCATCCCTGGAACTACGCCGCCGAGGGGCGGACGCCGCGCGAGGCCGAGGGCAGCCGCTGGTCGCGCGGCAAGGACCTATCGTTCGTCCCGCTCGAGCCGTCGCTGGTGGTGGAGGTGGCCTACGACCACCTGGAGGGCGACCGCTTCCGCCACACCACCCAGTTCCGTCGCTGGCGCCCGGACCGCGACCCGTCGTCGTGCACCTACGCCCAGCTCGAGGAGCCGGTCAGCTACGACCTGGCGGACGTGCTGTCGGCGGGCTGACGCGGCACCCATCGGGCACCGAGCTCGCCGGCCGTCGGGGCGTCCTCCGGGAGCGTCGTCGCGGACGGCCTCAGGCCCTCGAGCTGGATCTCGACGTAGCGGCGACGCAGCGCGGCCGTGCGGTCGGCGTCGCCGAGCCGGATCGCGGTGAGCTGCTCCCAGATCATCGCGAGGTCCTGCGGATCGAGGTCCTTCCTGACGGTGCCCGCGTCCTGGGCGGTGCCGAGGATCTGCTCGGCCAGCCGCCCGGACGCGGCCGCGAGGTCGCGGTGCTCGTCGGTGGGCACGAACCGGCCGGCCAGGTTGACGGTCAGCCCGTGCACGTCGGCTGCGACGATCCTGCGGACGAAGGTCGCGAACGCCTCCCACGGGTCGTCGAGGGCCTGCGCCGCGTGCGCGATCGCGAGGTACTCCTGCAGCCCGTCGAGGCAGAGCTGGGCGAGCAGGGCCTCCTTGCTGGGGTAGCGGCGGTAGAACGCGCTGATGCCCACGCCGGCGGCCTGCGCGACGGTGGACACGGGGGCGGTGGGGTCGGCGGTCAGCACCGCCCGGGCGGCCTCGAGGATCATGACGTCGTTGCGCGCGGCCTGCCCGCGTCGTCCGCTGAGCGCTTCCATGTCGGCGACCCTAGCACTTGAACGGAACGTACCGTTCCGCTAGTCTGGTCTCAGACGGAATGAAACATTCCGTTCCCGACCTGGAGGTCTTCCCATGAGCTTCGACGTCCTCGATCGCGCCCACGCCGCCCTGCGGGCCACGACCGCCGGCCTGACCCCGGCCGACCTGACCCGGCCGACGCCCTGCGAGCACTGGGACGTGGCCCAGGTGCTGCAGCACGCGGCGGGCGACCAGCGCGCGTACGCGTTCTTCCTGACGGGTTCCGACGGGCCGACGGCCGACCCGTTCGCGCCCGACGGCGTGCTCGACGCGACGCCGCTCGACCTCGTCGGCCCCGCCATCGACGCGAGCTCGCGCGCCTATGCCGCCGTGGACCCCGACGGCACGGCCGCGACCCCGCTCCCGCAGGGCGTCCTGCCCGCCGCCACCGCCGCCGGCGCCGCCGCCCTCGACGCGGCCGTGCACGCCTGGGACATCGCGATGGCCGTCGGCCAGGACTCGCCGCTCGACGACGACCTCGCCGCCCTGATCCTGCCGACGGCGCGAGCCCTCGTCGAGCCGCTGCGTCAGTGGGGTGCGTACGCCGCCGAGGTCCCGGCGTCCTCGTCCGCGGAAGGCGCCGCCGCGGAGCTGCTCCGCTACCTCGGCCGCGACCCGCACTGGACTGCCTGACTTCCACAGGTTTCTCTCGGGCAAGGCCCAGGGGCCTTTCGGGTGAACGCGGTTCTGTAGTCCTAGCAGCCACCACCGAGGTGGCGATCCGGGAGGTCAGGACCATGGACGAGAACACCAGCACCGCAGAACCGGCAGCTTCTGCCTCGACCGGGCTTCGTCGCCACCGGCTGCTCCTGGGTCTGGCCGGCGGCACCCTCGTGCTCGGCCTCGCCGCCGGCGCGGGCACTGCCTACGCGCTCGACGGCCGCACGGCGACGTCCGCCACCGCCTCCGGGACCTCCGTCCAGGGCGCGTCCTTCTTCCCGCCGGGGTTCGGGTACTCGGACCAGGGCGGCTCGGGCTCGGGCTCCGGTTCCGGTTCCGGTTCCGGTTCCGGTTCCGGTTCCGGTTCCGGTTCCGCGCAGGGTTACGCGGGCCAGGGCGGCTCCTCCGCCGACGCCCAGACCCCTGCCGTCGCGGCGTCGTCCGACCAGACGGTCGGCATGGTCACCATCGACACCGAGCTCAGCTACCAGGGCGCGGCCGCCGCCGGCACCGGCATGATCCTGTCGTCCGACGGCCTGATCCTCACCAACAACCACGTGGTGGCGGGCTCGACCTCCATCCAGGTCACCGACGAGTCGACGGGCCAGAGCTACACGGCCAAGGTCGTCGGCACCGACGCCACCCACGACGTCGCCCTCCTGCAGCTCCAGGGTGCCAGCGGCCTGACGCCGGTGACCCTCGCCAAGGACAACGGCGTCACCACGGGCGACACCGTCACGGCGATCGGCAACGCCGCGGGCACCGGGGACCTGGTCGCTGCCGCGGGCTCCGTGCTGGCCACCGACCAGAGCATGACCGCGACCGACGAGTCCGGCTCGTCCCCGGAGACGCTCAACGGCCTCATCGAGTTCTCGGCGGCCGTCGTCGCCGGCGACTCCGGCGGTGCGCTGATCGACTCCCAGGGCGAGGTGGTCGGCATGACGACCGCAGCCTCCACCAGCCAGTCGTCGACCGTGACGGCCTTCGCCATCGACATCTCCGACGCCCTGGCCATCGTCATCCACATCGAGCAGGGCTCGACCGCGAACGGCATCGTCCAGGGCTACCCGGCGTTCCTGGGTGTGTCCCTGACCGGCGACGGCACGGCCACGCTCCAGGGCGTGGTCGACGGGACGCCCGCCGCCCAGGCCGGCCTGGCCGCCGGCGACACGATCACCTCGGTGGGCGGCAAGGCGGTCTCGAGTTCCGACGAGCTGTCCGCGGCGATCGCCGCCTACCAGCCCGGCGACAAGGTGGCGTTCGCGTGGACCAGCGTCGACGGCTCGGCGCACTCCGCGACCGTCACACTGATCCAGGGCCCGGCCGCCTGACGCGGGTATCTGCACGACCTGGAGGCGGCAGGGCACTAGACTGGGCTCTGTCGCCCTCGGGCGGTCTTGATAACTGAACATGGGGGTGATCGGTTTCGACGGTGATCGTCGAACCAGGAGAAGCGGGTCGAGGACGCACGGTTATCTCGTCAACGCTCCGTGCAAAACCATAGGTGCCGATTCCAACCGCACCGACTTCGCCCTCGCCGCCTGAGCGAGCCCCGAAGTCCGTTGGCCTGAGTACGCTCTCGACTCAGTAACCAGCGTCATCTAGAGAGCCACTGCTGGAAATCCTCGTCGGTGGGATTTCCGGGACTTTTAGCCGACTGAGCCCGTCCACGTACATGCCTGTGTGAGCGTGGGGGCCGAGAAAATCACAGCAGGCTGCACCCGGAGAATCCCTGGTACTGCGTCACCGGACGCGGGTTCGATTCCCGCCACCTCCACTGCTCTGACCTGCGGAAACGTTGGTCTTGTTGACCAGAAGTAGCCATCCGTTGACTCGGGTGGCTATTTTTGTTTCCCATGGCGAGCATTCGCGAGCGCCGGCGAAGCGATGGCACGAGGGCCTTCGCCGTATTGTGGCGCGACCCATCTACTGGGCGCCAGACCTCGCTGACTTATGACGATCTTCGCGATGCGACGGTGGCTCGTCAGCTCATCGAGGCCGCCGGCGGGCACGCCCTCGAGGCGGCGCGGATCGCCGAGGGGATCCGCAAGACCGGACCGACCGTCGATGACGTCATCTCCGAGCACATCGACCTGCTGACGTCCGTTGGGCCAGACACCCGCAAGCACTACCGGACGCAGCTTTCGGCACACATCAGCCCGACGCTCGGCCCGTACCCCGTCGCCGCGATGACCTACCGGCACATCGCCGGCTGGGTGAACGCGATGTCGGCGAAGGGGCTCGCGCCCAAGACCATCGCCAACGTGCACGGGCTGTTCTCCGCCGCTATGACGACCGCCGTGCGGCTCGGCTACCGCGACGACAACCCGTGCGTCGGCGTGGAGCTGCCGAAGTCGCAAGCAACGCACGACGATATGACGGTGCTCACGCGCGACGAGTTCTCGCTGCTGCTGTCGAAGGTGTCGCCGTTCTACCAGCCGCTGGTGCTCACGCTCGTCGCTACCGGGCTTCGCTGGGGCGAGGCAACGGCGCTGACTGTCGCCGACTTCGACCTCACCACGTCGCCGCCGACGATTCGGGTGACGAAGGCGTGGAAGCGGGACGCCGATCGACACTGGTACGTCGGGCCGCCGAAAACGCGGCGGGCGCGACGGACGGTCTCGTTGCCCGACGACCTCGTCGCCGTGCTGGCACCGGTCGTAGCTGGCAAGGCGCCCGGTGCGCTCGTGTTCACGAACACCGTCAGGTCGCAGCTGTCGTCGTCGCGGTTCTGGACGCAGACATGGACGCCGGCCCTCGATGCGGCGACGAACCCATTGCTAGCTGACGGCTCATCCGATCCTGCTGCAGCGCGGATCACCAAACGGCCGCGCGTGCACGATCTCCGGCACACGCACGCGTCGTGGATGATCGCGGCCGGCGTCGACCTGTTCGTGCTGCAGCGGAGGCTCGGTCACGAGTCGATCCACACGACGACCGAGACCTATGCGCACCTGATGCCCGACCAGCAGAAATCGGCGGCGGACGCAGCGGGGCGTGCCCTTGGCGGCCTAGCTGGCTCGATGGGTACCAGAATGTCGCCACGCCAGACGTGAGTACCGCAACGGCGACTCGCCACGGCGGTCTTGGTCAATCGGGCTCATTGTCGGCAGGCAGGACGCGCGCGACCGCGCGCGCGTCATCGTTCACGCTATCGGTCAAGGGCACGCCAAGGCCTGGAAGCATGGCTTGCAGCGCTGCAAGGACGGCAATGTCCGTCGCCCCGAGCTCTTCAGCGCGGGCGGCCAGCGCTCTGGTGATTTCAGGGCCGAACTCCCAGAGAAGCGAGGCCGCTTCATCGCTATCGAGAGCGCTCACGCGGTCCCGAATCTGTGAGCCGAGGTGCCGCGCGGCAGCAATCGAGTCGGCTGCCTCAGCCTCGGTGATGTCTGCTGGTACTCCGACGCCGTCAGGCTGCCGGTCGACGTAGAAGCCGTCCATCTTTCTGGCTGCTGCCTGCTCTACAAGTGCCAAGACTCGCTCGCGGAACTCAGGGTCGAAGCTCTCGGATGGATTCAGTACGGCAGCCCAGATCCTCCCGGCTTCCAGTTTCGTCTTGTGGATCCTGGCGGCACGGTCGAACGCGACGACCTCCTCGGGCGATCCTCCCAAGTTCAAGACCGTCACGGCGTGTATGGCCTTTCCGTACTCCTCAGTCGCCAGCACCGCGATGGACAGGGCCCGTGGGAATCGCTCGTGTTCGAACAGAAGCATTGCATCACTCACGAGGTCGTCACCGTTACGAAGACAAGCTTGAGTCACGTCGAGCCAGTGCAGTGGTCCGGTGCGGGCGGTCATGAAACAGGGACTCTAGCTGCTTGAATTCGATTGCTCTGAATGTCGCGACTTGGACTGTGGGGGCGCTCTGTGTCGGTCGTTCCGTCTGGATTTGTCCACCCAAGATCCGGTGGCTGCCGCATGTCTACGGTTTTGGGCGTCATTCGTTGTTGACTTGGCCGCCAAGGCCGGAGCGAAGCGCGCGGAGAATCGCGGCGTCATCGGTCACCGAAGGCAGCATGTCTGCAACCAGTCGCGCCGCGTTGTCGTCGTCCAAGAGAGCTCGCACATGTGGCGCCTCGGAGCCCAGCAGATCGAGCATCTCGCTACCGAGGCGATAAGCCGCGGCGAGGTCGGGGTCGAACTCGTAGGCCTCGAGCAAGTCGACGCTTGTCTCGTAGAGGTCGTCGAGCAGAGCGCCGGTCGTGCCCCATCCGATGATCGTCCGCAGATCGACAGCATCTCGTCGGGTCTCGAGTCGCCGGTCCGACCACGCCATGAGCTTCAACGTGGCGAGCCCAGCAACGGACGGGACGCGTACCTCTGTGCCGCCCGGGAGTAAGACCGTGATGCTCGCCGCAAAGGCCTCGCGCAGACCGAGCGTGCTCATCCGGCTGCCGTCCCCCCAGTCGACGACGCGGCCGCTGGTCTCCAGGTCACCGAACGGCACGACGTCGACCGGCACACCCGACACAAGGAACCTGTGGCGGCGCCGGCCGACGCGTTCGAGCTCGGCTGTGAGTTGGTCAAACGCTTGCCAGGATGGAACCGCGACGGCAACGTCGACATCGGCCGTGGCTCGGTTCGGGGGCGTCCCGACGATCGCGACCGAGTGGATGTCGCGGGCCGTCGCACCGATGACCATGAGCGGGATGCCGTGGCGATGAGCCGCTGCTTGCAGCTCGGCCAGGACGTGGCTCGCGACCGCGATCCTAGAGTCGGTCGAGCGCGACAAGTCGATCGTCGACACGGCGAATCCTCTCCGCATGCTCACGCTGTCGGGGGTCGCCGGATGACACGAGGTCGGCGTAGATCAGTGGTGACGGAACGAGCGCGCTCGTGTCATCAGGTCGATGCCAGAAGCGTCGGCGCAGGAGCACCGAACCGGCGTCGTCGTCGCGGCGCATCCGGTATCGCGCGACCAGCGGCGTTGGCACCGCGTTCACGTAGAACGTCGAGGTCTCCGGGTACAGGTGAGGGTCGATCCTGCTCGCCGCGAGCTCGCCGCCGATCTGGGCTCCGTCGGCCTGGAGGTCGGCTTCGAGCTCGGGGAGTCGATCGAGGTCGGGGAGCGCGAACGACGCGATAGGTAGCTTGCGCGACAAGTTGATCGCGTAGGCCTCCGCCCATCGGTCGAGGAGCTCGCCGGCACGGTTGAGTGTCCGGCCGGCCGCGCCGTCGCGGAGGTACCCCGCCGCGGTCAGCTCATGGATTACGGTGTGGACCGTGCCGACGGCGGCATCGCTCACGGCGGCGATCTCGCGCACCGGTCTGGCGGCGAGATCGGGCCAGCTGAGCAATGCAAACACGACCATCACACCCGAGCGGGTGAACGCACGGGCAGCCGTCGCATCGCGAGGACGACCATTCGGGGCGGCCTGAGGGCGACGCCCGCGGACATCGACCAGCATGCGGTCCCACGCAAGCCGCACGTTCCCGACAGCGTCTGCGTAGTCGACGCCGCGCGCCGTGAGGATCTCGGCAACCGAGTCAGAGATGTGGCGCGCGATCAGCAGGAGTGGGCGTTCGTGCGAGAGTGCCATGGCCGTTGCGCGCCGAGGGTCGAGGTGACCCATCTTGACCTCGGTTGGGTAGGTGACCCGACCGCGGGCGCCCGCATCGAGCGTGACGTGGGTATTGGCCTCCGCGTTGCCGACTGGGGGTCGCGTAAGCATGACGGTCACGCCAACGTCGAGTAGCGCCTCGGCGACGTCCTCGAGCAAGACGTTCACTTCGACGGCGCGTTCATTCGCAGTGAACATGAGGCAATAATGAACGTGGCGTGGGTTTTCCGCAACCTCTTCGCTCCGAACGGGCTAGGCGCGGGGCAAAGCAACGACTTCGATAGACAGATCGATCACAACGCGGTCGGCCGCCTTCGACCTGCTCTCAGGCGACGGGAAACGACGCTGCGAGCGTGCGGTGGATGTCATCAACGGTCACGCTGTCGATCGGCCCAGGACTCACGAGCCGCTCCGCAGCCTTCTTGGGCCAGAGGACGTCGACGCCGTCGATCACGAACGCCCCGCCGAACAACGGCCAGTCGGCTTCGACGAAGCAGAGCATCGCGTGTACGGGCGCCTCGTCGAAACCAGCGTTGTCGAGTGCTGCACGTACGAGCGCCACCTGCTTGTGGACGCCGTCGACGAGCTTCGTGCAGTCACGGGATCCGACCACGAGCTTCGACGTGCGAGGGCGCAGGATGCCGCCTTCGACACGAAGGGTCGGGCGTCCCTTGTAGCGCTTGGCGTCGATGACGAAGACGCCCGACGGACTCACGGCGATGTGGTCGATGTTCGCCTTGGTGCGCGGAATTCGGCGATCGTGCAGGGTTCGGACGCCTCGATCGCTGAGGGTGTCGAGACGCCGGCCAAGCAGTTCCTCGCCTCGGGCGCCCGTCGCCCACGCGGTCGTGCTCTGGGGCTCGTCAGACACCGCCAGGATCACACCGCCGAGCCGGGGATAGACCTCGCGAATGCGCGTCTCGCGCTTGGCCTTGCGGCGTTCGTACTCGCGCTGGGCGGAGCTTCCTGCGGATCCGCTCTCGACGGGATCTGGTGCGGGGTCCGCCGCATCTGCGACCGCAACCACCGTTTCCTTCAGTGCCCGTTCTGCGCCGTCGGGGCATGCCAGGCAGGTCACGGTCTTCGTGGAGCGGTCGTACACGGCCTTCGTGCCGGCCTCGAGCGAAGCGCCGCATTCGCGGCATGTTCCGGCGTACCGGAGCCTCATCGTCTTCGTGGAGTCGCTCGCCGCTTCGGTTGGTGCCGCCATGCCTACGGCATCGGCTCAGATCGCCCGCTGCTCAAGTTCGTGCGGCCTTCAGTAGAGCTGTGCGTCGCCCTGGACGTGAGGCCGGCGCTGGTGCGCACGGATGGACTTCACGGTCGCGCCAAGGGCTCCGAGGTCGACCGACGCCGCGGCCGGCGGTTCCTCGTCGGGCTGGTGGCCTTCGACCGTCACCAGTCGAATGAGGGCGTCGATGTGCTCGGGCAGGAAGCGGATCTTGCCGCGGCCGAACAGGAGGTGCGGGATGCGACCGCGCCTCGCCTGCTCGCGCACCCACCACGGGGAGATGCCGAGGACTTTGGCAACTTCCTCGGGCGTCGAGGTCGTGTAGTCGATCGTCATGGCACTGCCTTTCCGAATCGGACCCCTCAGGAGGTACTCGTTGAAGAGGACGGTGGGCGAGCAAGGCTCGAATCTGTGGATGGAGCCGGTGCAGCGTCCGCGCTGTGGACGGACCGCTCGTTGTAGCGCTGTCGAGCCCCT
The DNA here is from genome assembly GCF_049994875.1 of Cellulomonas sp. McL0617. Lineage (GTDB taxonomy): Bacteria > Actinomycetota > Actinomycetes > Actinomycetales > Cellulomonadaceae > Cellulomonas. The sequence goes on from NZ_CP188256.1 coordinate 1,093,709, forward strand.
TGGCGGCTGATCCCGAGGTAGCGCCCGATCTCGTCCCAGCTCTGACGGCAATCCCGCGCGCGATCGACTTCGGCATCGATCGCGGCGTCGATGCGGCGCAAGGCATTTCGCGCGCGGCGGCGACGCGCGACGAGCCCCAGGATCTCCGTCGCGTCGTAGTGCGGGCGGGGCACGTACATGCGCTGCGGGGCGTCGAACGGCGATGCCGGGAGACTCTGTCTTGGTTGTGTGGCCGGAAGGAGCCAGGGGCTCTCAGCTGGCTCGACAACCTCAGGGCGCACCTTGGCAAGCGATTCGTCCACGGAACGTAGGCCGACATCCAGCGCCTGGCGTGCGGCGTGCTGCAGGCCGTCACCGAAGAGGCCGAACGCGGCGCCCGGCACCGCGACGCCCGCTCGATCGGTGTGGGCAATTGAACGCGCCCGGCGTGCGCGACTTTGACTTCCCATCGTGCCTCCCGTCGTCCCTCTTGCGAGCAGGTATCGGGCGTTGGCGAGAACACGCGACGGTTTCGCGCAATCGGGAGGCCGTCACTTGATCGCTACCCGGTCGAACCTGTTGCCCCTAGGTGTGCCAGCGGGTGTGTAACACGCGAGGCGCGACGGTCGTCACGTCGGACTGCGCGACCGACGGGCCCGGGAGGGCGCTCGCGGTCAGCCGGCAAACCTTCCGGCAGGACATAGCAATCAGGGCCGACTCTTCTTGCACGCCGTGACAACCGCGGTAGCGCCCGGCGGCTCGAGCGGCCGCACCGTCCAGCGGATTCGGGCGCGGGACAAGCTGCCCCGTCGTCAGCCTGTACGACGGCCCGGCGCCGACGTCGCGAGCCGTTCGATCACGGAGCGCCGCGTTGATCGGTAGGCGTGAACGGTGCAGCCGGGTCGTGTGCTCGAACCGCGCATGAAATGGGCCATGACACATCTGGCACCAACAGCAACCGGGGTTGTCGTCAGGCCATTTGGTTGGGACACAGCGCGTGCGACCACGCGCATCCCCGCCGCCCGTCTCCACGCCTGGAGGCAGGGAGCGGCCACGCACCGGATCTACAGCCCCTTGGGGCCCGACGGCAAGGAGGGGCGCTCGCTGGACGCGATTGTGCGCTCGACGTCGGTCTTGACAGATCCACCTGTTGCTTTGGGCCCAGCTCTTGTCGAGGCGATTGCTCTCGCTGGGCACTGGTAGCAGGATGGTGGGCTAGCTAGCCGCTTCTCCGCCGCAGGTTAATTAACACATCGTGCGTTGCGGGCCTCGGTCGGGACCGTCCGGCAGGTCCGAGAGTGCCCGCAGTGGGCGCGTGTCCAACTCGGGGGACGCAGGTTGTTGACGTGGCCCGATCCCAGTGGGACGCTCTCTTGTGCCGGATCAGTCATGCTATGCGCGCTAGTGCGACGCGGGAGGGTTGACGCCCTGGCCCGACTAGGGTAAGCTAGCGCGACAAGTTAACAATAGCTGCGGAGCTGCTCACGAATTCCAAACTCGGGGGCTGGCGGAATGTGTCGTCGGCGTTGACGGGTGGGCCCAAACCACCTTGAGCCAATGGCGCGCGGACCGCCCCGCTTACCACCTCGGGACTGGTGTCCAAAACCAGTCTCTGTGAGGAGTCGGGTCGCGTTGACGGACGCGTCCAAACCGCCCCGAGCGGCCCGACTCCTCGTGAGGGGATTTCCTCCCGAGGTTCTCCAGGCGCTCTGGTCATTGCGCAGAAACCACACGGAAGGCAAGAACCATGTCGATTGAACTCACTGCACCGGCCCGACCGGGCATCCACCTGTACGCCCTCCAGGGCCGGCAGGGGGACAGGCAGATGTATCTGCTGCTGGTCACCAACCACGAGCTGCTGCGCAACTTTGCCGCGGAGGCTGAGGTGAGTGATGGCCATGAGCGGGTCCAGCGCGACCTCGATCGCAAGCACTACAAGGACATTGTCGGGTACATCACGGAGAACCCGGCCGATTACCTCCTCGGTGCCATGACCTACGCGATTGACACCGTGGACGCCTCCGACTTCATCGCGGCCGGGCCTGGAAGCAACATCGGCACGCTCGTGCTGCCGACGAGCGCTCGTATGCGTTGTCTCGACGGTCAGCACCGCCGGGCCGCCATTGCCGAGGCAGTGAGCCTGGATGAGTCCGTCGGAGATGACTACAGCGCCGTCGTGCTCTACGTCGAGGACGACTACATGAAGCGTCGGCAGATGTTCTCCGACATGAACGCCACGCCCAAGGTGGTGTCGAAGGCGCTCAACATCACCTTTGACAGCCGAGACCCCTACGCGAAGGCGGCCCAGCACCTCGCCGACCAGCACCCGCTGCTCGCGGGCGTGGTCGAGACTCGCAAGGCCCGTATTACAACGACCGACGCCAAGATCTTCTCGCTGGCCGGTGTCTACGACGGGCTTAAGCGCTTCGACCTCGGCATGGTCCTGCCTCGCGGGCGCTCTCCGAAGAACAAGACCATCGACGAGCTCATCGAGATTGGCACAACCCTCTTCGACACGATCCAGGCAGCGTTCCCCGAGTTTCAGGAGGCGAAGGACAAGCTCGAGGCGACGGACGACGTCAAGGAGCAGGCCGACCTGATGCGCCAGGCCCGGCGTTCGACGATCCTCTTCTCGACGACAACCCTGCGCGTCGTCTCCGGGGCATTGCACGAGGCAATGAAGGTTGACGACGAGAACGACCCGGCGAAGTACATCGGCCGTCTCGCCAAGATCGACTTCGCTCCGACCTCAAAGTTGTTCGCGTCCCCTGACGTCGGATTCGTCACCGGCTCCGGAACCCCCTCGGCCCGCAACCAGGAAGTCTTCGCTGCTACGAAGGCCCTTACTGAGGCGATCCGCATCCGCTGATCAACCACCTGCGACCCCGGCAGCGTCCCGACGCTGCCGGGGTCGCGTCGCGCCCAGGGCTGTGCGACGTACCGCAAAGTCGTTGAGCTTCCGTGCCGTGTTGACGGGCGCCGCGACTCGCTTGCATTGGCGCGAGCTCGCGCCGAGGCGGCCGTGGTGTTGACGCCCACGCAGGTTTGGTTACGCGGACTCGCCACCGGACGCTCCATAAGCATGCACGAGTCCGGAGCGCCGATACGCTCACCCCGTGACCGCTACCGCCCTCCTGCCTGGCGTAGTTGCAGGAGATGGCGAGAGAAGCGAGGAGTGTGAGTCGCTCATCAAGTCGAAGGCGCGCGTCAAGGCGCACGGCGAGGTGTTCACACCCGCCCACATGGTCAACCAGATGCTCGACCTCGTCTCCGAAGAACTGGAGACTGGGCCCAACTTCGTCGACGCGACCTTCCTTGAGCCTGCCGCTGGCGACGGGAACTTCCTCGTCGCCATCTTGGGCCGCAAGCTCGCTGCGGTCGAGGCGCGACTGCCGTCGCAAGTGTGGGAGCGAGAGTCGTTGTTCGCCCTCGCGTCGATCTACGGCATCGAGCTGCTGGAAGACAACCACGCTGACGCGCAGGCCACGATGCTCGACCTGTTCCTCGCCTGGCACAAGGGGCACGGAACCGGCGTCGGCGGGCGCACGAAGCTGTTCCGGGCGGCGAAGCTCCTCATCGCGACGAACATCCGGCGCGGCAACACTCTGACCGGCATGGCGCCGGACGGGTCCGAGATCGAGTTCTCGTGGTGGCGCCGCACCCCGGACAACCTCGTGATCCGCGAGCCGTTCACGTTCAACTCCCTACGAGCCGATAACCCTGCCGTGGACCTGTTCGCCGCTCTCGACGAACCGATCGTCCACGCGCCGTGCCGTATCGACAGCGTCTTCGCCGAGGAAGCCCAGTGAACCCCGACAGCCCTAAGATCAAGACCTTTGACGAGGTCGTCCCGATGATCTACTCCTGGACCACCCCGAGCGTCATCTCGCCAGGCCACACCACGTCCCTCGAAGACGACGGTTGGGAGAAGATCGGGTACACCGAGGGATCCGTCGACGTCCGCATCGCCCAGCAGGCCTCGCAGATGGGCGCGTTCGTCCGGAAGCGCAAGCTCTGGGCGTACAAAGCGCAGTTCATCACCGAAGGCGGCGGCTGGTTCAGAGACCACGAATTCCATAAGTTCCTGCATCAGCAGGGCATCAAGCGGTTCGAGGACCAGGGCAGGACCGAGTGGCACCAGTTCGCCGGGGCGCCGAAGACTTCGGACGAGTACTTCTCGGCGTTCATCAAGCAGGACTTCGCCGCCGCGCGGACGGTGGATCCACACGACTACACACTGCGCCCAGAGCAGCTGCAGGCCATCGACCAGGCCCTGACCGCATTCGGCCCCACCGTCGAGGGCAACGAGGCGCTCTGGAACGCCAAGCCCCGGTTCGGCAAGACGCTGACGACGTACGACCTTATGCGCAAGATGGACGTCAAGCGCGCCTTGATCGTCACCAACCGGCCGGCCATAGCGAACTCGTGGTTCGACGACTTCGAGAAGTTCGTGGGCCACCAGACGAGCTACCAGTTCGTGTCCGACTCTCCGTCGCTCGACAAGCGCCACCCCATGACCCGCCACCAGTGGAAGGCGTACTCGCGGGAGATTCAGGACCAAGACCCTCGCATCATCGAGTTCGTCTCGCTCCAAGACCTCAAGGGGTCGCTGTTTTTCGGCGGGTCGTTCGACAAGCTCAAGTACATCGCAGACACGCAGTGGGACTTGCTCGTCATCGACGAGGCGCACGAGGGCGTCGACACCACGAAGACTGACGTCGCCTTTGACAAGATCAAGCGGACACACACGTTGCACCTGTCCGGCACCCCGTTCAAGGCGCTCGCCAAGGGCCGGTTCGGCCAGGACCAGATTTACAACTGGACCTACGAGGACGAGCAGACCGCGAAGACCCAGTGGTCCGACGGGACGCACGACAACCCCTACGCCCAGCTTCCGACCCTGAACCTGCTCACCTACCAGCTCTCGCGCATGGTGGCCGACCGTCTCGCCGAAGGTGTCGCGCTGGACGAGGAGTCCGGGAACGTCGACTACACGTTCAACCTGGCGGAGTTCTTCGCCACGAAGGACAACGGCTACTTCATCTACGAGTCCGACGTCGAGCGGTTCCTGGACGCGCTGACGACGCAAGAGAAGTACCCGTTCTCCACCACCGAGCTGCGTGACGAGATCAGGCACTCGTTCTGGCTGCTCAACCGGGTCGCATCAGCGAAGGCGCTGGAACGGCTGCTCAAGAAGCACCCGGTGTTCTGCGACTACACGGTGATCCTGGCGGCCGGCGACGGTCGGCCCAGCACCGACGACGGTGACGGGCTCGACGAGGACGCCGACGACTCGGTGGCCACCGGCAAGTCGCTCGACAAGGTGCGTGACGCCATCGCCATGGCGGAGGCCGACGGCGACAAGACCATCACACTGTCGGTCGGCCAGCTCACCACGGGGGTCACCGTCCCCGAGTGGACGGCGGTCATCATGCTGTCCAACCTCTCGTCCCCGTCGCTCTACATGCAGGCGGCGTTCCGGTCGCAGAACCCCTGCACGTTCACGCGCGCCGACAAGGTGTACGTCAAGAAGAACGCCTACATCTTCGACTTCGCGCCCGAGCGCACGCTGACGATCTTCGACCAGTTCGCCAACAACCTCGCACCGCGCCCGCCCGTCGACGGCGCCGAGCGGCGGGAGAACATCCGACGGCTGCTCAACTTCTTCCCGATCCTGGGTGAGGACACCGAGGGCCGGATGATCGAACTCGACGCGGAGAAGGTGCTCACCTTTCCGCAGGTGTTCAAGGCTCGCGAGGTCGTGCGGCGCGGCTTCCTGTCGAACCTGCTGTTCGCCAACGTGTCAGGCATCTTTAGGGCCGTGGAGCACTTCGAGGACATCCTCAACCGGCTTCCGGTCGCCAAGGAGAAGAAGGCCGAAAAGGGCAAACCTGTCGACGTGCCCGTCCCGCCGCCGACCACGGACGAAGACGGCAATGTGAAGGTCGACTTCGGGACAGTCATCAACCCGAAGGTCGCCGAGATCGGCAAGCCGATCTACAGCGACGAGGACGTGCCGGTGCTCGACCCGGCCTCGGTCAAGGCTGCGCAGGCTGCCGAGAAGATCGCTGCGGTGATCAACGACAAGGCCCGCGAGACCCGCGACAAGCTGGCCGCCGAGTACGACATGACGGGCAAGCAGGTCACCGCGGACGAGAAGGCCACCGAGGCGCAGGTGAGGGCCAAAGTGGAGCGCGCTTACACCGACCACCAGATCGCGCTCAGCCACATCGAGGCCGAAGCCAACGAGGCGGCGACCGAGGTCGAGCTCGACGCCCTGGAGACGAAGAAGGTCGAGGCGAAGGCCGACCTCGACGCCCAGGTGCTCGCGATCTTCCACGACACGCTCGACGACGTCACGGAGACCGTCGTCAAGCGCGAAGAGACGAAGAAAGCTCAGAAGGCGGTGAACAAGACGTTGGACGCCGCCCGCGACCACCTACGCGGGTTCGCCCGGACCATCCCGATGTTCCTCATGGCCTACGGCGACCGCAACATGACGCTCGCCAACTTCGACGACTACACCCCTGACGACGTGTTCTTTGCCCTCGCGGAAATCACCGAGGAGGACTTCCGCAAGCTTCGCGACGGTCGAGACGTCTCGGACCCGAAGACCGGCGAGGTCACGCATATCTCCGGCCTGTTCGACGAGGCGGTGTTCGACCAGGCGATCCAGGAGTTCCTCGCCAAGAAGGACAAGCTCGCCGACTACTTCGACCCCGCCCTGACCGAGGACATCTTCGCCTACATCCCGGAGCAGAAGACCAGCCTCGTGTTCACCCCGAAGCCGGTCGTGCAGATGATGTGCGACACCCTGGAGGCGGAGAACCCGGGCATCTTCTCCAACCCGGACAGGACTTTCGCGGACCTGTTCTCCACCGCCGGGCTGTTCTGCATGGAGCTCGTCCGCCGGCTCGACAAGGGCCTCGCCGACGCGATCCCGGACCCGGCCGAGCGGCTACAGCACATTTTCACCAAGCAGGTGTTCGAGATGAGCCACAACACGATTCTTCACGAGATCACGCTCGAAGCCGTCAGCGGCGGCGTTCCCGAGCGCCGAGCGTGGCTGGAAGACTCAGGGCACTTCCGGGTCGGCAACCTGGCCAGGATGAGCACCGCCGAACGCGAAGAGCTGGTGGACCAGATGTTGGGAGACAACTGACGTGAGCAAGAAGTTCGACGTCGTTATCGGCAACCCGCCGTACCAGAAGGACTCCACCGGCACCGCGACTTTCAACATGCCCGTGTACCACCTCTTCATGGACGCGGCACACGAGGTCGCCGACAAGGCCGTTCTCATCACGCCTGCTCGCTTCCTGTTCAACGCTGGGTACACGCCGAAGGACTGGAACGCCAAGATGCTCGCCGACCGGCATCTGACAGTCCCCAACTACGTCCCAAACAGTGACGAACTGTTCCCGGGAACCGACATCAAGGGCGGCATCGTTGTCACCTACCGCGATGCATCACGCGCAGTTGAACCCATCGGCGTGTTCACGAAGTACCCGGAACTCAACACGATTCTCCACCGTGTTGTCGAGACCGGTATCGAGTCGCTGACGACTCTGGGCATCACGAGCGGTCGCTCCTACAGGTACACGGACAAGATGCACAGGGACTATCCGAAGGCGTCCGAGCTCCTGTCCGCTGGACACCACTATGTGGTTGGCACGAGCGCCTTCCACCGAGTCTCATTCCTCTACCACGACACGCCGCCCAACGACGGGCAGGAATACGTCCAGGTGCTCGGTCTAGACGGCAAGAAGAGGTCCATTCGGTGGATTCGCAGCGAGTACGTCACTGGCCCTTCAGCCCTGGGCAGGTGGAAAGTGGCGGTCACGAAAGCGAACGGCTCGGGCGCCTTCGGGGAGTCGTTGAGCACGCCGGTGGTCGTCGCGCCCCAGGCTGCCGTCACTGAAACCTTCATTACCATCGGAGCCTTTGATGCCGAGGGCGAAGCGGCGGCGTGCCTCAAGTACATCAAGGGAAAATTCGCAAGGACGATGCTCGGGGTTCTGAAGATCACTCAGGACAATACCGCGAAGGTGTGGAAGTACGTCCCAACCCAGAACTTCACGCCCGCCTCGGACATCGACTGGTCACAGGACATCCCAGGCATCGACGCCCAGCTCTACGCCAAGTACGGCCTGGACGACAGCGAGATCGCGTTCATTGAGGCGCGCGTCAACGCGATGGAGTAACAGGGCCTCGCGGTCGACCGCCTCAACGAAAGGGCGGCAGATCGGTCAGGCAGCGCCGACAGCTGCAGCCTCCAAGCCGAGACTTGTGCACCGTGCCGCGTCAGGACCAGGCTCGGCGCCGCTGTTGATACAACCTCAGGTCTCGCCGTGGAGTGTCAGCGCACGTTCATCATCATCCCGGCGGCTCCGCACGCGAGGCATTCCCACGCAATTGCTCGCTCGCGCAGAGCTGCGTCTGGGACATGCGGCCCTGTTCCCCAGGACAGCAAGCCACCGCAGTGCATGCATGCGGCCGGAACCGCGTCCGGACCATCGACGGGCTGGATTGTTTCGTGACCACTCCAGTTGCTGAGGTGTTGCGCTGTCTCGACATCGGCCCACGCGAGGAAGTCATCGGCGTCAATGGAGCGCAACTTCGCGGGTGGATCTGTAATGAGCGTGACCTGACCGGCGTCGCCTAGTTCGAACAGGTACCTCGGCAACACCTCGTCGCGATGTGCCGCGCAGTAGCCGAGCACGGTCGAACGAATCGACCCACCGCCGCCTTCAGAAGCCTCGACACCCGCAATCACACCGAGGAGGCGGGTAGTCGGCTTGCCACACATCATGCAGCTCTGGGGTCTCGTGTATGCCATGCGGCCCATGGTGGTGACGCGGAGGCGAAGGTTCGACGCGGAACGCGGACGAGCCCGAAACGTCCAAACAGGAGCGGCACCGCACACCGCGACTGCCGTGCGCCTCCGACACAGCCCGGAGCGAAGCACAGTGTCGCGCCGCACCGTCCTATCCTTTCCGCGACTGTCGGACGCGCCGCTACGTTGGGGTCGGGCTGGTGCCTGACCTGGCCAGACACGACGGAGAGAGGGCGGAGTGCCGAACAACGGGCTGGTGCTGATCTGGGACCGGGACGTTGCCGTCCGGCTTGACTGAACTGGAGGACCGTGAATATGGCCGGAAGCTGGGCTCGGTTCTGGGCAGTGGACCTGCATGTGCACACACCAGGGTCAGGAGATGCCAAGGAAGAGGACTTCGGGAGCGCGGCGGACGTCGTGCGGAGGGCGCTGGACGTTGGGCTCGACGCCATCGCAGTGACCGATCACAACACCGCGGCGTGGTGCGGACAGATTGCGGAAGCGGCGAAGGGGACTGGCCTGGTCGTGCTCCCAGGCTTTGAGTTGAGTACACAGCAGGGCCACCTCCTGGGGATCTGGGAGGAGGGGACCGCCCCGTCTGCGATCGAAGACGTCCTGATCAGGCTCGGGTTTGAGCGCGGAGAGCTCGGGAACACTGACGTGGTCGCCGCCAAGGGCATGGCCGAGTGCGCCGCGGAGATTGTCGCGGCCGGCGGTGTGGCGGTCGCCGCCCATATCGACAAGGAAAAGGGCATCCTAAAGCAGCCCGTTCAGACTCACGTGAACCAGTTGCTGGCGGACACAAACATCGCGGCGTTCGAGTATGTCTTCGCTGAGACCCCAGGGAAAGTTGCGGCGAAGCTCGGCGACGCTCGGCACCCTGCTCTGCTTCAGGGCTCTGATGCCTATGACGCAACACTTAGTCGGCACTCGGCGACCGGGATCGGAATACGACGTAGCTGGATTAAGGCTGCGCGACCTGACCTCTGTGGCCTCCGCTACGCGCTCGAGGACCCCGATCTACGAGTTCGGCTCACCACCAACCCATCGGCCGCCGAGCCGCACGCCGCCATCGGCCGTGTCGCGGTGTCGGGCGGTTTCCTTGGCGGGACGACAATTGAGTTTAGTCCAGACCTGAACTGTCTACTCGGCGGTACCGGGGCAGGCAAGTCACTCGTCCTAGAGGCCATTCGGTTTGCCCTCGACCAGCAGGTCGACAAGTCACTCTTCGGTCCGATTCGTGGCGAAGTTGACCGTCGGTTGGAGTCGGCACTCGGCGAAGGCACGACAGCCGCAGTCGAGATCAGTACGCCCGCCGACAATTATCGCGTCACCCGTGCGTATCGCGCGGCAGGGTCGACGCCGGTCGTGGAGCAGTACATCGAGGGAGAGTGGCTTCGGGTGGACCACGTTCCATCGAGCCTGATGACCATCGCGGCCTTCTCCCAAGGCGAGATTCTGGAGTACGCGCGACAGCCGGTGGGCCGAGTCGGACTTGTGGACGCGCATCTCGACCTCTCTGGGATCGAGGCCCGGATCGCCGACAGCATTTCGAGGTTAAGGATCAACGGGACCAACCTGATTGCTGCGCGCGACAGGGTGCAGGCGCTTGCCGAGCAGGCCGCTCAGGTCGCGGCACTCAAAGAGCGTGAGCGTGAACTGGCTACCTTGTTTGACGGCGAGCTGGTCAGGGCCCAGAGTCGGTGGACCGCCGAGCAAACGGCGATTTCCACTCTTTCCACGGCGATCGATGGCGTCCAGTTTGTCCGGCCAGTGGCACCCGATGCGGCGACTGCCAAGATGTCGCCCGAGCACGATGCGCATTTCTCAGAGATCCGCGCGGCTCAGGACGATCTCAAGGAGGATATCGACGAGGCGGAGAAGCGCGTCACCGACAGCCTCGCCAGGCTCAAGGGGGTGGTAGCCGGCGCTAAGGCCGACATGGATGCTGATTTTTCGAGCTTCAAGAAGGAGCTCGACGACGCGCTGGCGAAGTCCGGCACTGGCACGCTGCCCGTCTTGCGAAACGAACTTGAGACGGTGCAGACCAAGCTCAGTGCAGCGGAGGCGGCATCCAATGAGTTGCAGAACGTTGTGCAACCCGCGCTCGATCAGCTCGGTGGCGAGCGCGAGGCGATGCTCGCCGAGCTCAAACAGGCACGCGATGAGCGCCGCGCGCTCCGGCGGGCGCGCGTCAATACGTTGAACAGCAAGACGAAGACGTTCGTCAAGATGGACATCCCGTCAGAGGGCGACACTATTGACTTTCGTCATCTGCTCGGCTCGCTAAAGACTGGATCTCATGTTCGAGACAACGTACTCGACCTAGTAGCAGAGAACGTGCATCCCTACAGTTTGGTTCGCGCGCTCTGGAGCGGGGATGTCACGAAGCTTGGAAAGTTGCCCGACGGGGTACAGGCGGCGGACATCTCGCGTCTCGTGACGACGATCGCGGATCGCGGGCTTTGGCAGGAGCTGCTCGATGGACAGTTGGTAGATACGCCGGACGTGCTCAATGTGAGGTTCCGCAAGCCCGAAGGGTCGGACTACGCGAGCATCGAAGACCTCTCGCACGGCCAGAAGTGCACAGCGATCCTAGTTATCCTGCTGGCGGACGGGGAAAGCCCGGTCCTAATCGACCAGCCCGAGGATGCATTGCATGCTCCGTGGATCGAGGAGTATCTGGTCGACCGCCTCCGCGATCTCCGGGGCAGCCGGCAGTACATCTTTGCTACCCGCAGTCCGGGCCTCGTGGTAAGTGCCGACTCAGAGCTGCTCATAACGATGAAGGCGACCGCGGGCAAGGGCGAGGTCGAAGCTTCCGGTTCGCTTGAGCGGTACGACCTGAACAAGCTGGCTCTGCTTCACCTTGAGGGTGGAAAGACTCCGTTCGCCCGGCGTACCCGAAAGTTGAACTCCTCGCTGCGGAGCACGACGTGAGCCCGACGCGCAGTGCCCCTAGAGCGGCCTCGTCGACCAGTGCCAACGAAGCTGGTCCAAGAATTCCCACGTCCCCGTCTGGTGCAAGCTGACTGGGCTGTCGGCGTGCCGGATCGCGCCGCTGCCGCGACCTCACCAGCGGACCCATTGGCGGGTCTGACCGTCGAAGCACTCGTGTTGTCTGCGTCAACGAAACGGCTCCAGATTGATCAGTAGCGTCGGTGCAGTTGGAACGAACATCCAGGTCGGGCGTCCGAGGGTCCCCGTCAATAGGGGCCGGATCGCTTTCGATTCCCGCCACCTCCACTATTCGCAATGCTGTGACCTGCGTAGATGCGCGCGATAGACGCGCCAATGGTTGACGCTGTCAACGGTCCGCGTCAACATCGCAGGTCGGCGACGTGGTCGACCTGCGTGCCACGGCTGGCCGCCGGGCGGCGGGCACGTGGTGACCAATGGCCACCGCTGGTCCCACCGCACGAGGGCGGATTCGGCACTCCCGTATCGCGCGGCCGCAGGTGCGCCTCGTCAGGTGCCTTCGTCGAGCAGCAATGAGGCGACTGCTCCAGGGTCCTCGCGCATCGCGTTGTGGCGGGTGGGCAGGTCGTGGACCCGCCAGGCGGGGTCCGCCGCGAGTCGGGTGCGCAGGTCCGTGAACGGTGTGCCGTCCCACCCTGAGCAGTAGACGAAGTCGCGCCGGGCGATGTGGCCGACCGCTCCGGTGAGGCGGACCGTCTGCAGGAGCGAGGCGAGGGGGTGGGGGCGGCGCCGAGGATCGCCCCCGTCGGGCTGGCGGAACGGGGGATCGACCGCATAGCCGCAAGATGCGGAACCGCTGACGAACGCCTGCCGGTAGTCCTCGGTCGTCGAGGACCAGCACGACTCGCCGTCGCGCGGGACGTAGGCGTCAAGGTGGACCAGGCGCGAGACCCGGCCGGCGGCGCGGTCCGCGGCCGCCGCGATGACCATCCCGGCATAGCTGTGCCCGACCAGCGTCGCATCGCTGATTTGAGCCCGGTCGAAAAGTTGCCTGAGCAGACTGTTCCGTGACGACCTCGGGATGACCTTCTACGAGTGGCGCACACAGCTGCGCATCTACCACGCGCTCGTCCTGCTCGCCGGCGGGCACGACGCGACCCGGACCGCCCTCGCGTGCGGATGGGCCAACCCCAGCAGCTTCATCGCGGCATTCACCGACGTCGTCGGCACCACGCCGGGCCGGTACAGGGCAGAGGACCGGCACCGGATCGGCGCTCCAGAGCAGCGCGAGGATTGACTGCTGCAGTGCGTGGGCAATTGCACCCAGGCTGCTTACTGGCGAACCCGGCACGCCGGACGTCAGTGCCGTGGGGCCCCGGCCTGCGCGACTGTCGCCCCGAGCCGGCGGGGACTATGCGGGGGCGTGATACCGATCTTGTGTGCTGCCGCCTACGGCGCGCCAGACCAGAGTGGCTGCGCGGGTGGGCCACTCGGCGGGCGGTGGTGACCCGGCGAGCGCGCGGGCGTACCACGAACCGGTGCACAAGGTGACGGCGACCTCGAGGTCGGCGGTCGGGTCGATCTGGCCGAGCTGTCGTGCCCGCTCGAGGATCGCAGCGATGCGGGCGCGGCGAGGGGCGATGACGTGACCTCGGTACCGGACGAGCGCTTCGGGTGCCGTGCTGTCTTGGAGCATGGTGCCGACCAGGGACAGTCGTCCTGGCCGGGAGACGGCCTGCTGGAAGTTGACCAGCTCGGCGATCAGATCAGCGAGCGGGTCCTGCGACATGACGGTGTCGGGATCCTCGCCTGTTTCGCTGAGGGCCGCCGCCGCGAGGCTGGCTTTGGTCGGCCAGCGCCGGTACAGCGCCTGCCGGGTGGTGCGCGCCTCCTGGGCGACCGCGGCAACCGACATCGCTTCGTAGCCGTGGCGGGACAGGTGGCGGTTGGCCACGGCCAGGATGCGGGCGTCGATCTCCGGGTCGCGAACTCGACCGTGGCGCTGCGGACTGCCGGTAGTCTCTGACACTCCAATACAGTATCGTATTGTTGAAGCAGAACGAGGGAGGCTCGCCGTGGTCGTGGAGTACATCCGTTACGTCGTGCCGCCTGTGCAGGCCGATGAGTTCGAGCGTGCGTATCGTCGGGCCGGGCGGGTGCTGGACGCTGATCCGCACTGCGCGCGGTGGGAGATGGCGCGGGGCGTGGAGGAGCCGGAGCACTTCATCGTGCGGATCGAGTGGGACTCGGTCGACGGCCACGAGCAGGGCTTCCGCACCAGCCCGGCGTTCGGGGAGTTCTTCGCCGCCGTCCGGCCGTTCTTCGCGGCAATCCAGGAGATGAAGCACTACCAGCTGCGGCCGACAGTCGGCACCGATGGCCACTGACCCGAGGGCACCCCGCACGCCTGCCGTGAAGCGTTCGTCGCGCGTCGCGCGCGCGACGAACGTTTTCAGCCGCTGCGGGGCCGCCGAGCTCGGCGTCACCGCCCGTGGTGGTGCTACGGGGCGGCCCTCAGCAGGCCGAGCAGGCCGTGCTCCTCGCCGCCCGGTCCGGCACTGAACCACACGGAGTCGGTTCCGCCGGCCACGACGTCACCGACCATCAGTCCCCAGAGGCCCTCGATCGTCAGGGGCCGACCGTCGGTGCCCCGCAGGGTGCCCCGCGGGTGCCCGCTCGGCAGGTCGAAGGCGTGGATGCGACCGTCACCGAAGTTGCCGATCAGCAGGTCACCGGCAAAGCTGCCGAACGACGCCGGTGCGACCGCTAGCCCCCACGGCGAGTCGAGCGCACCGCGAGTGGCGAAGCGCTGCAGGAACCGGCCGGCGTCGGAGTAGACGTCGACGAACCCGTGGCCCTGGCCGCGGACGTCGTCCTTGCCGACCGCGTCCTGCTTCGCGTACGTCACGAAGACCTTGCCGTTGATCTCGGCGACGTTGAACGGTGCGTAGCCCTGGGGCAGGAACCGGTCGTGGAACATCCCCGGTGCCGTCGGAACGGGCGCGAACGACCCGTCGAACACGTCGATCCGGTTGGCGTGGAAGTTGGCGGCGAGCAGGACCGGCCCGGAGGAAGCGTGCACCAGCGCGAGGCCCTTGTAGATCGCACCGTCGACGTGCCCGACGGCGATGGCGGACGCTCCGCCGTTCCATGCGGACAGGTCGCCGTCCTCACCGATGAAGATGAACCGCGCCGGCTGACCGGTCCCGGGCACGACGAACGAGGTCGTGTCGTTGAAGACCTGTCCGGTCGGCGCGCCGCCGGGGATGGCGACGCTGAGCGCCTTCGTCACGGGGCTGCCCGCGACGTCGGTCCGGTAGACCGTCGTCACGTCGGACCCGTTGTCCGAGACCCACACAGGAGTGTTGGTCCCCCGGGAGAGTCCCCACGGGTTCACGAGCTCGGGGTCGGTGGTGGCCGCGACTCCGGGAAGGTCGGCGACGAGGTTCACCTGCTGGAAGGCGGCCTGGTGCCCGCCGTGGTGGTGGTCGTGGTCGTGGTTGTCGTCGTTCGCGGCCGCGGGGCCCGCGATGGCCAGCACGAGGACCGCCGAGAGTGAAGCTCCGATGAAGGTCGATCTGGCAGACATGAATTACGCCTCCTCGATCCGGGGCCGGCATCGGCGCACAGCCTTCCCTTCGGACACGAGGCAGCACCCCTTCGGGTTCATCGTCGGCGGCGCTCAACAGATGAACGTCGTTTCGGCGACGGCGTGGGACACTCGCTTGGTGGGTCGGACGCCGCAGGGATCGCGGCACCCGACCCGGAGGGCCGCCCGCCCCTTGGCGGCAAGCAAATCAAGCCTCGTGTTGACCACGTCAACGGATCAGCTCGAATCGGGTCGGGATCGACGGATCCGCGATCGCGGACCCGCAGATCAGACGTTCGTCATCGTCCGCCGGCACTCGCCGTATCGCTTTCGATTCCCGCCACCTTCACCAGCTCTATGCCTCTCATCTGTGCAAACGCGCAGCTGGAGACGCTATTGGTCGACGCCGTCAACGTCTTGTCTCCGTCCAGGGGGTGCTGCTGTAGGTGCTAGTGGAACTGCCGCGCCGGTAGTGAGGAAGAGGCAGCCGGGTGACCCAGACCTTGCGAACGGATTCTTAGAGGAGGGCGTTCGTGATGGTGGACTCGACGAAGCTTGCGTAGCGCCGTAGGGACCACGACCCGCGCACCACGAGCAGGTCGTACATCTCCGGCGAGGAGACGGCGAACATGACGTCGGTCGCCGACGTGAGCGAGATGCCGGCACGCAGGTGACCCGCGCGTGCCAGAGCCTGTGCGTTGGCGCGCATGCGGCGTCGTCTCTCGGCATCGAGCTCGTCGGACAGCTCACGGATCGTCGCGTCGACGATCGAGGCGTCGCGCACCAGGAGCAGGAGGGGAACGACCCGGGGTGCGACCTCCGTCGCGAGGCGCGCCCAGCCCCGGACGACCTCGCGCGGATCGGACAGGTCCCGCAGGTCGTCCGAGCGGCGCTCGGCGGGCACGGAGCCGACGCCTAGAAGGGCTCGATCCCGCAGCGCCCTGACCAGACCGGCCTTGCCTCCGAAGGTCTTGTAGACCGTCTCGGGCGAGACACTCGCCGCCGCGGCGATGCCAGCGACTGTCGTGGCGGCGTAGCCGTGCTCGAAGAACAGGGCCTGTGCGGCGTCCAGGATGGCCCTCTGTCGTTGCTTGGCCTGGTCCTGACGTCGGGTCGCGTCATAGCGGCGGGTCTTGACGGTCGCGGTCAACAGGAGCATCCTCAATATTGGTTACAACTCACTGTATCAAATACGGAGACCCTCATGGAGGATGCGGCATTCGCCCTTGCGCTCAGGGACGCGACGAACGCGCGGGACGTCGACCGGGTCGTGGCGTGCTTCGCTGCGGACTACGTCAACGAGACACCGGGCCATCCAGCCCGCGGCTTCACAGGCGTCGAGCAGGTGCGACGCAACTGGACACAGATCTTCGCGGGTGTGCCCGACCACACCGCGTCCCTGGTCGCCTCGGCACAACAGGGCGAGACGGTCTGGACCGAGTGGGAGATGAGCGGCACACGCCTCGACGGCCGTCCCCACCTGATGCGAGGGGTCATCAGGTTCACCGTGCGTGAGGGCCTCGCGTCGGCGGCGCGGTTCTACGTCGAGCCGGTGGACCAGGCCGACGTCGACGCGGACGCAGCCGTTCACCGGATCGTCGGCTGATGATCCTCGTCGCCGGCGGCACCGGCAGGCTGGGTTCGCTCGTCGTCAATGGGCTCGAAGCGCTGGACGTGCCGACGCGGACACTGAGCCACCACTCCGACGGCGATCTGAGAGGGATCACCGAGACGAGTCTCGAGGGCGTGTCGGTGGTGGTCTCCGCGGTGACGGGATTCCCGACGCAGCGACCGAGGGATGTGGACCGGGACGGGAACATCGCGCTCATCGACGCAGCCGAGCGTGCGGGCGCCGACGTGGTCCTGGTCTCAGTGCTCGGCGCGTCGCCCGACAGTCCGATGGAGCTGTTCCGGATGAAGCATGCCGCTGAGGAGCACCTGCGGCGCAGCCGGTGCTCGTGGACCATCGTCCGGCCGGACGCCTTCAAGGAGATGTGGGTCGAGATCCTCGAACAGACCGCTGGGCGGCAACAGCGTCCCCTGGTGTTCGGGCGGGGGGACAACCCGTTCGCATGGGTCTCGGTGGAGACGGTCGCCGCCGAAGTGGTGGCCGTCGCGACCAACGCGTCGATGCGCGGCCTCGTCGTCGATGTGCGCGGCCCGCAGCGACTCACCCTCGACCAGCTCGCGCGACGGGTGATGTCTGATCACGGTTGGCAGGGCGCGCCTCGGCACGTCCCGCGCGCCGTCCTGCATCCGATGTCGCTGGCCCCCGGCGCACCAGGCCGACGGGCTCACGCGGCCCTCGCGATGGACATCGTGTCGACCCAGTGATGGCCTGGGCTCGGTCCAGTACGTCATCGACTATGGAGTTCGCGAGCCTCGATGGCCCCGATCGCGCAGAGCGCTCGAAGCGGCGCAATGACGTTCGAGCTGCCTTGTGTCCTCACCGTTCGGCACCGCAGCAAATCCGATCGCTTTCGGGCCCTAGCCACTTGATGCCGGAAATGCCACCGCCGGTGCGGACGCACACCGCAGGCCGGGTCCGGCGACGACTCACCTGACGACCCTTGCCGCCGCCGCCCGCCGGTCAGAAGTGCAGTCCGGAGCGGGCCTCGACCGGCCAGCGCAGGAGGTCGTCCAGGATCCGCGCGTCGCGCCCGTCGGCAAGCAGTCCGGCGGCGTGCAGGGCGTCTGCGCGCGTCCCCGCGAGGAACAGCGCCGCGAGTTCGCGGGCGCCCAGCCGGACGTCGGCCGCGCGAGCGGTCGGCTCGACGGTGGCACGACCGCGCGTCACGGCTAGGAGCCAGCGGCCCGACGCCGCTCCCGTGCCGTCGGCGACCTCGATCACGAGCGACGTGTCGGGGCAGGAGTAGCCCCGCATCGCCAGCGCCCGCGCGGGGTCCAGCACGCGCAGCGAGTAGCCGTCGGTCACGGCTGTGACCCGCCGCGCCGCGCGGTCCTCGATCATCCACGCCACGGGGTCCTCGAGACGGGAATCGGCGGCCCGGATCGTGCTGGCTATCCCGGTCGAGCAGAGCGTCTGCCAGAGGGCGGCATGGGCGTCCACGGTGGCGTAGGACTCCGCGCGGACCTCGATGACCTGCGCGCGGGGGGTCCACCCGAGGAAGGCCCAGGTCAGGACGCCGTCGACGACTCCCCGGTCGTCGGTGTGCACGAGGCACCGCGCCCCGTCGTCGCTCTCCGCCCCGGTCAAGGCCGGCGTCAGGGCGCCGAAGCGGAGCACGGCCGACGACATCGCGACGGCACGGGCCAGCTCGTCGGCCCGATGGGTGCCGGCCTCGTGGACGGTCCCCGCCGCGGGGTCGCGCAGCCGGAACCGCGCGCAGTCGACCTCGACGCACGCGGAGCGGATCGCCGGCGCGAAACCGAAGCGCGCGTACCTGGCGGGGTGCGCGGCGTGCAGTGCCATCAGGGGAGTGGCGGCGTCGTGGGCGGCGGCGTCCATCAGCCGGCGCATCAGCCCCTGCCCTTGGTGGGTCGCCCGCACCGTCACGTCGGCGACGAGGGTGCAGGGGATGTCCTCGTCCCCGCCGGCTGCGAGGCCGGCGGTGAACGTCGCCAGGGTGGCGACCGGGACGTCGTCGCCGAGAGCCCCAACCGGTCGAGTGGCGTCGTCGTAGATCGCGTGCAGCGTGCGCCCCTCGGCCGCCCAGCGGGCGGCGAGCGCCCCGATCCGGTCCTCAGCCGGCACGGGTTCAAGGAAGCCGTGGAAGCGCGCGGTCATCCAGGCCCGCGTCGGTGGGTCCGGCCGTCCGTCGACGCACCCGGCGGGAAAGCTGCGATGTCGAAGAGCGGTCACAGCGCTGCGCTCGTCGTCGATCGGACGTCCACGCACCGGCCCCCGGACCGTGCCGACTCCAGCGCAGCCGTCATGATCTCGACGGAGCGGACGCCGGCCGTCGCGCCGGCGTCGACGGGCACCCGGCCCCGGGCGGCGTCCACGAAGTTGCCGATCATCGCGGCGTCCATGTCCGACCCGAAGGACCACCACTGCGGACCGCGGCTGCCGTGGCCCGACAGGTGGAGGTTGAACGCGTCGATCCGCACGCGTCCCGCGGTGCCGATGACGTCCAGCGTCAGACCGCCCCAGGTCGGCGCGGACCGCGGCTGGCTCCACGAGCAGTCGATCGTGGCGATGACGCCGCCGTCGTACTCGATCGTGACGATGCCGCCGGTCTCCACCGTGGTCGGGGGCGTCTGCTCGAGGACGCGGTTCGTGGCTGCGCGGACGCGCCTCGGTGGACGGTCCAGGAGGCCGTCGATCAGGTCGGTGCAGTGCACCAGGTGGTCCGCGAGGGCGCCCCCGCCGGACCACTCGGCCTGGACGAACCACTCCCGCTCCCGGGGCAGCATGCCGTTGTTGGTGCCGAGGACCGCAAGCACCGCGCCCAGCGTGCCGGACTCGACCCGTGCGCGCACGTGCCGGTAGGCGGGCGACTGGCGGACCGGGTGCGCCACCCCCAGCACCAGTCCGGCGGCGTCGGCGGCTCGCCGCATCTGGACGGCGTGGTCCACGGTCGTGGCCATGGGCTTCTCGACGAGCACGTGGCAGCCCTGCGCGAGCGCCGCCATCACGTCGTCGTGGTGGCGGGAGTTCTCCGAGCAGACGACAACGGCGTCGACATTGCGCAAGAGGCTGCTGCGGTCCTCGACCCAGCGTGCGCCCGTGACGTCGGCCAAAGAACGCCCGCGGTCCGCCGTGTCGCCGGGGTCGTGCGGGTCGCTGAAGGACACGGCGACGTCCGACCGGGCGCGCAGGTGGCGCAGGTACCCGCCGGCGTGCCCGTGAGCCCCCGACAGCACACCCACCCGCAGCGTCGGGCCGCTCATCGCGGCGCCGCCATCTGCTCGCGCCAGGGCAGGAAGTCGACGGGCCCACCACGTGAGATCGACTCCTGAGCCGCCTCGGCCAGGGCCACCGCCGTGACGCCGTCCCAGACAGAGACGCGGCACGGCCCGTCCCCGTCGAGGGTGCCGGAGAGCTCGCGGAGCTGGCTCAGGTAGGGGCTCTCCTCGGCCGTGTCCGGGGGCAGGTAGGACTGCTCGGTCGCGAGGCCCGGCACGTCCTCGAACACCGTGACCTCGTGGTCGGGGCTGCTCACGAGCCGCCCCGCGCTCCCCGCGATGTCGAACGACGGCCCGAACGTCATTCCCGGGCTGCCCCAGAACGACTGGACGTGGGAGATGGCCCCGTTGTCGTGCTCCAGGGTCGCGTGCGCGACGACCTCGGGGGGAACCCGGCCGTCCGAGGTCGGCGGGTTCTGCACCGCGTGAACCGTGCGGACCGGCCCGGCCAGCCAGCTCGCCTGGTCCAGGTCGTGCACCATCAGGTCGAAGACGATGCCGCCGGAGGCGCTCTCGTCGAGGAACCAGTCGGCGGTGGGGCGTGAGCCCCCGCGGACGAACCGCAGGACCGCGAGGTCGCCGACCGCGCCGGACCGCACCGCCCGGTGGGCGGCCTCGTACTGGCCAAAGAACCGCACGACGTGCGCCGGCAGCACCCGGACGCCGCGCCGCTCGGCCTCTCGCGCGAGCTCGAGCGCGGCGGCGAAGGTCAGCGCCATCGGCTTCTCGCACACCACCGGCAGTCCTGCCCGCACGGCCGCGCCGGCAACCTCGACGTGGGTCGCCGACGGCGTGCAGACGTCGACGACGTCGACGTCCTCGAGCAGGTCGTCCAGCGTCGGCCGCACCTCGGCCCCGTACCGGTCGGCCAGCCCGGCGGCGCCGTCGAGGGCGAACACGGAGACCTCCCAGCCGAGCCGCCGCCAGAACGGCACGTGCAGCGAGGTGATCGCGCCGGCTCCGACGACGCCGACACGGCGCAGGACACCCATCGGGACCCCTTCGGCCTTCCGAAACGTTTAGGCTGCTCGACCATAGCCGCAAGGCCGGAGGGCGGACAGTCGGACGAGACGCCCGACGAGTCGCGCGTCCGGCGCGTCATCGATGGTCGGGGGAGGGGAGCCATGCAGCCACGGATCACGATCGTGGACGTCGCACGGGACGCGGGGGTCTCCATCGCGACCGTGTCGGCTGCGCTCAATCACCGGCCGGGAGTGTCGGAGGCGACGCGCGAGCGGGTCGTGGCGACGGCCAACGAGCTCGGATGGTCCCCGTCGCTGCGCGGTCGCAGCCTGTCGCAGAAGCTGGCGTTCAACGTCGGCCTGGTCATCCAGCGCGACCCGTCCGTCATCGCCTCCGACCCGTTCTTCGCCGGGTTCATCAGCGGCGTCGAGTCGGTGCTCGAGGACGGCGGCTACGCGCTCGTGCTGCAGGTGGCCCCCACCCGTCAGCGAGCGGTCCAGCGGTACCGGCGACTGGCCGACGACCACCGTGTGGACGGCGTGTTCCTGACGGACGTGTCCGTCCCCGACCCACGGTTCGACCTCGTGCGCACGCTCGGCATCCCAGCCGTGGCGATCAACGCCACGCCCGGGTGGAAGGGCATCTCGACGGTCCGCCAGTCTCACGAGCCCGGCATCAACGCCCTGCTCGAGCACCTGGTCGAGCTGGGCCACAGACGCATCGCACACGTGAGCGGGCCGCGCGACTACATCCACGCGCACGACCGCGAGGCCGCCTGGCGCGCGTTCCTGTCGGCCCGCCACCTGCGGCCGGGGCCGGCCGTGGAAGGGGACTTCTCGCTGGCCGCGGGCAGCCGTGCGGCCGAGACGTTGCTCCGGCGCCAGCCGCGCCCGACGGCGGTGTTTTGCGCGAACGACCTCATGGCGATCGGCTTCATCGCCAAGGCCATGGAGATGGGGTTCTCGGTCCCGTCAGACGTCTCGGTGGCGGGCTACGACGGCATCGACGTCGGCGCCTACGCGCAGCCGACGCTGACCACCGTCGCCACGGCGCCGCACTCGCTCGGCGAGCACGCCGCCAGGGCCCTGCTAGCGATGGTCGACGGGGAGCAGGCGTCGCACGCCGAGACCGAGCCCACCCGTCTGGTCGCCCGGGCGTCCACCGGCCCCGCCGCCTGACGCGCCGCGCCGCGCCCCGTTCGCCCGACCCGCTCCGGCATCGACCGGCCCGTTCGAGTTGCGCGTCCGAAACGTTTTGGTAGTGTCGCCTCCCATCTCGTCCGAAACGTTTCGGAAACGTTGGAGGAACCATGGCGACAACGACGTTGCGTGTGCCCCGCCTCGCCCTCGTGGGCGTAGGCCTGGCCGTGATCCTGGCCACCGGGGCATGCTCGGGGGGCGGTAGCTCCGACGCGGGCACCCCACAGGGGAAGGCCAGCGGGACCCTCAACATGCTGGTGTCGAGCTCGACCGGCTCGGATGCGGGCTTCAAGGCGGTGAACAAGGCGTTCGAGGCGAAGTACCCGGACGTGAAGGTCAACTTCTCGTCGGTGCCGAACGAGAACTACGCCCAGGCGCACTCGTCGCGCCTGACCGCCGGCAGCATCGACGTCGGCCTGGCAGGCCCGGTCGAGCTTCCCAGCTACGTGCCCCAGGCCAACGAGGGGGACGACGCGCGGCTGGCCGACGCCGGCGGCTACGTCGACCTGACCGACCAGCCGTTCATGAAGATGTACAACCCGACGGTGCTGGACAAGATCAAGTACAAGGGCAAGAACTACACGGTGCCGACCGGGCTCAGCTACTACTCCGGGATGTTCTACAACAAGAAGATCTTCGAGCAGAACGGCATCCAGGTGCCGACGACCTGGTCCGAGCTGATCAGCGACTGCCAGAAGCTCAAGAGCGCCGGCGTGGTACCGCTCGGCATCGGTGGCAAGGACTCGGCCGGGCTCAACATGCTGGGCGTGGTGCAGAGCCTGTACCCGACCGCGCAGGCCAAGCAGGACCTGGCCAAGGGGCTCTACGGCGGCTCGGTGAAGCTCGACGAGGGAAAGCAGCTGCAGGTCCTGAAGCAGGTCGAGCAGCTGTACTCGTTCGCGGAGCCGAACTTCGCCGGGGTCACCTACGCGACGATGACGTCGGACTTCGTCAACGGCAAGTTCGCGATGATGAGTGACGGGACCTGGAACACGACCACGATCCAGCAGGCCGGTGGCAGCAACCTCGACTTCGGCTACTTCCCCATCCCCGCGAGCGAGAACGCCGCGGACAACGCGTCCCTGGGGGGCAAGGTAGAGCTGACGCTGGCGGTCCCGAGCAACGCGAAGAACAAGGCCGCCGCGCTCGAGTACCTGGACTTCTTCACGAAGAACTACCAGCTGTTCGACGACCAGGCGGGCTTCGCGCCGTCGGTGACGGGCGCGAAGAGCAACGCCTTCTACGAGGGCATCGCGCAGTACACCAGCAACTTCGAGCCGGCGTGGGACACCGTGTGGATCCCGAACACCAAGGCCGGTCCCGCCGCGGCGCTCCCGTTCAACTGGGCCGGCGTCGCACCCATGGGCGAGTCCGACGCCCAGGGTGCCGCGCAGGCATCCCAGAAGGACTGGGAGGCAGGCCTGAAGTAGCACTCGCGGACCACCCGGCGCCGGTTCGCAGCGCCGGGCGGTCCGGAGGTCGACGTACCCGTCCGCTCACCGTCGAGGGGAAACACCACCGATGAGTCAGCAGAACTCGTTCATCTTCGGGCGCCGGTCCACGGCGCAGCTGACGTTCCTGGCCGGCATCGGCCTCGTCGTGGTGTTCTCGCTCGTCCCGGCCGTCGGCATCCTGGTGATCTCGTTCACCGACATCCGCTCGCTGCCCTTCCTGCCGACCCACTGGGTGGGCCTGGAGAACTACCGCACCTTCTTCTCGTCCGCGCAGATCGCGTACAACGTCCACGCGCTCAAGAACACGTTCGTGTTCGCGATCACCGTGACGGTCATCCAGAACACTCTCGCTCTGCTGATCGCCGTGCTGCTCAACCAGCGGCTGCGGGGACGCAACTTCGCCCGTGCCGTCGTGTTCATGCCGACGATCCTCGGCGTGACGGTCATCGGACTGATCTTCACGCTGATCTTCAACCCGAGCGGTGGTCCCGCGGCGAGCGTCTGGAAGTCGTTCGGTTCGTCCTCCGCGTTCTTCGGTGACCCGCACCTGGCCATGGCTCTGGTCATCGCGGTCAGTGTCTGGTCCGGCATCGGCGTGGCCGTCGTGATCTACCTTGCCGGACTCCAGTCCATCCCCAGCGAGCTGTACGAGGTGGCTGGGATCGACGGGGCCTCGTCCCGGCAGCGGCTGCGCTTCGTCACCCTTCCACTGCTGGCTCCAGCCGTGACGGCGAACACCTTGCTGAGCATCATCGGGGCGCTGCAGAGCTACCAGCTGATCTACGTGCTCACCGGTCCGATCAATCCGGCCACCCAGGTGCTCTCCCTCGCGATCTTCACCCAGGGCTTCGGCGGGGCGCAGGGCGGCGCGGTGCAGTCGCAGGGCTACGCCGCAGCGATCTCGATGGTCCAGTTCGTCATCGTGATGATCGTCTCGGTGGCCACGTACGCGTACCTGCGCCGGAAGGAGACGGCACTGTGAGCGACCTCGTGACGGGCGTCACGACCACGTCGGTGGCGACGGGTCAACCGCGTCCCCCGGCGACCCTCGACCGGCGTCGGCGCGGGTTCACGCCCGGCAAGCTTCTCAGCTACGCGCTGCTCGCCGTGGTCGTCCTGATCTACCTGTACCCCTTGCTGTACCTGCTCAACACGGCACTCAAGAGCAACGACGAGTTCTTCAGCAACCCGACCGGGCTCGTGCACTCACCCCTCTTGTCGAACTTCGGCGCGGCGTGGCGAGAGGGGAACTTCGCCAGCTACGCGCTGAACAGCGTGCTGTACACCTTCTCCGCGGCGGCGGTCGGCACCGTCATCTCGATTCTCGTGGCCTTCCCGGTCTCACGCGGCTACCTCAAGCACACCCGCCTCTGGTACGCGCTGTTCGTCTCGATGCTGTTCTTGCCCAACACGCTCGTCACCGTGTTCCAGCTGACCCTGAGGCTGCACCTGTACGACACCCGCCTGGGCTACATCCTCATCATGGCCTCGGGCGTCGGCGTTGGGCCGCTGCTGATCGCGGGCTACCTCAAGTCCATCCCGAAGGAGCTCGACGAGGCCGCCGCGCTGGACGGGGTCGGGTACCTGCGCTACCTGTTCGGCTTCCTGCCGGCCCTGATCAAGCCGGTGCTCGCCACGGTGTTCATCCTGCAGGCGATCGGCGTCTGGAACGACATCATCCTCGCGACGATCCTGCTCCCAGACCAGGCCAAGTCGCCGGTGACGTTGGGGCTCTTCGCCTTCAAGGGCGCCTACGTCAGCCAGTGGAGCCTGCTGGCCGCGGCGACCATCATCGTGGCCGCCCCGCTGCTGGTCGTCTACGTGTTCCTGCAGCGCTACCTCGTCGCCAGCGCCGTCGGCGGCGCCGTCAAGGGCTGACACGAGCCGCCCCACCCCGACCCCAGGAGGACACCTTGGCAACCGGACCAGTCACCTTCCCGCTGGGCCCGTTCACCCCGTACGAAGGCAACCCGATCCTCGTGCCGCAGGGTGACGGCTGGGAGTCGGGAAGCGTCTACAACCCGGCCGCAGCCGTCGTCGACGACCGCGTAGCCCTGCTCTACCGGGCCCACGCCCAGGACATCGTGTCCCACGTGGGCCTGGCCTGGAGCAGCGACGGGACGACCTTCGAGCGTGAACCCGAGCCGGTCCTGTCGCCGAGCGAGGACTACGACCGCTACGGCGTGGAGGACCCTCGGGTCACGAAGGTCGACGACACCTACTACCTCACGTACTCGGGGTGGGACCGCGAGACGGCGCTGCTGTGCCTGGCCACGTCGCCCGACCTTCGCACCTGGACCAAGCACGGGCCGATGTTCCCCGACTTCGACACGTTCCAACCGCGCGGTCACGGCCGGCCCGGGCCGTGGTCCAAGGCCGGCGGCATCCTGGCGCAACCCGTGGACGGCCGGTACCTCATGTACTTCGGCGAGGGCTCCATCTGGGCGGCGACGTCCAGCGACCTGCTGCACTGGACACCGATGACGACGGACGACCAGCCGCCCGTCCTGGCGCCGCGCCCGGGGACGTTCAGCGACTTCCTCGTCGAGGTCGGCCCCCCGCCGCTCGTCACGGACGACGGGCTGGTCCTGCTGATCCACAACGCCGCGACCAAGAACCCCGACGGCAGCGTCCGGTACACCGCCGGCCAGGTGCTGCTCGACCCAGCGCGGCCGACGGAGGTCCTCGCGGAGCTCACCCGGCCGTGGCTCGAGCCCACGACGGCGGAGGACCTCAGCGGGCTGGTCTCGAACGTCACCTTCGTCGAGGCCCTGGTCTGGTTCCGGGACCGCTGGCTGGCCTACTACGGACAGTCGGACTCGACGCTCGGTGTGGCGACGTTCCGCCCGGGCGAGCGCTGGTCGGACCTGCGCCGGTGACACGGCCCGTGCTCGGGCACTCCGATCTCGCCCACCGATGAAGGAGACACGCACATGTCCGCGACGCCACGACGCACCTGGGCCGCCTCGCTCGTCACAGCGGGCTTGGTCGCCGCCTCGCTGGTCGGCGCTCTCCCCGGCGCGCCGGCCCAGGCCGCGACCGCGAGCCCGTCAGCCCGGCTCACCAACCTCGCGCACCTCGACTACCTGACAGACACGGTGAACCCGCCGGCGCAGGCCGGCCACAGCACGTACCGCCTCGCGCAGGAACCGGGCATCGGTGCCCTGTGGGTCTACGCGGACCACCAGGCCGACGGCAGCTACCGCCGGGTCGGTGGCGGCCAGTACGACGCCACGACGAACACCTATGGTCAGGGCGCCTACGACGCGGACGACATCAGCCGCGCGGCGGTCGCCTACACGACCGCGTGGCAGCAGCTCGGCGACGACCACGCCCGCGAGCAGGCCCGCGCACTCCTGCGCGGCCTGACCTACCTCCAGGACGACTCCGGGCCCGACGTCGGCAACGTGGTCCTGTGGATGCAGCCCGACGGGACGCTGCACCCGAGCGCCGACCCGCCGGACGCCCCCGACCCGTCCGACAGCAGCTCGTCGTTCTGGCTCGGGCGCACCATCTGGGCGCTCGGCGTCGGGTACGCGGCGTTCCAGACCGCGGACCCGCAGTTCGCGGCGTTCCTGCGCGACCGGCTCGACCTCGCACTGGACGCCGTCGAGCGCCAGGACCTGAGCACCTACGGGACGTGGCAGGTCGTCGACGGCCTCCGGTGGCCGTCCTGGCTCATCGGCGACGGCGCCGACATCTCCTCCGAGGCGCTGTACGGCCTCGTGGCCTACTACCGGGCCAGCGGCGACGCCCGGGCCCGGCGGGACCTGACCGAGCTGGCCGACGGCGTCGCCGCGATGACGACACCGGGGTGGCCCTTCGGCGCCCTGCTGCCGTGGACGCAGTCCCGGTCGCTGTGGCACTCCTGGGGAGCCGAGATGGCCGGCGCACTGGCCGCGGCCGGCTCTGCGCTCGGACACGACGACTGGACGCGGACGGCCGTCGGCGAGACGGCGCAGTTCACACCCCATCTGCTCGTGCAGGGCGGTCCGGACAACGAGTGGCTCCCGGCCCCCATCTACCGGGACCAGATCGCCTACGGCGCCGACGTGACGCTCCGGAACCTGCTGAGCACGGCCGGCGCCACGCACCAAACCTCGTTCCGCCAGCTGGCCGGCGTCGCGGCCGCCTGGTACTTCGGGAACAACCCGGCACACCGGCCCATGTACGACCCGAGCACGGGGGTCACGTTCGACGGGATCAGCCCCACCGGCGACGTCAACCTGAACTCCGGTGCCGAGTCGACCATCCACGGCGTGATGTCGATGCTCGCCCTCGACGCCGCACCCGACGTCGCAGCCATGGCGCGCAACAGCGACGTCGCCGACCGCGTGACCTGGTCGTACACCGAGGCGGAGTCGGGGCAGCTGTCCGGGTCCGCGGCCGTCGTGCACCCGACCGACTCCTGGACCGGCGAGTCGCAGTGGAGCGGCGACCAGTACGTGTCCCTGACCTCGGGCGGCAAGCTGACGATCCCGGTCGACCTCCCGACCACGGACCGGTACCGCGTGATGCCGGTCTTCGACCACCAGATCGCTCCCGCACGGTCCGTCGGCACCCAGCTCACCCTGGGCGGCGCCTCGGCGGGCGTGCAGTACCAGGGCGGCGCCGGCGCGCAGGGTGTGTCGAGCGTGCCCGGGTTCCTGGACGTCGGGTCGCAGCCGACCCAGCGTCCGGTCGCGGCCGGACCGAGCTCGCTCACCCTGTCCTACGTGGGTGACGGACGCCCCGCCCGCGTGGACGGCGTCCTGCTCCAGCCCGAGCTCGAGTGGGTCGTACTGCGCGGGTCCGGCTCGCAGGGGCAGGCGCTGCTGCGCAGCTTCGCGGACCGCCCGCGCCACCAGTCGGTGACCGTCGGCGCAGGCACCATCGTCGCCTACGCCTACGACCCGCAGGGGCGGCTCGTGCAGACCGTCGTCGGCTCCCACGGCCGGGTGAACGCACCGGTCGCTCCGGGCGGCTTCACGATGGTGATCACCCGGTAGGGCATGGTTCCCGAAGTGGGAGGGTTCCGCGTCTGCCGGCGCTCCATGATCGCGGGGCACGGGTCCGATCAGTGATGGGGTTGCGCCGGCACGAACCCATGCTCCAGCGCGTACAAGCTGGCCCCGATGCGGTTGCTCACGCCGAGCTTGGCGTAGATCCGCTCCACGTGGTTGCGCACCGTCTTCTCCGAGAGCGTGAACCGCTGTGCGATCTGCCGGTTCGACTCGCCCTGCGAGACGTGCACCAGGATCTCGACCTCGCGCGGCGTGAGCCGGTCCTCGCGCGGCGTGCGCTTCGCGCGAGGATGCCCCGCCGCAGCGAGCACCGCGCGGACCGCGGCGTCGTCCAGCGCACCGGCCGCGGCTCGGCTTCGTAGTCGCTCCGCGGCCTGGGTGGTCGACTGCGCCGGGCGGTACGGGCGCGGCTCCAGCGCCGACTCGTAGGCCACTGCCGCGGCGAGGACCCGGTCCGGCAGGGGCAGTGACGCGGCGGCGAGCGTGCGCGGATAGCCACCGGCGTCTGGCTGTTCGTGATGGTTCGCCGCGATCCGTGCGACATCGCCGAGACCGCTGACCCGGTCGAGGATCCGCGCGGTCAGGTACGGGTGCAGGCGGACGCGTTCCCACTGCTCCGCGGACAGGTCCGCTGCGCTCTCCCAGATGCGGTTCGAGACCCCGATCCGGCCGATGTCGTGAACGTGGCCGGCCCGGCGGAGCGCGAGAACGTCGGCGTCGTCCAGTCCGAGCAGCCCCGCGGCGCGCGCGGAGAGATCGGCGACGGCCCGTGAGTGGCCGAGCGTGAACGGGCACTTGAGGTCGACGAAGTCGCCGAGCGCGACCAGGATGCGGTCCAGCTCGACAGCCGTGAGCGCGGACTTGTCAGGGGCCTCCGCGAGGGCGGCGTCCCAGTAGCTGCCGTGCGCCGGCGCGGCCAGCATCGCCGTCGGATCGGACAGGAACGCATCGGCGACCGCGGGGTCGAACTGGCCTCCACGTCGAGACCGCACCACGTGCTCGGCCCCGCCGGGCCCATAGGTGCGGTCGTGCACCTCGACGAGATCCGCCAGCTGCGCCACCCGCATCTCGATCGGCAGCTCGTCACCCGCCAGGCCGCGCGGGGCGCCCGCTCCGTCGTACCGCTCGAAGGTCGCACTCAGCACGGCCTGGACGCGCGCCGACAGCCCGATCTCGGCGGCCAGCAGCGACGCAGAGGCGCAGTGCGAGTGCACCAGTGCACCCAGCTGCCCGCTGGGGCTGCGCATCAGCTGCGCGATCACCTTGATCCGTTGCGGCAGCGGCGCGCCGCGGGCGATGTTGCCCATCAGGAACCGCATGTACGGCAGGCCCGCCCAGTCGACCAGGTACGCCGCTCGTTTGACGTCGATGTCGTCGCCGAACCAGCGCACGTACTCGTGCGAGTCGGCGTGGCAGCCGATCCACATGACGAGCGTGGTGTGGAACGTGGTGTCCCGTTGTGTGCGGGTCAGCCCCAGCCTGTCGGCCAGCCTGGTCGCGATGACCGCCGACCGCAGCACGTGCTCTGCCGGCTGTCCCAGCCCCAGGTCGATCGCGATCGACAGCGCGGCGAGCAGCTCGGTACGGCGCGTTGCACCCGCGCCAGCGGGACCAGACACAGCCTCATCGTCTACCCGGGCCGGGCACTCACGCTGCCGACTCGAGCAGCTCGCGCTGGCGTTCGGCCGCCGAGACGTGTCGCGCAGGGTCGAAGGCGTCGAAGTGACCGAAGCCCTGCATGAAGATGCCGTGCTGAGGCAGCCAGAAGCCGCCGATGCGCGCCTGCGCCCGCAGGGATCGTGGACCGCCGAGGTCCCGGCCGGCGAAGGTGGCCCGGCTGTCCCGGATCGTCCAGATGCGCACCGGTGCCGCCGTGAAGTGCTGCCCGTTGGGCATCTCGCCGGCGAGGCGCACCGTGCCGACGCCGAGCATCAGGCCCGCCATCGGGCCGAGCAGCGCGAGAACGGCCGGGCTGTTCCACATCCACATCGGCATCGCCCGGCCCAGCGTGGACATCATCCGGGTGACGACGCTGCGCCCGAGGGCGACCGTCCACTCCAGGGTGTCACCGACGCGCACGTGGAACGTCACGTCGTCGAGCCACTCCACGGCGATGTCGGAGCGCACCGACGGATGGCTGAGCGCGGCGCCGATGTAGCGCTCGCAGCTGTGCTCGGGGTCGGCCGTCGAGTACACGGTCCAGTCACCCTCGGGACTCCGGTGCCACACCGCGCGGTAGCCGGCGCCGAAGCTGGCGGCCGTCATGCAGCGCAGCACGAGGTAGTCGCCCGAGGCGAAGGACAGACCCATCACCCCGTAGCCGTTGATCCACTCGCCGTCACCCTCCGGGAGCCACGGGGCCGTCTCCGCGTCCTCGGCGACGGCCCGCGGCGTGCTGGCGGACATCACTGCCCCTCGACCACGGGGAACAGCCGGTCGGCGACCAACCCGTGGGCCTCCCGGTGAACGGCGGCCGCGGACTCGGCGTCCGGCGCCTCGACGAGGCACCAGGCCTTGCCGTTGGCCTCGTCGACCCAATAGCTGCGGTAGCTCACGGCGTACTTTGCCTGGACCAGCAGGTCCTGCGCGTGCGCGCCAGCCACGTCCGCGGCCGTAGTGCCCTCCGGGAGGGCCTCGTGCACATCCATGTAGAGAGTCATCAGTGCCTCCATCGCCGGTTCGTGGCACCAGACTCCCGCCGGTGTCACACCACGTCATGGGGCATCTGCCTCAACTGGAGGACGAATCGGTCCGTCCGTAAACCGCTGTGCTCGTCGCCGCTGCAGTGTGCATTTCTTCGTCATGGCGACTAAGTGGTGCATGGTGAACCGGGAACGGGAGCGCTCCTTGTCGAGCAGGGGTGGGCCCCTAATGCGATTGCGGTTCGATGGTGCTGACTCACTCCGGGCCGAACCCGCGTCGTGTGCCAGGAATCGGGAGGGAACGAGCCCCGAGACCGGTGTCAGGGAATGGGTAGTGGTGAGGCACCGGCTCGAGCGGGAACTCCATCAACAAAAGGGTGGTCGCCTCAGACTGTCGAGGGCTATACCCGGAGGGAGCGAGCGTCATGGGCATACCGACTCAGTGGCCGCCCAGACGCACACGCGCACGAGCCTGAGATCGCGCGCCGCGGATCCCTCCACTCCGGACGGAATACACCCATGCGCACCCACCGCACCCTCCTCGCCAGCGCCCTGCTCGGCCTGGCCGGGCTCTCGTTCACACCCCTGCCGCCAGCCGCCGCCTCGCCGGCGCGCTTCGGTGCGCATGGAGACGATCGGGCAAGCGCCACCAGAGTCGTCTGGACTCAGTACCTCGAGGGACAGGCCACCGCTCACATCGTCAGCGCTGACCCCAACGGCAAGCGAGTCCGCGTGCTGACCAACCCCGCAGACGGGGTCGCGGACATCCACCCGCACATATCCCCGGACGGAAAGATGGTCACCTTCGAGCGCGACTATCCCGACGGACGGGTCGACGTCATGCTCGTCGGCAGCCAAGGTGCGGGAGAGCATGCCGTCCCTCTCGGCTGCACCGACCCGTGCGCACAGGACCTCACACCCTCGTGGGCGCCCGATGGCCGCCACCTCGTGTTCACGCGAGTGATCGGACCGTTCACACCGCTGGCCGCATCGGCTGCCCTCTACAGCGCCGCTTTGGACGGCTCGCACCTGGCACGGATCTCGCGCACCGGCATCGACGGTCAGTACGAGGACTACGTGGCGACCTTTGCACCGCGCGGCTACATGGTCTTCCTTCGGGTCGCATCCGACGAGACCGCGGCGGTCTTCCGGCTCGACCACGACGGCTCCGAGCATCAGCTGACGCCGTGGGACCTGCACGCTGACCTTCCGTCGGTCTCGCCGGCCAGGTCCGGACCCACACGAGACCTCGTCGTGTTCGAGACGCCTCGAGATGTCGGGTCGGTCGGGTCGGTCGGGTCAGTCACTACCGTGCCGGCGACCTGTCCGACGGTCGACATCTGCGTCGGCATGATCGTCCACGTGACCTCGCCCACGGGAGGGACTGTCAGCTCGTTCAACCCTGCGTGGTCGCCCGACGGTCGTCGGATCGCATTCACCCGCTTCGACCGGCCCGTGTCCGGCCCCGTCCATGCCGACATTTGGACGATGCGCTCGAACGGCACCGACCCAAGCCCGGTATCGCTATCCCCGATGCTCGAGCTTGACCCGGCGTGGGGGGTCGCCGCCCGCAGCTGACCGTGCAAAGAGAAGAGCTGCGCCTTCCGCCCTTGGCGGGCCGTTCGCACGTCGATGGTGTCCTGAGCAGCACTCCCGAAGCCGGGTGCTTGGCGTTCATGGTCGGCCGAATGCTCGAGATCGAGCTCGCGCAGGGTGCGGTGGCCCGAAATCGCGATGACGGCCCTCGCCCGCCTCCATAGGGTTCCGATCATGACTGTCGAATCGCAGACCCTCGTCTGGCGCCCGCTGGCCGTGTCCGACGCCGCGGCGATGGCCGACCTCCTGAACGCGATCGACGCTGAGGACCACGTTTGGGGGCAGTACACCGAGCAGGACGCGGCCGAGGAGCTGGACTCGCCGGTCGACGACCTCCGGACGTCCACTCTGGCGGTGTTCGACAGCGCGATGATGCTTGGCTTCTCGGCGGTCCACTACAAACCGATGGCCGAGATCGTCCACCGGGTGCAGGCGGCCGGCGCCGTCCGTCCCACCCATCGCCGCCAGGGGCTCGGGATGAAGCTCATGCAGCACGGGCTGGCGAGCGCCCAGGAGCTGCACGAACTGCATCACCCCACGCTCCAGCTGGTCGTTGAATCCATCTACGGCGAGCACGTTGACGGGGCCGTCGCCCTCTACCGTGCGGCAGGAATGACGGCGACGAAACGGAGCCGGCACATGAGGCATCCACTCGGCACCGCCCTTCCGGACGCCCCGATCCCCGACGGCCTGCGGATCGAGGGCTACACGGCTGCGACCGACGAGGAGTTCCGCACGGTCCGCAACGAGGCCGCGCACGACGTGGGCAGGTCGCCGCTCAGTGCCGAGGAGTGGAAGGTCTGGGCCGTGAACGCCAGCTTCCGGCCCGAGCTGAGCTTCCTGCTCCGTGACGTCGAGACCGGGACGCCGGCCGGCGTCCTCCTGGTCGTCTCGTGGGAGGCGGACACGGTGGCGACGGGCATCCGTGACGCGTACTTCAGGGTCATCGCCACACGGCCCGCTGACGAGGAGCGCGGCGTGGCCGAAGCCCTGATCTCACACACGCTTCGGGCCGCGCAGGACCAGGGCTACGGACGGGCAAGCCTTCGGGTCGACGCTGATAGTTCGAGCAAGGAGTTCGGCAGCTACGAGAGCGCCGGGTTCGTCACCCAAGACACCCAGGTCCACTACTGCATCGAACTCTGACGCAACACCACCCACAGCCCACTCGACCCACCGAGCAGTACGGGCAAGGCTGGAGTCGATCACGGATCACCGCCGCCGAAGGTATAACCGAGTTATACTCGGTCCGTGAAGACAGCGATCTCGATCCCCGACGAGACCTTCGAGAAGGCCTCCCAGAGAGCCCGTGATCTCGGGATGAGCCGCTCGGAGTTCTTCACTCGCGCGGCGGCGCGCTATCTCGACGAGCTCGACGCCGAGTCTGTGACCCGACAGATCGACTCCGCTGTGGACGCACTCGGCGTCGACGACTCAGCGTCGGACGCCGCCGCGGCTGGACGCCGCGTGCTCGATGCCGAGGCCGGCGACTGGTGATCGAACGAGGTGGGCTCTACTGGGCAGACATCGGCGCACCGGTCGGATCTCGCCCGGCGAAACGGCGACCGGTGGTGGTCATCTCGGCAGACACCTACAACCGGAGCCGGCTCGCGACGGTCGTGGCGCTGGTGCTCACCTCCAACACCGACCTCGCGACGATGCCCGGCAACGTGTTCCTCCCGGCCGCCGCCACGGGACTGGCCCGCGACTCGATCGCGAACGTCACCGCCGTGGTCACCCTGAACAAGACCGATCTCACCGAGCAGGCCGGGCAGACCCCGCTCGCGCTGATGCGAGAGATCGACCGAGGACTGCGCGGTTCACTGGGCCTCTAGCCGGGCCGCCGCCCGTCGGCCGCCGGCCGGTCACCGCTGTGCGTTGCTTCGTCGTCGCGACGACGAAGTGCACAGTGAAGGCAGGCGCCGCTCGCCCCGGTGCCGGAGATCGACCGCGCGGATCACGAGGCTCGCTTGCGCCCCGTCGGTGCGCCCTTCCGGTGGGGTATTTGTGGCGATATCGTCCAGTTTGACGGGCCGCGGCACTGACGCGGCCCGGACCACCCCATTGACGATGTCGTCGGAGGTTGTGATGGTCGACTTTTACGCCCCGGCGCCCGGCGAGACGGCGCCGCCGGTGCCGGACGGGCCCGCGCTGTGCAGCGGCAAGGAAATGCGGGTCCTGCACAACGCTTTCCTGTGGGCCTACGCGGAGGCGCCGGGGCTCGTGCGAGGCGCGGCGGCGGGGGACACACGCCGCAGTGCCGTCGTCGGGCAGTGGCTCGCGGACCTCGACGCGACGCTGCACGTGCACCACCAGAGCGAAGACGAGCTGCTCTGGGACAAGCTCGAGCAGCGCGCGCCGTCATGCGCGCTGCACGTGGCACAGATGCGGGCGCACCACGCGCAGGTCCAGGAGCTGTTGCACGAGGCCAGCCCGCTCCTCGAGCGCTGGCAGGTGAGCGGCGACCCGAGCGACGGCGAGGACCTCGCCGTCGCCTACGAGCGGATGCTCGACGTCCTCAAGGTCCACCTGCGGCGCGAGGTGCTCGAAGTGGTCCCCGTCGCTGAGAAGACCCTGACTCAGCGGGAGTGGAACGAGGTGGGCGAGCACAGCATCGGGGCGATCCCGAAGTCGCGGCTGATGCCGCAGCTCGGGATGCTGCTGGCGAACACCGAGCCGACCGCCCGCGCTGAGTTCTTCGAGGGCGTACCCAAGCCCGTGCAGCTGCTGTACCGGATCGTCGGTCGGCGGCAGTACGCCCGGCAGTACCGCGAGCTGTTCCCCGGGCGGCCGGTTCCCGCGACAGTGTGACCCTCGTGATTGTCTGACCGGCGCGTACCGGCCACTACGTCGGCGTTCAACGCCAGCTCGCGGAGTCCTTGACCGGTCGGTTGCTCTCGTCGATGTAGTGGAACATGCCTGTTGGCCCATGCTGCGGTCATGCCCCCTGGGTCGGCGTCGGGAGCGAGCGGCGCATGAGGGCCTATTCCGAGGTGTCTTGGAGACCGTGGTTTACGAGTTAGGCAATTTGACCGTAGGCGGGACCGGATCACTACTCCGGGATTTCGTGCAGTGTCTCTCGCGATCGGAATTCGGTTTCCCGGAAACCATTTCGGAAGCCTCAGGCAGCGACGCACAGCACGCGCCTTGAGCTCCGGATCGATCCTCTTGGGCACGAGACCATCCTTCCTGGTCGGTGACTGAGAAGGGAGCGGATTCAAACCTGGGGCGCTTCAGTGGAGCTCGGCGATCGCGTGTTCAGCCGCTCGTCTGACGGGGAAGAAAATGGCTGCGTTGCCGGTGCACCGTGCTGTGTAGCGTCGAGTCATGACCGCCGACCTCACTCGCTTCCCCGCGTTCGCCGGGGACTGGCACGCCTTCCTCGCGGACGCCGTCGGCGCGTCTCTGGCCGCCGCGCGCAACCGTCTGGCGACGTTGAAGGATGGCTCGGAGCGGACCACGGCGCAGGTGCTGGGCGTGTGGAACCAGTGTGACGTCGCTCTCGGCCGGGCCTCGGCGGCAGCCCATCTGATTGCGGAGGTGCACCCGGACCCTGAGGTGCGCGCGGCGGCCGAGACGGGGGCGCGGGCCGCCGAGGACCTCGCGACGGAGCGGGGGCTCGACCACGCGCTGTGGCGGGTGCTGGCGGGGACGAGCGCCGACGGCCTCGACACCGAGGCGGCCCGGCTGCGGGAGCACGTGCTGCGTGACTTCCGCCGCACGGGCGTCGACCGTCCAGAGCAGGAGCGGGACCTCCTGCGCTCGCTGGCCCAGCGGTGCACGGCGCTGGGCCTGGAGTTCTCCAGGAACATCCGCGAGGGCACGCGCAGCATCCGGGTCCGACCTGACAAGCTCGACGGTCTGCCTGACGACTTCCGCGCCGAGCACCCTGCGGCGGACGACGGCCTCGTCACCCTCACGACGGAGTACCCGGACCTGGTCCCGGTGCGGACGTACACGCATGACGCCGGGGTGCGAGGGGCGCTCACCGGTGAATGGCTGCGCATCGGCTGGCCGCAGAACGCCCCGGTCCTGGCGGAGCTGCTGCGGCTTCGGGCGGAGCGCGCCACGCTGCTCGGCTACACGGACTGGCCGACCTACGACGCCGAAGTCAAGATGATCGGCTCCGGCGAGGCCATCGCCGCGTTCGTGGAGCGGCTCGACGCGCTGACGGCGGAGCCCGCCCGCCGTGACGTCCGCGTCCTGCTGGCCCGGTTGCGGTTCGACGATCCCGACGCGGCCGTAGTGACGCCGGCGGACAACCTGTACTACGAGCGGGTCGTACGCCGCGAGCAGCACGGCGTCGACGCCCAGGAGGTTCGCCGGTACTTCCGATACGACGCGGTACGCACCGGCGTGATGGACACCGTCGCCCGGCTCCTCGATCTGACGTTCACGCCCGTCGACGCGCCGACCTGGCACCCGGACGTCGAGGTGTACGACGTAGCGTCGGACGGTGGGCGGATCGGCCGCGTGTACCTCGACATGCACCCGCGGCCGGGCAAGTTCACCCACGATGCCCAGTTCCCGCTGGTCCCGGGAGTAGCAGGCCGGCACCTGGCAGAGGGTGTGCTGGTCTGCAACCTGCCGGCCGGCACACTGGAGCACGAGGACGTGCTGACGTTCTTCCATGAGTTCGGTCACCTGGTGCACGAGATCGTCGGCGGCGGCCAGCGCTGGGCGGCGTTCGCGGGCGTCGCGACCGAATGGGACTTCATCGAGGCGCCCAGCCAGCTGCTCGAGGAGTGGGCCTGGGACCCCGACGTGCTGCGCGCGTTCGCGACGGACGTCGACGGCACGCCCATCCCGGCGGACCTGGTGGCCAGGATGCGCGCCGCCGACGCGTTCGGGCGCGGCGCGTGGGCGCGACGCCAGCTCAACTTCACCGCGCTCTCGTACGGGCTGCACGCTGCCCCGCCGGAGGACCTCGACGCGTACACCGCCGAGATCGACGCCCGCTTCGGCCCGTACACGCCGTTGCCGGACACGCACATGTCGAGCGGTTTCGGGCACCTGCCGGAGTACGGGTCGGCGTACTACACCTACCTCTGGAGCCTGGTCATCGCGAAGGACCTGCGCACGGCGTTCGGCGAGGACCTGATGGACCCCGAGATGGGCCGCCGGTACCGGGACGCCATCCTCGCGCCGGGCGGCACTGCCGACGCCGCCGACCTGGTCGAGCGGTTCCTGGGCAGGCCGACGACGTTCGACGCGTTCGAGCAGTGGCTGACGACGCCCGCGTGACCTTCACGGAAGGCTCACTGGTCAGATCCCCGCTTCGCCCACCATGTCCGCCGCCGCCGCTTCGGTTCCCGGTACCTGCCGCCACGGTGACTGCGCTCTGATCTGGGGGGCGGCTCGAGCTGGCTCAGGTGGGAACGACCTCGTTGGAGGCCACCCCCCGCCCGTCCGCCGAGCTGTAGCGCATCGACCGGTGTAGGTGACATTCGCCTGCTCGGCCACGAGGACTGCCCGCGAGCCGTGCGGCGGCGCCGGAGGTCAGGTGCTGGCGGTCAGCTTCTTGGCTATCTGCTGCCGGGTCGCGGTCACCGCCCGGCGGACGTCCGTCACCAGCAGAACCGCAGCGGCCAGCAGAAGGCCTTGCACCTGCTGCTCCGCCGCACCGTCCGGCCGCAATGGCACGCCACAGACCGCCACCATGGCCAGGGAGAGAGCGACGGTCAGCCGGGCGATCGCGTGCCGGTCCAAACGCTGCGGCGCCGGCGGCGGTTCTTGCCGAGCAAGGTCGGCCCATGCCCAGCGCACGCCGCGACGTAGCCGGGCTCATGGAGGCCGCTGGGCACGCGTTCGAGGCGGGCCGGTGCGTTCTACTCGTTCGGCGGCGGAGGTGGCCCGAACGAGACGGCCGAGCGCGCCACGCCGTCGGCGCCGGTCCGTTGCGCCACTTTCAAGTCGACGGTGAGCTCGGTCGTCGTCGACTTCGAGGCGCCGCCACCGAGCTCCGCTCCGACGCCCATGACGCCGAACGACAGCCCGCCCTTGGCGTCGCGGGCCACGGTGACGGTCAGGGTCGCGGTCGCGGTCGTGACCTCGACGATCGGCGTTCGCGCGGCCCCGTCCCCCAAGGAGGCGACCGCGCGCAGCTCCTCGCCGAGCCGCCAGAGCACCTCGGCGAGCGGATAGTCCGGTCGGTCGGTCGGGGGCATGGGGACTCCTTCGGGGATCACCGGCCGCAGAGCTTGCCGAGCAACCGCTCGCACTCGCCGTCGGTGAGGGTGTGGGTGGGACGGTCGCGGACGATCGCGCGGAGCGAGCCGTCCGAGAGCGGGACGGCGACCGGGGCCGCACGCCAGCGCACGGCCATGACGAGCAGGTCCGGCCCGGTGGCGAGGTGCGCGACGGGTCCAGGCTCCAGTCGCAGCGGGTCGAGGGTGCGCTCCTGCACGTCGTAGATGCGGACCGCGCCGTCGATGTTCCGGACGACGAGCTTGTCGCCGCCGGGGAGGAACGCGATCTCCTGCGCCTTGGTCCCTGGGGGAACAGGGAGCGGTCTGCCCTGCTCGACACCGTCGGCGAAGAGTTGCACGTCGTCCCGGTAGCCCAGGACCGCGACGTTTCCGGTGACGGGGTCGACTGCCGAGTCCAGGACGTCGCCCGTGGTGGGCAGCTCGGAGACTTTCGGGCAGTCCGATGTGCTCAGGTCGTACTCGGTCACCGACTGCCGGCTCGAGACGACGAGCGTGTCGTTGTCCGTGTAGTCGAGTCCGACGACGCCTCCCGAGCTCTGAGCATCGATGGTGCACCCGTCCGAGTCCGGGTACAGCACCTCGACCCAGTTTCCGTCTGACACGGCGAGGCCGCTCCCGTCGCCCGCTGCGGCGAGGACGGTGATCGTGTCCATCCCCTCCAGGGGGATCGAGGCGGTGGCCTCCTTGCTGCTGCCGTCGACGCGCCAGGCGTCGATCGTGGCCGCGGTAGTGCCGTTGTCGTCCGTCGAGGCGCGGGCGACGACGACCGTGCCCTTGTCGTAGAAGACGATGTTTCCCGTGCTCGGGCCGGTCGGGAGCGACGCGGTCATGTGCCCGTCCGGGCTCCAGATGGTCGTCCCACCGTCGGTGTTGACCGCAACCACGTGCCCGGGCGTCGTCGCGACGCTACGCACGGGGTGCGTCATGTGACCCTCCGAGCGCCAGTCGTGGATCACGGTGCGCCCCGAGGAGTCGATGGTGACGAGTCGGTTCTGCCCGTCGGGGAGGAACCACAGCGCGTTCGTCTGGCTCCGGTCGGCGAGATCGAACTCGCCTTGAAGGGTCCGGGTCGCGATGTCGTACACCTCGACCGTGCCGTCGAGCCGCGTCACCGCGAGGAGGGAGCCGTCGGCACTGAGCGCGGCGAGCGTCCCGCCGACGGCCTGGTCCCACACGAGCTCACGGGTCAGCGTGTCCCAGACGTAGAAGTGGCCGCTGCCGTCGGCAGCCAAGGCCTTGGTGCCGTCGCGAGAGGTCTCGACGATGAACCCGTTGGCGTCGGCAGCGGGGAGGGGAAGCTTGGCGAGCGTGCTGCTGCCGAGCCGTCCGAGCGTGACGCCCGATCTCGTGCCCACCACCCACAGGTCGCCGTCCCATGACCACGCATTGACGTAGGCGTCCTTCTCGTCGGTGGCGTAGGGCTCACCGATCGGCGTGCCGTCGGTGGCGAACGTGGCGATCTGCTGGGAGGACCCGCCGTCCTTGTCGATGTGCCACACCACGAGGCCGAGACTCGTGCCGTCGGGTGCCACGACGAGCGAGTACGGGAAGTCGTCGACTCCCAGCGCCATGGCGTCGGTGCTGAACTTCCGAGGAGCCTCGCCCGCGTCGCGGTCCCACCACCAGACGGCGCCGCCGGCGTCGATCCAGGCAACCTGGCCGGCGTCGGAGACACCGAGGGAGGAGGGGATGTCGCCGACGTCGGTGGCGTCGAGCGTGGCGCCCGTCGACGTGTCCAGCACCAGGATCTGCGGACCCGGACCGGCTGCCGCCTTCGGGGCACCGGCGGGCGGGGCGACGGAGATGACGGTCCATCGACCGTCTCGGCTCGTCGCGAGGTTCGAGGTCGTGAGGCCCTTGGGACCCAGCACCTCGCCGGCGACCGGACCGGCGATGACGGCCGCGCCGATGAGGTTGCGCACCTGTGGCGTGAGCGCACCGTGGTCGGGCATGACGTCGGCGGCGATCATGAGAGCGGCCTCCGGGTCCGCATCGACCATCCGTTCTCCCGCGGCCACGACGGCGGTGGTGGCCGCAGCACGCCGTTGGTTCGAGGCGGTCACGCCGAAGACGACTGCCGTCGCCCCGCCGACCACGGCGACGAGCAGCCCGACCAGGGCGACGACCAGTGCTCGGCGGGTGTTGCGGACCGAACGTCTCTCCCGCTCACGGGCCGCGTGCACCTCGACGCTCCGGGCGACGAACGCCTGCTCGACGGGGTTGTGCCGGGCTCGGCCCTCGGCGACGGCGAGCTCCTCCGCGGCCAGGGCGTCACCTGCCATGAGGAGCCCGTCGGGCCTGCGCTGGTCGTCCCAGAGCTGTGCGTCGCGTTCGAAGTCGGTGAGGTTCTCGTCGGCCCAGAGCGCGTTGTCCGCCGCCACGGGCTCGACCAGACGGTCGTGGGAGAGCTCGTACCAGGTGGCGCCGTGGCGATCCTCCGCCCTGAGCAGGTGGGTGGCGACGAGCCTGGCCAGCACGTCGGGTCCGCCTGGGCCGGTGATCACCTGGCTACGCAGGCCGTTCGGCATCACGAGCTCGTGCTGGAACCAGTCCCGCAGAGTGCGCTCGGGCACGCCGGTCTCCTCGGCGACCTTGGCCATGGACGCCCGGAAGTAGGTCCGCAGAGCGAAGTCGACGTCGCCGAGCGACTCGACGTCACCGACCCCGATGCGCGTCTGCCCGGGTGCCAGGCCCTCCCACAGGCGGTGGCAGGCGACCTGGAGCTGCACCGGTTCGATGTAGGGGCCCTCCGTCGAACGGACCTCGTCGCCCACCAGCACCTTCACCCGGCGCAGGTCGTCCACGAGCCGAGTGACCGCGTCGTCGTCGATCTGCACGCCCGCGGCCTCGATGGGTCTGACGATCGCCTGCCGCGCACTGTCGGGCTGCAGGAGGTCGAGGCGGTACTGCGCCTGGAAGTGCGTGGGGATCAGGCGCAGGTACGGGTCGAGGCTCGCGAGGTAGTCCTCCCGCATGACGAACAGAGCCCAGAGCCCCCGGTCCGCGAGAGCCTCGCCGAGCTCGACGAAGAACTCCCGTTTGGCGTCCAGGCCGATCGGGTCGACGCGCAGCACTTCCTCGAAGTGGTCGACGATGAGGACCTCGTTCCCGGGCTGGTCGTCGAGGTCGGTGCGGGTCCTGAGGTACCGGTGCAGGGTCAGGGACGAGAGCTCGTCCTGCGAGAGCTGCTCGTCAGCCGGGCGGCGTTGCTCGAGGGAGCTCATGATGCTCAGCGAGAAGCGGTTTCGGGGGATGGCGCCGGGCCGGCCGGGCTCGTGGCGGAGACTCGCGACCGGCAGCACCTCGAAGTCGTCCTCGACGAGCGCGGGGCGTAGGCCGGCGTTGACGAGCGAGGTCTTCCCGGCGCCCGACGGGGAGTACAGCAGCACGATGCGCTCGGCGACAAGCAGGTTCAGGAGGCTGGCCGTCTCGCGGCTGCGGCCGTAGATGGGGGTGCCGAGCGGTATGGCTTGCGGGCCGACGAACGGGTTGGCCTGCGCGTCGCGGCCCGTCCGCTCGGCGAGGGGCGCACTGGTCGTCATGGCGTGTCCTGGTTCGCCCTGTGGTCCCAGCGGCGGCCGATGTCGCGCAGGAAGTCGTCGGAACTGCCCCAGAAGACGGTCATCTTGCTCTCGGCGAGGTACTTCTCGAGGTACATCCGGGCCTTCTGGGCCTGCGTCGCGTCGCCTTCCTCCGGGTCGATCTGGACGGAGACGTTCGTGTACCTGCCCCGTCGCTTGGCTCCGGGGAAGTGCCCGATGCTGCGGAACAGCACCCGGAAATCCCACTCGTCGGGTCGGAAGCCCAGCAGGAGCAGCCCGGAGTTCGTCAGGTTGGCCCTCACGATCTCGGGGATCCGGACCGCCTTCGCGTCAGCACTGATGCCGATGAGGAAGTCGAAGTAGTCGTCCTCGGTGAGGACCACGGACTCGGGCACGCTCAGGTGCCCGAACAGGTGGAACACGAGCGGGCGCGCGGGAGACGGCACGTAGTCGGGCTCACGCTCGAAGATGGACTGCGGCCAGTCGATCGGGTCGTCCTCCGTACCGTCGCGCCAGCGACAGAGCTCGACGACCGGCTCGCGTCCCGCGTCGCGCAGGGCGTGGCCGAGGAGATCGGACATCTGTGTCGTGACATAGACGGGGAACGGCACGCGGGCGAGCGCGTCGATCGGGTCGTCGCCGTTCTTCTCGTGCCTGACTGCCCACGCGGCACTGATCTGGTCGTTGACCCGGCGCGCCAGGTCCAGCTCGTCGAGCTCGGCGAGCTTCCCGCTCGCGAGGGCTGCAGGCAGCTGCGGACCGTAGCGGTCGACTATCGAGAGGCTCAGCCACTTCAGCAGCGTGCGACGGGGAAAGTTCGGGTTGTGAACCACGGAGAGGTACTGCGTGACATGCGGCATCTCCTCGGCGCGGTGCGGCGCGAGGGGAAAGCGGTACGTCCGGGACAACGCACCGGCCATGTCTCTGCGCAGCCCGAGCAGCGAGTCGGTGAGGCCGGGCCCCAGCAGCGGGGTGCACTTCTTCTGCTCGATCTGGTCGAGCAGGGACTCCCACTGCAAGAACGGACCCTTCTCGCTCTCGCCGTGCGAGTACCACAGACGCCCGCTGGTGATCCGCATGAACAATGTGGGAACCCACCAGTCGGCTCGGTCGCGGACCCCGCTCCGCGCGACCGCCATCGCCCTGTCGATCTGGCCGTCCTCCCGCAACGCCTTGAAGAAGACGGGGAGGAACGTCTGCACGGTCGCCAGCGACACGTCGCCCTGCATAGCGAGCACGGCCGGCACTCCCGCCTGGGCGAGCTGGGGTCCGAGGGAGGCCAGGACGCCACCGTCGTCGGAGTGCGACTGCCCTCCGCTCCCGGCGCTCTGGCACGAAGCGAGGACGACGAGGCGCGGCGGCTGAGGGAGGTCGCGGATCCGCTCGACGAGGTCGGAGGCGTTGATGCTGTCCGCCGTGCCGTCGTCCTGCTCGAGCAGCAGGCGCGCTGAGCCGCCCGAACGGTAGCCGTGGCACACCAGGTAGAGCACGTCGACGCCGCCACCGAGGTGTTCGAACAGCTCGGAGACGGTGGGTGCGCCGTCGCCGGGGAGGCTGGTGACGGCGATCTGGTCCATCGCGGTGCGGGCACGGGCGACCTCGGCCTCGACGTCGACGCGTGCGAGCGTGCGCCCGACGTCCCACTCAGACAGGTCGTGCGGATCCGAGACGACGACCAGGGCCCGCAGCCCCGTCCATGACGCCGCGCCGACGCTGCGCCGCCAGTCGTAGCTGTTGAGGTAGCGCGAGAAGAGCACGTTCTGGTCGACCGTCAGGCGCGATCCGTCCGCCGGGTCTGCGAGCGTCTCCCACCTCAGGGAGTGCAGCTCCGGGGCGCTCTGACCGATGAACAGCCGCACCCGCAGCTGGCGGCGGTGGTCGAGCGCCGCCGCGTACGCCTGGCTGTAGGCGTCCCGGACGGCCCCGGCACCGAAGACCGCCCCGCCAAGGACGCGGCCGTACTCGTCAGGCCGGTCCTCGAGCTCACGGAGCTTGCCCAGGTCGAGGTCGGTGATGACCGC
The DNA here is from genome assembly GCF_049994875.1 of Cellulomonas sp. McL0617. Lineage (GTDB taxonomy): Bacteria > Actinomycetota > Actinomycetes > Actinomycetales > Cellulomonadaceae > Cellulomonas. Next base: position 1,138,527 of record NZ_CP188256.1, read on the forward strand.
ACGGTCCTGCAGCAGGACCTCGGCGTCCGGCCCGGGCTGGTCGAAGCGAAGCTCGACAGCCCACGTCGCCTCGTCCCGGTGGTGCAGCCCGATCTCTAGCTCGGCGTACTCGGTGGCCATCAGGTCCTCCGCAGGGGGTACTCGCCTACCTACGAGAGAGATCCGCTGGGTGCGTCCTGATACGTGGAGGGGTTGAGGTGTACCGCCGGGTCCCCATGCAGAGCGTAGTCCCGGGCGTCATTCGTGGCGGTCCACGCGTTGGCGAGCGCCTCGTCGCTGATCCGGCGGCCTTCGCGCTTGGACTCGAGGAGCTCGCCGAGCTCGGCGGCGAGCTCGGCGTACCGCAGATGGAGGTGGTCGAGCGCGTGGCCGACGGGCTGCCCGGCGCAGATCGCGAGCAGGCTGCTCGCGACCGCCTCGATCTGCGATCCTGCGCCGGGCCAGTGGAACGACCAGCCCCAGGCCTTGTCGATGTGGCCGACGACGGCGAGCGCGGGGCCGCTCGGCAGTGACAGCATGCGTCGCGCGAGCGCCGCGCTGAAGGCCGGATCGTCCCCCGCGGCGGGGGAACCTGCCCCGTAGCACGCGATGTTGAACGCGACCATGCCAGTCATCGTGTCCTGCGACCCGAGATCGTCCGCCGCGACGTAGTCGTCCCGCTCGACGGGTACCCGGGCCAGCGGGCCGGGCCAGCCCTGGCAGAGGAGGGCGCCCTGGTGGTCCGTGCGGCGACGGTCGCCGGGCGGGAAGCCGACGCCGTGTGTGGCCGTGACCAGCAGGCTCGACGCCTGCGGTGCGGTGAGCAACCCGCGCAGCACGGTCGCGGTCGCGGCGTCACCCTCGTGGGCGACGACCTCCCAACCGGCGAGGTCGGTGGTGAACCGCCGGCCGAGGGGCTCGACGAGCGCATCGGTGCTGAGCTCGGTCGCGGCGTCGTCCGGATGACGCGGCGCGAACAGGTGCACGACCGAGCGGGTCGGCGCGACGGCGGTCTCCGCTTCGACCACCGCGCGGGCGTACCGCGCGTACGACTCGGGGGTCGGCAGGTCGAGCCGTCCGACGGCGTACATGACCGAGAGCTGCTGCTGAAGGCGGAACGGGATCGACGTGGGGCTCCCGACGAGGAGGAGGTAGTACGGGACGAGATCGGGGTTGGCCGGACCGGGACCGACGCCGTGCCGTGCCAGTAGCTCCCCCTTGGACTCGCCGGGCAGCAGGTGCAGCTCGCGGTAACGGCGCTCGTAGGTCGCCGTGGCCTGCTCGCGACGCAGCTCGAGCAACGGGGACAGCGCCTCCGTGACGGCGGGGTCCAGCCCGGGGGCGAGGACGACGCCCCAGCCGGCCTGGGCAAGGTCGAGCGGGTCGATGCCGTACCGGACTCCGAGCACTGCCTCGTGGGCGTCGCGGACCCTCGCACGTGCCTGGGCCGCGTCGACCGAGGAGGTCGACGTGCCCAGCGCCAGGGATGCGACCTCGGCCACCGACAAGGGTTCGGTCAGGTAGCCGCCCGAGGTGGCGTCGACGCCGTTGACCGCGATGGTGCCGCCATCTGTCATGTGACTCCGCCAGGGCCGTCCCGCTCGTCGGTTGCACACGAGCGTTCCACCGATGCAGTTGTGGGGCTAGGTCTCGCCCCACCGGGCACGGATGTCGACGGACCAGGCGATGCTCGACGCGATCACCCGCGCGGCCGCGTTCATCCGCAGCGGGCGCATGGACATCGTCGCGACCAGCTCCCCTGCCCGCGCGTTCCACGGCGCCGGATGACTATCCGGAAGGAGATCGTCCGGAATGGGCTCTACAGTGCCGGGCATGACACAGATCGGAACGGACTGGCGGGTGCTCGACGGCGTCGCCACGGCATGGTTCGACGCGCCCTCGATGACCGAGGGGGCGGCGCTCGCCGGGCGCAGCGTGGAGCTGTCGGCCGGGATCCTGGTCGACCTGCGCGCGACGGGCCTGCGGGTGCATCTCGACTCCGACGAGCACGCTGAGGCCGTCTCGGCGGCCGCGCGGGATCTCGGGCTGGCCCCGAACGCTGACGTGCTGCAGCAGCTGAGCGTCGTCTTCGAATCCGTGGACCCGTCGGTGGTGAGCCCGTTCTGGCAGCGCGCGCTCGACTACGCGCCCGGGCAGGACGGCGGTCTGACCGATCCGTTGCGGCGCGACCCCAAGGTACGGATCCGCCAGTCGAGCGAGCCGCGGCCGTTGCGCCACCGCATCCACCTCGACGTGGTGCGGCCGGCCGCGGCGGTCGAGGAGGCGAGCCTCGGCGAGGCGTTCGGACCTTTCGGGGTCTGTCACACCGACCCGGACGGCAACGAGGTCGACCTGGTGCCGGGTGACGCGCTCGGCGAGGGGGTCGAGACCGCCGACTGGCAGGCGGTGTTCAGCGCGATGGCGTGCTACCGCATCACGTCGCCGACCCAGCAGGGTGATCTGGCCGCGGCAGTTGCGGCACTGTCGGACGACATGGGCTTCCCGCTGCTGGTCGACCTGCGCCCCGGGCTCGTGATCATCGACAGCGGCAAGGACCAGTGGGAGGACGACGTCCACGGCCTCGAGGTCGACTTCACCGAGCTCGCCGCGCAGATCCAGACCGCCGCCCGTGAGCTCGGGGCCACCGCGGACCCGAGACTGCCGCGGTTCGTTCAGCTCTTCCTCGACGCCGCCGACGTCGCCGCGGTCGGCGCGTTCTGGGTCGCCGCACTCGGATACATCCCCGACCCACGAAGCGGGGCCAGCGACATCTACGATCCGCGGCGCCTGAACCCGGTGCTGCTCTTCCAAGAGATTGACGCATCGGAGACGGAGCGGCGCCGGCAGCGCAACCGCATCCATGTCGAGCTCGCTGTGCCGTCGGACCTCGCGCGAACGCGCCTTGCGACGACAATTGCGGCCGGTGGACGGCTCCTCGACGAGGACGAGTCCGCGGATCGCTGGCGCATCGCCGACCCCGAAGGCAACGAACTCGTGATCGTCAGTGGGGCATGAGCTCACGTTCGGCCGAGCTCGACACTCGGCTGCTTCGCCCGCAGCGTGGTTAGACCTACCGTGGGCGTGGGTCAGCGTCATGGTGGGAGGGGCACGGTGAGGATGAAGCACACAGCCCGATCGCTGCCGGAGCTCGCGTGGCGACGAGACGTCCGGGGCCAGCGATGAACGACGCCGGGCATCCGCGGATCGCGACGGCCGCGGACCGTCGTCGGGTGACCGACATCATGGTGGATGCGTTCTTCGACGACCCCACCTGGGGTTGGGCGTTCCCTGACCCAGCTCGCCGGCGAGATCAGCACCGCGCCATGTGGAGCCTCTTCATCGAGGGAGCGGCCCGCTACCCCTGGACGTGGCTCGCCGACGGCGGCACGGCGGCGGCGGTCTGGATCCCGCCCGGCGGCACCGAGAGCACGCCCGAACAGGGCGCGAGGATCGAGGCACTGGTGGGCAACCTGCCCGAACCCGACCGAGCTCGCGTGAGCGCCGCTTTCGCGCTCATCGAGGACGCCCACGGCGACCTGACCGAGCCGCACTACTACCTGAGCTTCCTCGGCACCGACCCCCAGAGCCGCGGGCACGGGTTCGGACTGGGGTTGCTCGCAGACAACCTGCGGCTCATCGACGAGGAACGCATGCCCGCGTACCTCGAGTCGAGCAACCCTGCGAACGTCGCGCTCTACCGGCGCCACGGGTTCGAGGTCGTCACCCGGTTCGTCGTCGAGCCGGGCGGCCCGGAGGTCACCACGATGTGGCGCGACAGCGTCTGATTCCGACCGGCGTCGACGACGACCGAACGCCGACGAGGGCGCGATCGGCGTGAACCTCGCCGACAGCACCGCCGCGAGCCGACAGGCCCCTCGGACGTGCCGACGTCGAACGGCCCGTTGACCACGTCAACGGATCGGCTCACGATCCGCCGGAGGCGTCGGACTAGCGGCAGCGAACCCGCAGATGGCGCGTTCGCGTGCGCCCGATTGGCGCCACCTCCCACCATGCGGTCTTCGTACGATGCGCCTCGGGGTGCCGACGGCCCGAGCGGGATCGATCGAGTGAAGCAGTGTTCACCAGCTGTTCGACCCCTCGAGCAGCTCCCAGCGCGCCACAGCCTCGCTGCGCGACGACACACCGAGCTTCCGGTACGTCGAGATCGCCTGGGTCTTCACCGTGTTGCGGGAGACACCGAGGCGCTCGGCGATCAGCGGGAAGCTCAGATGCGTGGCGAGGAGCGGCAGCAGTCGGACCTCGGCGGCCGTGAGCGTCTGGGGTCGTCCCTGGGACGCCGCCTCCTGCACGGCCACGATCGCCGTCGCCACCCGTGAGGGTAGGTCGCCCAGGCCCGGCCGCCGGTGCATGATCTCCTGCGCCTGCCGGACCGCCGCCGCGGCCGAGTGGAGGTCGCCCACACCGAGGGACGCCTGCGCCGTCACGAGGAGTGCCTGGGTCGACACCACCGGGAGCGCGTAGGTGAGCAGGGGCCGCAGGGCGAGTGCGCGCTGCAGGTGCGCCGCGGCCTCCGGTCGAAGTCCGAGGTGCACGGCTGTGCGGGCCGCCCAGGCGTACACGAGCGCGCTGGTCCAGTAGGACGAGTACCCGCCGGCGGTCACGATAGAGGTGGCATGTCGGACGGCGGTCGTGGCCGAGGTCCAGTCACCGCGCTCCACCGCCACTGCCGCACGTTCGCACAGGATCATCGCCACGAGCGGATGGACGGCGGCGAGCTCCGCGGCCTCGAGGGCCTCGACGAACAGGTCGTCAGCGCGCTCGAGCTCCCCCTCGAGCAGGTACGAGAGGGCCTCCGTGTGGAGCATGGTCGCGCGGTACGGGCTGGCGGGCGACAAACCCGCCCAGGCGGTACGCGCATCCGACCGCATCTGGGCAGTCCCTCCACGCGCCTCGATCGCCTCCAGGTAGGCCAGCGTTCCCTCGATGGTGCTTCCGTCGGACAGCGTTCCGGACCGGTCGCTCGCCCTGGCCATCGCGGACCACCGCTCCGCTCGTGCGGGCTCACCCACGAGACCGAAGATGAGGGAGGCGTGCGCGGCGATGGCCGGGAAGACCGGGACGCCCTCGGCCTCCTCGAGCCAGGACATCCACTGCTGGACGGTGTGGACGCGACCGTCGGTCCAGGTCTGCTGGGCGCGGTCCAGGACGAGGCGCGCAACCTCCTCGGCGTCCCCGGCCAGGTGGGCGTGCGCGACGGCCGGTTCCAGCTCGCCCGCGTCGATGAACCAACGAGCCGCGCGTCGGTGGAGCTCGGGGACCAGGGCCGGCTCCTTGCGGTGCAGCTCCGCGCTCAGCAGGTCGTGCAGGAGCGGGTGGCACCGGTAGCGCTCGCCGTCCCGACCGACGGGCTCGAGCACGCCGTGCGCCGCCAGGTGCTCCAGGGCCGCTCCGGAGGACCGCGCCCGCAGGACGGCGTCGCACACAGGGCCGGTGAGCTCGTCGAGGATCGCGCAGCGCACCAGCAGAGCCGTCTCGCGTGCGCCCAGACCGGCGAGCACCTCGGTGCGCAGGTACTCGCGCATGAACCGGTCGTCACCCGTGAACGTCAGGGCGGCGTCGGAGTCCCGAGCACCCGCCCGGACGGCCATGCCGGCGAGCGCCACGGCGGCAGGCCAGCCTTCCGTGCGCTCGTGGATCTCATCCGTCTCGGTGGGGGAGAGGCTCGCCCCCGAGCGAGCGAGCACCTCGACCTGCTCCGTGCGGTCCAGGGACAGCTCGGCCACGCCGATCTCCAGGAGATCGCCGGCGGCGCGGAGCCGGGCGAGCGGCAGCCGCGGTCGGGCGCGCGTCGCCAGGCCCACACGCCACGCCTGGGGCAGCCTGTCGACGACGTCGGTGAGGACGTTGAGGCTCCCCGCGCCCGTGATCGCGTGCACGTCGTCGACGAGGAGCACGCGCGGCGGGCCGTCGACGACCGCGGACACCAGTCCGGAGACAGTCACGATCCCCGACGCTCTGCCGGCGGCACGGCTGAGGGCGGAGAGCAGGGTGGCGGGGTCGTTGTCGGCGTCCGTGCAGGTGTGCCACACCGTGGCATCACCCAGCCGGTCGGCCCACTGGCGCAGGACTGCGGACTTGCCGTACCCGGGACCGGCGACGAGCAGGACGACCCGGGCGGGCGAGGCCGCCACCGTGTCGAGCAACCCGCTGCGGGAGACCAGCGCGATCCCCGTCGGCCGCCGGTCGGGTGAGACCGGATCGGCAGCAGCAGCAGCGCTCGCGTGCGGCGACGGAGACGGAACGGGCCGAACGCGGCGTTCTCCCACGCCGTGTCACGCTACCCCGCTCGCCTGCGAGCAGGGCAACCTCGGGATCGGCCGCGGAGAGGCCGGGCACCCGTCACTCCGACGTCGGTGCGCCGAGGTCGATGTGAGGGACGTCGTGGGCGTCGTCGCCCCAGGCGATCCGCCGGGGTGAGTCGTGCGCCTCGACCGTGGCCGCGTGGTCGCGGTCGAAGTACTCCCAGGCCCAGCTGAGGAAGGCGTCCGTGCGGCTGTGCACCCCGCTGAGCAGCATCGCGTGGACCCCGAGCCAGGCGGCGAAGGCGAGCGGGCCGTCCACCTCGTGCCGGTGGGCGCCCAGCTCGGCCACGGCGGCGTTGCGGCCGATCATCGCCATGATGCCCTTGTCCTTGTAGTGGAACGGCGCGAGGTCGTCGCCCTGCGCACTGCGCAGGATGTTCTGCGCGGCCCACCGGCCCGACTGCTGGGCCACCGAGCCGAGCTGCGGCAGGATCGGCGCCCCGGCGTGCGTTCCCGACGGGACGTTGGCCACGTCGCCCACGGCCCAGACGCCCGGAAAGCCCTCGACACCCAGGTCGGCGCGGACGTCGAGGCGACCACCCCGGCCGGTCGTGGGGCCGGCTGACTGGGCCACGGCCGCGCCGGACTCCCCGCCGGCCCAGATGACGGTTCGCGTGGGCAGACGGGTGCCGTCGTCGAGCTCGACCGCGTCGGCGTGCACCGAGGCGACCCCCGCGCCCAGCCGGAGGTCCACACCGACCGCGGCGAGGTGCTCGTGGGCGTAGGCCTGGGCTCGCGGGGAGAACTGGCCGAGCACGGCGTGCCCCCGGTCGACGAGATGCACCCGAGCGTCTGCGGGCATCCGACCGTGAGCGACCAGCGCCGCTACCAGCTCCGCGAGGGCTCCCGACACCTCGACTCCCGTCGGCCCGCCGCCGACGACGACCACGTCGCGGGACCCGGGCCCGCCGACCCCGTGAGCGCCCGCGTCGTCCACGAGAGCGCGATGGTGTCCGCGCAGGCGCTCCGCATCCGCCACCGAGTACAGAGGGAATGCGTGCTCGACGGCGCCCGGGACCCCGAAGAAGTTCGGTCGGGCGCCCGCAGCGACCACCACGTGCGCGGCCGACAGCGACCGGCCGTCGGCGAGCACCAGCGTCCGGTCTGCGAGGGAGGCTGACGAGACGGCCTGGACCACCACGTCGACGCTCGGGACGGACTCGAAGATCGTCCGCAACGGCCGGGCGACGTCCTCGGCAGGCAGCTGCGACGTGGCCACCTGGTAGAGCAGCGGCTGGAACTGGTGGTAGTCCGCGCGGTCGACGAGCGTCGTGCGCACGCCCGCCTCACCGAGAGTCTGGGCCGCGGCCACACCCGCCATGCCCCCGCCGAGGACCAGGACGTCCGTCGTCACCGTCACAGGGACATCTCCTGGACGCGTTCCGCCAGGACGATGCGCGCCGAGGCCTCGATGAGCGCCAGGTGGGAGAACGCCTGCGGGAAGTTTCCGAGGTGCCGGGCCGCGTCCACCTCGAACTCCTCGGCGTAGAGGCCGAACGGGGAGGCGATCCGGAGCAGTCGCTCCATGAGGTCCAGCGCCCGCTGGTTCTCGCCGACCACCATCAGCGCGGACACCAGCCAGAAGGAGCAGATGACGAACGTCCCCTCCTTGCCGGACATGCCGTCGTCGGTCTCGTCGGTCTTGTACCGCAGCACGAAGCCGTTCTCGGAGAGCTCGTCGGCGATGGCGAGCACGCTGGCGTGCAGCCGGTCGTCGGTGCCGGGCAGCAACCCGAAGTGCGCGGCCAGGAGCGTCGAGGCGTCGAGTGCGTCGGTGTCGTAGTGCTGGCGGAGGACGCCGCGGTCGCTCACCCCGTGCTCGAGGATGTCGGCCTTGATCTCGGTTGCGGTCGCGGCCCAGCTGGCCTCCAGGTCGGGCTCGCCGCGGATGGCTGCCAGCTGCGCGGCCCGGTCCATCGCGACCCAGCACATGATCTTGGAGGAGACGTAGTGCTGCGGCTTGCCGCGCGCTTCCCAGATGCCCTGGTCCGGCTCCTGCCAGACGGCGGCCGCGCACTCCGCCTGAGACCTGACGATCGGCCACAGGCGCTCGGGCAGGCGCTCGCTGCGCCGTGTGTGCAGCAGGATCGAGTCGAGCACGGAGCCGAAGACGTCGTTCTGCCGCTGGTCGAAGGCGCCGTTGCCCAGACGCACCGGCCGGGCGTCCTGGTACCCGGAGAGCTCGTCGCGCGTCGACTCGGTGAGGTCACGACGCCCGTCGATGCCGTACATGATCTGCAGAGCGCCGTCCTCGTTGGCCTCGACGTCCGCCACGAACTGCATGAACTCGTCGGCCTCCCAGTCGAGCAGCAGGTAGTGCAGGGCCTGCAGCGTGAAGGTGGAGTCCCGCATCCAGGTGTAGCGGTAGTCCCAGTTGCGCTCACCGCCGGGTGTCTCGGGCAGCGACGTCGTCAGGGCGGCCACCGTGGCACCCGTGGGCATGTACGTGAGGCCCTTGATCACCAGGGCGGAGCGCTCGATGTAGGGCCGCAGCCGGTGGTCGGGCATCCGGGCCCGACCGAGCCAGCGCCGCCAGAAGTCGCGGGTCGCGGCGATCCGCGCGTGCGCGTCCGCTGCGTCCGTCGGTCCGTCGAGCGAGGCTGCCCAGGAGAGAGAGCAGAACGCGCTGTCCCCGGCGGACAGGCTGTGCCGTCCGCGCAGCGCATCGCCTTCCACGCCGAGCGCCAGGGTGGTGTTCAGACGCATCGCCAGGCCGGCGCCAGTGATGTCGGCGGTGTGGCTCCCGGCCGCGTCGAGCTCCCACGGCTCCCGCGTCCGGCCGTAGTCGAAGGCGGGATCGCACACGAGCTCGATCTCCACGGACCCCTCCAGGCACGTGGCCGTGCGCACGAGCAGGTGCTCCGCGTCGTCGTCGGCCGGCGGACGCGTGTGGGGCGTCGTCTCGTCGGGGCCTTCGCGCGGGGCCATCGTCAACGCGTCGCGGATCTCGAGCCAGCCGGTCGGGGTGTGCCACGTGGTGACGAGAACGTTCGTGCCGGGTTCGTAGGCCCGGGACGTCGGCACGTTGATCCCGTACGGCGCGAACCGGAAGTACCCGGCGCCCCGGTCCAGGAGGCTGCCGAAGACGCTCGGGCTGTCGAACCGGGGTGCACACAACCAGTCGACCGATCCGTCGGGCGCCACGAGCGCTCCTGTGTGGCAGTCCGAGAGGAAGGCGTACTGGGCGATCGGCGGGAACGGCGATGCGGGGCTGTTCGAGTCCACGGGAATACCTCCTGTCACGTCCGCCGTGCCGAGCGGCCACGGCGCGAGATGGTCCTAGGCGAGCCTGGCGAGCAGGTGGTCCCCGACCCGCAGGGCGTTGGCCATGGCCGTGAGGGCGGGGTTCACCGCACCGATGCTCGGGAAGAAGCTCGTGTCGACCACGTAGAGGTTGTCCACCTCGTGCGCGCGGCAGTCGCGGTCGAGCACCGATGTGGCGGCGTCGGCGCCGAACCGGACCGTGCCGGCCTGATGGGCGCACCCCGCGACCGGGATGTCGTTCTTCATGTACAGGTCACGCGGGACGAGGTGGTGCGGGTGCATGCCGAGATGGCCGAGCCTGTCCTTGACCCGGCTGTACAGCTCCTCCAACGGGCGCCGGTTGTTCGGGGTGTACGACAGGACGACGTTGCCGTGGTTGCCCAGCGTCACGCGGTTGTCCGGGTCGGGCAGGTCCTCGGCCGACAGCCAGAAGTCCACGGCGTGCTCCGCGACCTCCTCGAGCGCGAACATGGGCGCGAAGCGTGCCTCGACGGGCTTCTCGCCGCGATACATGGGTGCCGAGGACTTGCCGACCATCTGGACGTTGCCCATCGGGAACCCGAAGTCGTCGTCGCCGAAGTAGTAGTCGTTGACCCCGAGGGTCTTCTGGAAACGGGTGTCGTTGCGCTCGACCGAGAGGGCGAGGAACGCCCGGCTGTTGTGGAACATGTAGTGGCGACCCACCTGGTCCGACCCGTTGGCCAGACCGTGGGGGTGCCGGTCGTTGGCGCTGGCCAGCAGCAGCTTCGCGGAGTTGGCGGCTCCGGCGCTGACCACGACGACGTCTCCCGAGTAGCGCTGCTCCACCCCGTCCACGTCCGCGACCACGGACGTGACCGTGTGCCCCGCGTCGTCGGTCTCCAGACGGCGGACCTCGGCGTTGCGCACCAGCGTGACGTTCGGGCTGCGCAGGGCGGGCCGCACCGCGATGACCTCCGCGTCGGACTTGGCCTGCAGCAGGCACGCGAAGCCGTCGCACGTGGCCGTACGGATGCACGGGCTTCCCGGCAGGTCTGTCTCATCGAGCCGGACGCCCGACGGCGAGTGGAACGGGTGCAGCCCGATCGCTGCCAGGTCGTCGAACAGCCGCTGGATCCGGGGCTCGTGCGAGACGGGCGGATAGGGATAGGGACCGCTGGACGGCGGCTCCGTCGGGTCCTCGCCGCGCGCGCCGTGGACCTGGTACAGCTCCTCGGCCTGGGCGTAGTACGGCTCGAACTCGTCGTACCCGACCGGCCACGCCGGCGAGATGCCGCCGTGGTGCTGCAGCTCACCGAAGTCCTTCTCGCGCAGCCGGTAGAGCGCCGCGCCGTAGAACTTCGTCGCACCGCCGACGTTGTAGTGCACCTGCGGCTGGAACGCTCGGCCCTCGCCGTCGTACCAGGTGTCCTTCGAGACGTAGCGGTTCTTGACGAAGACCTCCGTCGCGTCCCAGTTCTCCGGTTCGCGAGGGAGCCAGTCGCCGCGCTCGAGGATGAGCACCTTCTTGCCCGAGGGTGCCAGCCGGTGCGCGAGCGTCCCGCCGCCCGCCCCCGAGCCGATGATGACGACGTCGTAGTGCTCGCTCATGACGACGCCTCACAGACCCGGGCTGCTGTGCATGATGCCGCCGTCCGCGAAGACGGTCGTCGCCGTGAGGTAGGTCGCGCCGTCGCCCGCGAGGAACGCCACGAGGCTGGCGATCTCCTCCGGCTGGGCCATCCGGCCCAGTGGTATCGCCGCGTCCAGCGTCTTCATCTTCTCCGGATCGTTCATGGTCGCCGTGTTGATCGGCGTGGCCACCGCGCCAGGCCCCACGCCGACGACCTGCACCCCGTAGGGCCCGAGCTCGACGCCCGCCGTCCGCGTGAGCATCCGCATGCCGCCCTTGGACAGGCAGTACGCGGTGTTCCCCGGCATGGGCCAGTCCTCGTGCACCGAGGTCATGTTGATGATCCGGCCGCCCGTGCCCTGCGCGATCATCTGCTTGGCGGCGACCTGGGTGCCGAAGAACGCGCTCTTGAGGTTGATCGCCATGACGCGCTCGTACTGCTCCTCGGTGGTGTCGAGGACCGACGTGCGAGTCTCGATACCGGCGTTGTTCACCATGACGTCGAGCCGCCCGAACGCCTCGACCGTGCGGGCGACGAGCATCTCCAGGTCCGCGACCTTGCTGACGTCGGCGTCGACTCCGATCGCCCGGTCGCCGAGCGCGTGCACCTGCTTCTCCAGCTCCTCGGTGGCCTCGGGATGGGCGACGAAGTCGATGACGACGTTGGCGCCGGCCGCGGCGAGGGCGAGGACGACGGCCTTGCCGATGCCGCTGTTGCCACCCGTGACGACCGCTACTTTCCCGTGCAGACTCATGTGCTTGCTCCTTCGTCGAGGGGTGCGGACGGACCCACGACCGGATCCGGTCGTGCGGCCGCCGGCGGCCCGGAGACCCGCCGGCGGAAGACGACGTACGTCCAGCCCTGGTAGAGCAGCACCACGGGCACGAGGACGACGGCCACGACGGTCATGACCTGGAGCGCGTACGGGCCCGAGGCGGTGCTCGACACGGTGAGGCTGTCGCTCGCGTCGGTGCTCGACACCAGGACGTTCGGGTAGAGGTTGGCGAAGAGCGTCACGACGGTGAGCGCGATGCCGATCGCCGTCGCGGAGAACGCGGCGCCCTCGCGTTGCGCGCGCAGCGCGAGCCCGGCGGCCAGGACCGCCACGACGGCGAGCACGGGCGGCACGACGCCGCGGACCGCGGGCGCGTCGGACACGGACGGCGTCCACGCGGCGAACCCGAGCAGCAGCACGACGGCCGGCCCGAGGGCGACGGCGGCGGCGCGATGGGCGCGGCGGCGCACCTCTCCCTGCGTCCGGAGGGCCAGGAACGTGGCGCCGTGCAGCACGCAGAGCGCGACGAGCGTCAGCCCCACCAGGAGGCCGTACCCGGTGACGGAGTCGGCGACCGTGCCGGTGAACTCCTCGGAGGAGTCCACCGGCAGGCCCGCGAGGAGGTTGCCGAGCGCGATACCCAGCAGCAGCGGGCACAGTGAGCTGCCGATCGTCAGGGACCACGACCACGTCTGCCGCCAGCGGGTGGCCTCCAGGCGTCCCCGGAACTCGAAGGAGACGCCACGCGCGATCAGCGCGACGAGGAGCAGCACGAGCGGCAGATACATCGCGGAGAACCACGTCGCGTACCAGCTCGGGAACGCCGCGAAGATCGCGGCGGCACCGACGATCAGCCAGACCTCGTTGCCGTCCCAGAAGGGCCCGATGGAGTTGATCGCCACCCGCTTCTCGAGGTCGGTGCGACCGACCACCGTGTGGAGCATGCCGACGCCGAAGTCGAACCCCTCGAGGACGAAGAATCCGGTCCACAGGAACGCGACGATCAGGAACCAGAGCACGGGCAGGGTCATCGCTGGTCGTCCTCCAGGTCTTCTCAGAACGTCAGGACGGGGACGCGGGGCTGGTCGTCGTCGGTGTGCGCCGGCTCATCCGGCTCCTCCAGCTGGAGGCCGCGACGCGCGAACCGCATCATGAGGTAGACGTTGACGGCGCCGACGACGAGGAAGAGGCCGTAGAAGACGACCAGGCTGATGACCAGCTCGGTCGAGCCGACCGACGGAGACGCTCCGTCGGTCGTTCGCATGAGGCCCTGGACGATCCACGGCTGACGGCCGTTCTCGGTGAGCATCCAGCCCGCCGTGTTCATCAGGAAGGGGACTGCGACCGCCCAGGTCGCCACGGCGAGGAACACCCGCGCCGTCGGCAGGCGTCGCCGCCAGACCAGCCAGGCACCCCACAGTGCGACGAGCGCGGCGAGCGAGCCCAGGTACGCCATGACCCGCATCGACCAGTACTGCACGAACACGTTCGGCACGTAGTTGCCGGGGCCGTACTGCTGCTGGTACTGCGCGTTGAGCTCGTTCAGGCCCTGCACCTCGCCGTCCCACGTACCCGTGGCCAGGATGGAGAGCAGGTGCGGGATCTCGATGAGCTTCGACGGGTCCTGGTCGTTGTTGCCGCCACCCACCTGGAACGCCGAGAACGAGCACGGCTGGCACGTGGTCCACTGAGCCTCTGCGGCTGAGATCTTCATCGGCTGGTAGGTCGCCTCGATGACGCCGAGGTGGCTGCCGACGCCCAGGGCGAGCAGGATCGAAGGCACCAGCACGGCGATCGAGACCTTCGCCGAGCGGGTGAACACCTCGGCGTGCTCGCCCCGACGCAGGTACCACGCGGACACGGCCAGCATCAGCACCGCCCCCGTGACCAGGGACGCGGTCAGCACGTGCGCGTACCCCCAGAGGAAGACCGGGTTGGTCATCACGGCGCCGATGTCCGACAGCTCGGGCCGTCCGGTCGCCGGGTCGACGGTGTAACCCACCGGGTGCTGCATCCAGGAGTTCGCCGCCATGATGAACGCCGCCGACCCCGCGGCCCCGACCGCGACGAGCCAGACCGTCAGCAGGTGGACGCGAGCCGGCAGGAAGTTCCAGCCGAAGATCCACAGCCCGATGAACGTCGACTCGAGGAAGAACGCCGCCAGCCCCTCCATCGCGAGCGGGGCCCCGAACACATCACCGACGTAGCGCGAGTACGCCGACCAGTTCATCCCGAACTGGAACTCCTGGATCAGCCCCGTCACGACGCCGACGGCCACGTTGATGAGCAACAGGGTGCCGAAGAACCTGGTCAGCCGCCTGTGGTCGGGGTTGCCGGACCGGAACCACATCGTGTGCAGCACCGCGACGAGGAACCCGAGCCCGATCGTGATGGGGACGAAGAGGAAGTGGTAGATGCTCGTCGAGGCGAACTGGAGGCGGGCGAGATCGATGTCCGACACCTGTGCTCCCCAGGGTCGACGGTGGGTGCTGGCGGCGCCTGCCGAGGGCGGTGCCGACTCGTTCCGAGCGTCGCACCTGGGGTCGACGGAGGGCATCATCCCATCGGGATGAAAGGGCGGCGCTGATGCCCGGCGCGACCGGACCCGGGTCGGACGCCGTCAGGTCAGGATGTTGATCGCCCGGGCCAAGACGACCGCGAAGGTGGCGAGCGCGACGGCCGACTGCCAGGCCATGAGCATCTTGGCTGTCCGGGTGAGCGGCAGCGTGTCGGTCGGGGAGAACGCGACGATGTTGGTGATGGCCAGGTACAGGTAGTCGAGGAACTGCGGCTGCCAGTACTGGAAGTCGTCCGAGTACTCCCGGATCCCGTCCTGCGTGAACCAGAACGACAGGCGCTCCGGATCGGGCCGCACGCGACCGTCCGGGCCCCCGCGGTCGAGCTGCCAGAACAGCAGGGCGAAGCCGACGACCAGGACCACCAGGATCTGGACCCCCTCGCCGAGCAGCACCTGCACGCTGACCGGTCGGGTCCTGAGAAGGTCGGCGATCAGGAGCGTCGCCGACGAGGTGCACGAGACGGCAAGGACGAGCGCGAGGGCGTACCGGAGGATGCCCGCGCGCCGGCGCTGCGCCTGCAGGACGCCGTCGCACAGGACGAGAGCCGCGACGAGGGCGACCTCGATGACCGGCACCAGCAGCCGGGGGCCCACGGCGATGCGGTCCCGCATGAGCACCTGGGACAGGATGGCGACGGCGACGGCGATCAGCGGCGCGAGACGTGCTCCGAGCGGCGCGAAGACCGCCTCAGTGCCTGGTTCGGTCATGGACGTGCCCGCCTGCCGCTCCGATGCCGGTGCTCGTCGACCGCGGATCCCGATCGCCCGGACGTGAGGATCGCTCCGCCCGTCCGTCCGGACACGGCCACTACGGGTCAAGGTACGCCGCACGAGAAAGGGGTCGACGAAACGCATGTGCAGGGCCGGCGCGCGGCCAGACCTGTTGAGGCCACCAACGACGACGGCGACCGCCCCACACTGGGGACGGTCGCCGTCGGTTGCGCGTCGGTCAGGCTCGAGCCTGGGTCAGGCGAGCGCCGGCTCGAGGGCGGCGTGCCGCTCGGTGAGCAGCTCCTTCTCGGCGGGCGTCTTGCGCAGGTGGACGAAGCCGAGGATCGACATCGTCAGCATGATCACGGCCGAGACGAGGGCCGCGATGCCCGCGATGAGGGCGATCTGACCCATCTGCCAGAAGGCGTAGGCGTTGAGCAGGAGGCCACGCAGCGTCTCGCCGCGGAAGACCGTGTCGACCTGACCCGCGAGCTGGGTGTTCGTCGGGTCGGCCATGGCCTTGGCCGAGAGCTCGGAGTACGTGAGGCCGCCGCCGATCTTGCCCAGGTGGACGTTGATGTAGCTGTTGGCCCAGGTCTTGGCCTCGTCGCCCGTGGTCAGCGGCTGGCCGGCGAACTTCGCCATCGCAGCGGCATCGGCCGGCGGGAGGGTCTTGAGCGAGTCGCTGCCGGCCGCAGGAAAGACGATCTTCTGCGCGGAGAGCTCGGTCTTGACCTGGTCGCTGACGAAGCTGTGCGCGTACATCAGGAGGCCACCAGCAACGGCGAGAACGACGGCGAGAAAGACGCCGACCCAGCTGGCGAGGAAATCAAAGGTTCTGCGGCGCATCGGTATTGTCCTTTCGCTCGGTGCACCAATGTCGGGCAGTGCACACATGTTGCGTGCAGGCACTCCCGCGTGGGCGAAAGACCGACTACCCCTTCGGGGGGGCGAGTCGCCCAGCCAAAGCGATGGCAACGTTATTCGGGCCGCCAGTGCGTCAATAGGGTCGAACGTCCCCACCTGCGCGATGACGCAAGGGAGCGCGGGCCACGTCGTCGACGCGTCGACGGCAGTCGACGGTCCCGTCAGGCGGGGCGCACCAACCGCGCACTCAGGTACCGCAAGGTGCCCGACGCGAACCCCTCGGGATTGCGGGTTCCCTCCAGGCCGGCCAGCGGTCGCATCGCTCGTCGGAACGGGCGCGGGATCCAGGCGTTCACCAGCGCGGTCTTGCGCTCGTCGTCGAGCCGGAGCGCGCGCAGCACCTCCGCCGTGATGTCCTGCGTGCCGACGAGCTCCAAGCCCGTCGAGACGAGTTCCGCGGTCGTGCGGTCGACGGCGTCGGCAGCCCGCAGGTCGGCCCAGACGAGCTGCCCGCCGGGCCGCAGCACCCGGTGCACCTCCGACACGAACGCCTCCATCGAGCGGTAGCAGTGCGACGACTCGATGTTCAGCACGACGTCGAACGACGCATCGGGGAACGGAAGATCCTGAGCGTCGCCACGGACGAACCGCAGGCCCGGCCCCGTGCGGTCCCGGGACGACAGCGCGACCGCCGACGCGGCGAAGTCGACCCCGGTCGTCGTGCGCGGCCCCAGGGCGCGGCTCGCCCACGACGCGCCCCCGCCACGACCGGAGCCGACCTCGAGGACGTCGGCGCCCAGGACCGGGACGCCGTCGAGGGCGTATGCGTACAGCTGGATGCAGTACCGGTCCGGCTCGTCGGCGGGGTCGAGGGGCAACGGTTCCTGGCCGACGGGCACGACCGGCGCGTAGCCGTAGTTCATGAACGACCACTGCGGCTGCCGGACCCGCGCACCGAGCAGCTCGTAGCAGACCCTCCAACCGAGCTGTCGCCGGCCCATGTCGAAACGGTACCGATGCCGTCGCACGGACCGCGATGCACCGGGGCCTGTCTCGCCCTGACGGACCCCGGCGCCCGGTGGAGGGGGACGTCGTTATCGTCAGGTGCACGGCGAGGGCGGCGCTCCATGATCGTCCTGGCCGCATCCTTGAAGGAGATCTCGGTGTCCGACCAGCTCACGTTCGACAACCCCGTCGAGCGCCACTCGCACATCAAGCCGCACGCCTCGTGGCAGCCGGTGCCGGGCCTCGACGCCGAGCTCGACCCCAAGGCCGACCACGGCGAGACCACCTACCGCGGCACGGGCCGCCTGCCCGGGCGCAAGGCCTTGATCACGGGCGGCGACTCGGGCATCGGCGCGGCGGTGGCCATCGCGTTCGCGCGCGAGGGTGCAGATGTCGCCCTCAGCTACCTCCCGGAGGAGCAGGTGGACGCGGAGGCCATCGCGGGCCACGTGCGCGCGGCGGGCCGCACAGCGATCCTGCTGCCCGGCGACATCCGGGACCGCGCGTTCTGCCGCACCCTGGTCGCGGGCGCGGTGGAGGGCCTCGGTGGGCTGGACATCCTGGTCAACAACGCGGCGCACCAGGTGTACCACCAGTCGTTCGACGAGCTGGACGAGGCCGACCTCGACCGCACGATCCAGACGAACATGTACGCGATGTTCTGGATCACGCGCGACGCCCTGCCGCACCTGTCGGCCGGCTCGACCATCATCAACAGCACGTCGGTCCAGGGCTACAACCCCTCGCCGATGATCATCAACTACGCGTCGACCAAGTTCGCCATCATCGGCTTCACCAAGGCGCTCGCCGCCGACCTCGCGCCCCGCGGCATCCGTGTGAACGCCGTCGCGCCGGGGCCGGTGTGGACGCCGCTGCAGGTCTCCGACGGACAACCGACGGAGAAGCTGAACGGCTTCGGGGACTCGTCGTGGCTCGGTCGGACGAGCCAGCCGGTCGAGCAGGCACCCGCCTACGTGTTCCTCGCCTCGCCGGAGTCCAGCTTCGTCGTGGGCGAGGTCATCAACGTCAACGGCGGGGCGAACGTGCCCTGACGGGAGCGTGGTCATCCGTCTCACCCGGACGTACGCTCGACATGATGATGCGTCCCACAGCAGCCACGGTCGGCGAGCTCCGCGCCTCCGGCCACATCCACACATCGGTCCGCGACGAGATCCGGGCCAACCTCCTCGTGGCTCTCCGGGAGGGGCGCGACCCCTGGCCCGGCATCCACGGCTTCGACGACACGGTCGTCCCGCAGCTCGAACGGGCGCTGATCGCCGGGCACGACATCGTGCTGCTCGGTGAACGAGGCCAGGGCAAGACGCGCCTGCTGCGCACCCTGGTGGGCCTTCTCGACGAGTGGTCGCCGGTGATCGAGGGGTCGGAGATCGGGGAGCACCCGTACGAGCCGATCACGGTGGTGAGCCAGCGTCGCGCACAGACAGAGGGCGACCACCTGCCCATCACCTGGCGCCACCGGGACGAGCGGTACGTCGAGAAGCTCGCGACGCCGGACACGAGCGTCGCGGACCTGATCGGCGACGTCGACCCCATGAAGGTCGCCGAGGGGCGGGCGCTGGGCGACCCGGAGACGATCCACTTCGGCCTCGTGCCGCGGGGGCACCGGGGCATCGTCGCCATCAACGAGCTGCCCGACCTCGCCGAGCGCATCCAGGTCGCGATGCTCAACGTGATGGAGGAGCGGGACATCCAGATCCGCGGCTACGTGGTGCGGCTGCCGCTCGACGTGCTGGTCGTCGCGACCGCGAACCCCGAGGACTACACCAACCGCGGGCGGATCATCACGCCGCTGAAGGACCGGTTCGGGGCGGAGATCCGGACGCACTACCCGACGGAGCTCGCCGACGAGATCGCGGTCATCCGGCAGGAGGCGTCGCTCGAGGCCGAGGTGCCGGACCACCTCGTCGAGATCCTCGCCCGGTTCACGCGCGCGCTGCGGGAGTCGAGCGCGGTGGACCAGCGCAGCGGCGTCAGCGCCCGGTTCGCCATCGCGGGCGCCGAGACCGTCGCCGCGTCGGCGCTGCACCGGGCCGCGCGCCAGGGCGAGGAGCGAGCCGTGGCCCGGCCGGTCGACCTGGAGACCGCGGTCGACGTGCTCGCGGGCAAGATCGAGTTCGAGTCGGGGGAGGAGGGGCGCGAGGACGAGATCCTCGACCACCTGCTGCGCACGGCCACGGCGGAGACCGTGCGGGCACACTTCCGTGGCGTCGACTTCGGGGTCCTGGTGGACGCGTTCCAGAGGGGGTCGATGGTGACCACCGGCGAGCAGGTCACCGCCCGGGACGTGCTGACCGGCCTGCCCGCGCTGGGGGAGTCCGAGCTCTACGACGAGATCTGCGCACGCCTGGGCGCGACGAACGACGGCGAGCGGGCCGCCGCCATCGAGCTCGCCCTGGAGGGCCTCTACCTGTCGCGCCGGATCAGCAAGGAGTCGGGGGGCGGCGAGACGATCTATGGCTAGGCCCAGCCGCCGCCTGGCTCGGCAGAGCCGGTACACGCCGTACGTCGACGGTCCCGACCCGCTCGCGCCACCGGTCGATCTTACCGAGGCGCTCGACGCGATCGGCGAGGACGTCATGGCGGGCTACTCGCCCGAGCGGGCGATGCGCGAGTTCCTGCGGCGCGGGGGCCAGAACCACGCGGGCCTCGACGAGCTGGCGCGGCGGGTGGCCCAGCGGCGCAACGAGCTCACGCAGAAGAACAACCTCGACGGCACGCTGCAGCAGGTCAAGGAGCTGCTCGACCGGGCGGTGCTGGCCGAGCGCAAGCAGCTGGCGCGTGACGTCGACATGGACGAGGGTGATCGCGCCCTGGCGCAGATGCAGCTCGACAACCTCCCGTCCTCGCCGGCGGCAGCCGTGAACGAGCTCAACGAGTACGACTGGCGCAGCAGCGAGGCGCGCCAGGAGTTCGACAAGATCAAGGACCTCCTGGGCCGGGAGGTCCTCGACCAGAGGTTCGCCGGCATGAAGCAGGCGCTCGAGAACGCCACGGACGCCGACAAGCAGGCGCTCAACGAGATGCTCGCCGACCTCAACGGGCTGTTGGCTGCCCGCAACGCCGGGACCGACACCCAGGAGCAGTTCGACGACTTCATGGCCAAGCACGGCGAGTACTTCCCCGAGCAGCCGCAGAACCTCGACGAGCTCCTCGACGCTCTGGCACGCCGGGCCGCCGCCGCGCAGCGGATGCGCAACTCCATGACGCAGGAGCAGCGCGACGAGCTGGACGCGCTCGCGCAGCAGGCGTTCGGCTCGTCGGAGCTCATGGACGCGCTCGGCCGGCTGGACGACAACCTCAGGAACCTGCGGCCCGGCGAGGACTGGGGCGGGTCGGAGCGGATGGACGGGCAGAACGGGCTCGGGCTCGGCGACGGCACGGGCGTCTTCCAGGACCTCGCCGACCTGGACGCGCTGGCCGAGCAGCTCGCGCAGTCCTACCGGGGCTCGCAGCTGGACGACCTCGACCTGGAGAAGCTCAGACGCCAGCTCGGCTCCGACGCCGCGGTCGACGCCCGCACGCTCCAGCGGCTGGAGCAGGCGCTCAGGGACGGCACGCTGCAGCGCGGCACGGACGGCCAGCTCCGGCTGACGCCGAAGGCCATGCGCCAGCTGGGCAAGGCGGTGCTGCGCGCCGTCGCCGACACGATGTCCGGCCGGCAGGGCGGCCACGAGGTCCACCGGTCCGGCGCGGCCGGGGAGCCGTCGGGATCGACGCGGGAGTGGGCGTTCGGCGACACCGAGCCGTGGGACGTGACCCGGACGATCACCAACGCGCTCGTCCGTCGGTCCTCGCCGGGAGCGGTCACGATCCAGATCGACGACGTCGAGATCCAGGAGACCGAGGCGCGGACGCAGGCGTGCGTGGCGCTGCTCGTCGACACGTCGTTCTCGATGGCGATGGACGGTCGCTGGGTGCCGATGAAGCGCACCGCGCTGGCCTTGCACACCCTGGTCACCAGCAGGTTCCGCGGCGACGACCTCCAGCTGATCGCGTTCGGGCGCGCCGCGGAGGTGATGCAGATCGAGCAGCTCGTCGGCCTCGACGCGCAGTACGAGAAGGGCACCAACCTGCATCACGCCCTCCTGCTGGCCAACCGGCACTTCCGCAAGCACCCGAACGCCCAACCCGTGCTCCTGATCGTCACCGACGGCGAGCCGACGTCCCACCTGGAGCCCGGCGGTGAGGTCTTCTTCGACTACCCGCCCAACCCGGTGACCATCGCCCTGGCGGTGCGCGAGCTCGACGTCTCCATGCGGCTGGGCGCGCGCACCACCTTCTTCCGGCTGGGCGACGACCCCGGCCTCGCGCGCTTCGTCGACGCCATGGCCAAGCGGGCGGGCGGCACGGTCGTCACGCCCGAGAGCGAGAACCTCGGGGCCGCGGTCATCGGCTCCTACCTGAGCTCGCGGCGCAACGGCGCCTTCGGCGGCTGGGGTCGCGACGAGGAGTGGTCAGGGTGAAGCTGTTGCTCACGTCCGGCGGCGTGACGAACGCCAGCATCCACGCGGCGCTGGTGCAGCTTCTCGGGAAGCCCGTCGCGCAGTGCCACGCGCTGGTCGTGCCGACCGCACAGTGGGGCCACCCGATGTGCGGACCGGCGTCGGTGCGCGGCCTGGTCGCCGCCGAGCCCGACTTCCAGTACTTCACCGCGCTGGGCTGGGCGTCCCTCGGCGTCCTCGAGCTGACCGCGCTGCCCAGCATCGGCGCGGAGCGATGGGTCCCCTGGGTCCGGGAGGCGGACGTGCTCCTGGTCGACGGC
Organism: Cellulomonas sp. McL0617; assembly: GCF_049994875.1. Classification (GTDB taxonomy): domain Bacteria; phylum Actinomycetota; class Actinomycetes; order Actinomycetales; family Cellulomonadaceae; genus Cellulomonas. The sequence goes on from NZ_CP188256.1 coordinate 1,160,404, forward strand.
GGTGACGCGACGTACCTGAGCCACTGGATGCGGGAGTCCGGGCTGGCCGACCTGCTGCCGGAGCTGCCCGACACGGTCTGGGTCGGCGTGAGCGCCGGGAGCATGGTGATGACGCCGCGGATCGGGACGTACTTCGTGGAATGGCCGGCCGCCCCGGACGATCGCACCCTGGGGGTCGTCGACTTCTCGATCTTCCCGCACCTCAACGCATTTCCGACGAACACCCCGGCCGACGCGGAGCGATGGGCCGCAGACATCGGCGTCGATGCCTACGCCATCGACGAGCAGACGGCCATCATGGTCGTCGACGGCTCGGTCGAGGTCGTGTCCGAAGGCGACTGGACGAAGTTCGGGTCGGAGCCGACGTCTGCGTCGGCGGAACGGGACCCCGGCTAGAAGAACGGCCAGGGGAACGCAGGCATGTCGCCGCGAGGTCCCGGAAAGGTGCCCTTCCGCAGCAGCCGGTCGCAGCGGGTGGCGAGCGCGGCCAGCTCCTCGTCGCTGAGGAGGTCGAGCAGGCGATCTCCCAGCGGACCGTCGAGGTCCGCTCGCACCCGCTCCACGCCGGCCAGCTCGGAGGGGTCGAGCGCGTCGCCGCGCCAGCCCCACAGCACCGTGCGCAGCTTGTGCTCGACGTGGAAGCTGACGCCGTGGTCGACGCCGTAGCGGTGGCCCTCGCGCGTCGGCAGGATGTGGCCGCCCTTGCGGTCGGCGTTGTTCACGACGACGTCGAACACGGCCATCCGGCGCAGCACGGGGGAGTCCTCGTGGATCAGGGTCATGGGCTGGTCGCCGTCGTCGATGCCCTGGAACACCGCACGCCAGCCCTCGCCCGGGACGGCGCGCGCCGGGACGACGTCGACCGGGTCCTGCGACGCGTCGGGCTCCCGCCAGAGCTGCACCATCCCCGGACCGAGCGGACCGTCGCGCAGGAGGGTGACCGGCACGACGTCCCACCCGAACGCCTCGGAGACCAGGTAGGCAGCCGCCTCCCGGTTCGCCAGCGTCCCGTCCGGGAAGTCCCACAGGGGCCGCTCCCCGGCGACCGGCTTGTAGACGACCCGCACCGGGCCGATCGTCGCGAGGAACGTCGCGTTCGAGGCGACGGCGATGCGCCCGACGAGCTCGAGCTCACCGGTGGCGAGGTCGACGTCGCCGCCGGTCACGACTCGTCGGGCGGGCTGCACACGTGGCCGTCGTCGTCCATCGGGCTGCCGCAGAGCGGGCACAGCGGCCGGCCCGACCGGACGACCGCCCGCGTGCGCTGGACGAACGCGCGGGCGGTCCCCACGGGCATCTTGACCAGCAGCATCTCGCTGGGCTCGGGCTCGGGCTCGGGTTCCTCCTCCTCGGACTCCAGGTAGGGGAACGCCTCGACGACCACCTGCGCGGTCGACGGGTCCCAGCCCAGCCGCATCAGGCCCGCACGGAACTGCTCCTCGACGGGCTGGTCCAGGGGCTCGTCGTCGACGAGCTCGGCGGGTGTGTCGACGGGGACGCTGAACCGGTTCCCGTCGTCCGCCATCAGCGCGTCGAGGATCTCGTCGATCTTCTCGGCGAGGACGGCGGACTGCTCCTTCTCGAGCGCGACGCTCGCGCTCCGGGCGCCGTCGCGCACCTGCAGGTAGAAGGTCCGCGAACCGGGGCTGCCGACGGTGCCGACGACGACACGGTCGGGCCAGTCGAACAGGTGAACCAGGGGAGCCGGCATACGACCCATTTTACGAGTGAGCGGGGTTTGGGGCAGCGGGTGCCGGACCCGCTCCGCCCCCGACCGGCGCGTCGCCCACCGGACCGGCGGCGCGCAGCCAGGAGAGGTCGCCCGAGTCGGTGTTCGTGGCCACGACCTCGGGGCGCTCGGTCCCGTAGCGGACTATCGAGACCGAGCCCGGGTTGACGGTGATCCGCTGGAAGAGGTCGAGGCCCATGCCGAGGGCGTCCGCGAGGACGGACTTCACGATGTCGCCGTGCGTGACCGCCACCCACACCGCACCGGGGCCGTGCTCGGTCTGTGCCGCCGCATCGTGGCGACGGATCGCCGCGACGGCCCGCGCCTGCATGGCCGTCAGCGACTCGCCCCCAGGGAACACCGCCTCCGACGGCCTCGTCTGCACCACCGACCACAGCGGCTCCTGGGCCAGCTCACGCAGCGGCCGCCCCTGCCACTGCCCGTAGTCGCACTCGACGATCCCGGCCTCGAGCTGCGTCCGGACGGTCTCGCCCTGGTGCGCCGCGATGACCCGCGCCGTCTGCCGGCAGCGCGCCAGGGGGCTCGAGACCACCGCGACGAGGGGCACGACCGCGAGCCGTTCCGCCGTGCGCACGGCCTGGCCGCGCCCGACCGCGTCGAGATCGACCCCGGCGGCCCGACCGGTCAGGATCCCCGCGACGTTCGCCGTGCTCCGACCGTGCCGGACGAGGATGACGGTGGCCATGCCTGGAGCCTAGGCACCCGGCGCGAGCCCGCTAGAAGGCACCGCCGTTCAACGCCCGCTGAAGTGCCATCACCGTCAGAGACTTCGCCTCCAGCGTGCCGTCGACCTGGGTGCCGAACCGGCGCTCGAGGCCCTTGGTGAACTCCGGGCCGGCCACGCCGTCGACGGTGCCCTGGTACTGCCCGGCCGCGGCCATGACCTCCTGCATGCGGCTGATCAGCGGTGACCCGTGGCCCGGCGCGAAGTCGAACACCCAGCCGGACGTCATGGCGGGCTGCTTGTTCTTCAGGAACTGGAATCGCACCTGCCCGTCGGGCGCCTGCCCGAGGACCACCTGCGCGCGGGTGGTGGTCGCCGAGCCCCAGAACCCGTCGACGTCGACCGCGCCACCCGGCGGTGGTGGCGGCGGCGGGGGAGGCGGCACGACCACCGGTGGCACGACCACCGCCCCGCCCGTGATGGCGGCGAGGATGCCGGGGATCTGCGCGATCTTCGCGTCCCCGGGGCAGACCTTCCCGGTCTGCGTCGAGTAGTGCATCCCGCCGCCACGCTGCTTGCGCCCGGCACGCATGTCGGGGAGCTCGGGGAAGTTGCCGTCGATCCCCAGCCGGTGCCACGACAGCCCGTGCGAGCTGGGGCCGGGCTTCGCGTCGGTGGCCAGCTTCAGCTCGATCTGGTGCGTCGACATGATCCACGCGACCAGGGCGGTGATGGCCTGGAGCTGTGGAGGGGTCCACTGCTCGGTCTGGGCCGTCGGGTCCACGCCGCCCTCGGTCTCGATCGACACGGTGGCGTCGTTGCCGTCCAGGTCGGCCTCCGCCTGGATCGAGGTGTCGACGTACTGCTCCACCACCCCGGTCTGGGAGACCCAGAAGTGGGAGCTTGGCCGGTTCGTGTGACTCTTGAAGTCGAACAGCGTCCCCAGACCGCCCTGCGCGTGCAGGTTGACCCGGTTGTGGACGGCGATCGGGGCCACATCGAGGAAGATCTTGTTGATCAGCCTCACGTTCGCACCGGGGAAAAGTGCCATGGCGGGCTCCCTCCGAGCCGACGGAGACCGTGGGCGAGCGGTTGTCCGGGCGCCCCCTGGAAATCCAGCATCCACGGTAGCCCTGTTGGGAGCGCCGGCTCTAGTGCTCGTCCTTGATCACGAAGTAAGAGCCGCGGATGGTGCCGGCGAGCCGGGACTTCTGCCTCGCGAACTTGAAGCGCGACGCCAGCTCCTCGGGGACGTCCATGCCGTCGGACAGCTTGAACCCGACCGCGCGCTTCGAGTCGTCCGCGAGCGTGTACATCACGTTGATCGACAGCCCCGACTCGTAGAACACGTAGGCGATCCGGATCCCTTCGACGACGAACTCCGTCGCCTCGAGCGGTCGGGACGAGATCACGAGGTCGCGCTCGTCCTTCAGGATCCCGTGCACCCAGTCGACCGTCTCCGTGGCCTCGCTCGCGGGGTCGAGGGTGAAGACGTGGTCGTACTTGTTCTTGAAGTACCGCGCCTCGTTGGCGCGCAGGCCGGCGAGGGCGTCCGCCACCGGAGACGACTCGAGGCCGACGGTGGACACATCGATGAAGTCGACGACGTACGACACGGGGAACCCTCCAAGGCGCGGACCGGACACAGGGAGACTATCTAGACCCTCCGGGCGAGCTCCGCGGCCGCGCCACGGATCGCGCGGACGAACCCGGCGGGATCCTGTCCCTGGGCGAACGTGACCGCGATCCCGGCGAGCGGGTGTCCGGTGCGGTCGCGCACCGCGACGGCGACGGACGCGAAGCCGGGGGTCACGTCGCCGTGCTCCTCCGCCCAGCCGGTGCGTCGCACCTCGACGAGAACCGTCCGAAGCTCCGAGAGCCGGCGCGGGCCGACGCCCGTGCGGTCGACGAACGCCTCGCGTCCGGGAAAGAGGGCGCGGACCTGCGCGGGCGGGAGGTCGGCGAGGATGGCGCGTCCGCTGGCGGTGAGGTGCGAGGGCAGCCGGACGCCCACGTCGGTGACCAGCACGGGCCGCCCGGCGGCTCGCTCCTCGACGACGTACAGCACGTCCCGGCCGTGCAGCACCGCCAGGTGCGCGCTCTCGCCGACGTGGTCGACCAGCCGCGCGAGGACCGGTCGCGCCGCACGGGCCAGCGGCGCCTGGCGCGAGTAGGCGGAGCCCAGCTCGAACGCCGCCAGGCCGAGCCCGTACCGACGCTCCTCGGGCAGGTGGACGACGAAGCCGTGCTCGGCCAGGACCGTGAGCAGGTGGTACGTCGTCGACCGGGGCAGGTCGAGCGCGGTGGCGAGCGACGCGGCGGGCAGGGGGCCCGTGCGGGACAGGTGGCGCAGCAGGCGGAGCGTGGCGTCGGCCGCGGGCACCGTGCTCATGACGCCTCCTGTCTGGGATACCAGACGGTATCGCGCCCGGAGGTCTTCGGCGGCAGCCCTCCGCGCGGTGTCATGAAGCATGAGCACAGGCACCTCCACCGACGCGGCCATCGACACCGTCGTCGTCGGCACGGGACCGGTCACGATCGACGAGGTGGTCGCGGTCGCGCGGCACGGCGCGGCGGTGCGGCTGTCCGACGAGGCGCTCGACGCGATCGCCCGGGGTCGGTCCGTCGTCGACCGCCTCGCCGCCGACCCCCAGCCGCACTACGGCATCTCGACGGGCTTCGGCGCGCTCGCCACCCTGAGCATCCCCGCCGAGAAGCGTCGCGACCTCCAGCGCAGCCTCGTCCGCTCCCATGCCGCGAGCACCGGCCCGGAGGTCGAGCGTGAGGTGGTCCGCGCGCTCATGCTGCTCCGGCTCTCCACGCTCGCGACCGGTCGCACGGGCGTCCGACCCGAGGTCGCGACGGCATACGCGGCGATGCTCGACGCCGGCGTCACGCCGGTGGTGCGCGAGTACGGCTCGCTCGGCTGCTCGGGCGACCTCGCTCCCCTCGCGCACTGCGCGCTCGCGTTGATGGGTGAGGGGGACGTGCGCGATGCCGCCGGGACGCTCATGCCGGCCACGCAGGCTGGGCTGACCCCGGTGAGCCTGACCGAGAAGGAGGGCCTCGCTCTCATCAACGGCACCGACGGCATGCTCGGCATGCTGGTGCTCGCCCTGCACGACCTCGACACGCTCCTGACCAGCGCGGACGTGGCGGCGGCGATGTCTGTCGAGTCGCTGCTGGGCACCGACGCGGTGTTCGCAGCCGACCTGCAGGCCCTGCGACCGCACCCCGGCCAGGCGATCTCGGCGGCGAACATCCGGGCCGTGCTGCAGGGCTCCGGCATCATGGCCAGCCACAAGACGCCCGACTGCACCCGCGTGCAGGACGCCTACTCCCTGCGCTGCGCCCCGCAGGTCAACGGCGCCGCGCGCGACACGCTCGCGCACGCCCGGGCCGTCGCCGAGCGTGAGCTGGCCGCCGCCGTCGACAACCCCGTCCTCACGCCCGACGGCCGCGTCGAGTCCAACGGCAACTTCCACGGCGCACCGGTGGCGTACGTGCTCGACTTCCTCGCCATCGTCGTCGCCGACGTCGCCAGCATGTCCGAGCGTCGCACCGACCGGTTCCTCGACGTCTCGCGCAGCCACGGCCTGCCGCCGTTCCTGGCCCACGACCCGGGCGTCGACTCCGGCCTGATGATCGCGCAGTACACCGCCGCGGGCCTCGTCTCGGAGCTGAAGCGGCTCGCGGTGCCGGCGAGCGTCGACTCGATCCCGTCGTCGGCGATGCAGGAGGACCACGTCTCGATGGGCTGGCACGCGGCCCGCAAGCTGCGGCGGTCGATCGACGCGCTGACCCGTGTGATCGGCATCGAGGTCCTCACGGCCGCCCGCGGGCTCGACCTGCGTGCTCCGCTGACGCCGTCACCGGCCACCGGCGCGGTCCGCGACCTGCTCCGCGCACGCGGCGTCCCGGGTCCGGGACCCGACACGTACCTCTCACCCGATCTGGAGACCGCGGCCGAGGCGGTCCGCGACGGCGCCGTCGTCGCTGCAGCACTGCCCGTCACGCTGACAGGAGCCCACCGGTGAACGGTCCCCGCCCCGTCCGAGCCCTTCGTGGCACCACGCTGACCGCCCGCAGCTGGCAGACGGAGGCCCCGCTGCGGATGCTCATGAACAACCTCGACGCCGAGGTCGCGGAACGTCCCGACGACCTGGTCGTCTACGGCGGCACCGGCAAGGCGGCACGGTCCTGGGACGCCTACGACGCGATCGTCCGGACCCTGACCACGCTCGGCGACGACGAGACGCTGCTCGTCCAGTCGGGCAAGCCGGTCGGCGTGCTGCAGACGCACGAGTGGGCGCCGCGCGTGCTGATCGCCAACTCGAACCTCGTCGGCGACTGGGCGACCTGGCCGGAGTTCCGACGCCTCGAGCAGCTCGGGCTGACGATGTACGGGCAGATGACCGCGGGCTCGTGGATCTACATCGGTACGCAGGGGATCCTGCAGGGCACGTACGAGACGCTCGCCGCGGTGGCCGCGTCGAAGTTCGGCGGGACGCTGGCCGGGACCCTGACCGTGACCGGCGGCTGCGGCGGCATGGGCGGCGCGCAGCCGCTCGCCGTGACGCTCAACGGCGGCGCCTGCCTGATCGTCGACGTCGACGGCGAGCGCCTCCACCGGCGGGTCCGCGAGCGCTACCTGGACCGGGTGGCGTCGGACCTCGACGAGGCGATCGCGCTGGTCATCGCCGCGAAAGCGTCCAGGACTGCACTCTCCGTCGGCGTCGTCGGCAACTGTGCGTCCGTGCTGCCCGACCTGTTGCGCCGCGGGGTCGAGGTCGACGTCGTCACCGACCAGACCTCGGCGCACGACCCGCTCAGCTACCTGCCCGTCGGCGTCGAGGTGGCCGACTGGGCCTCGTACGCGGCCGCCAAGCCCGACGAGTTCACCGAGCGCGCCCGCGAGTCGATGGCCCGGCACGTCGAGGCGATGGTCGGGTTCATGGACGCCGGCGCCGAGGTGTTCGACTACGGGAACTCGATCCGTGACGAGGCCCGGCAGGGAGGCTACGAGCGGGCGTTCGACTTCCCCGGCTTCGTGCCCGCGTACATCCGGCCGCTGTTCGCCGAGGGCAAGGGGCCGTTCCGCTGGGCCGCGCTCTCGGGCGACCCCCACGACATCGCGGTGACCGACCGGGCCGTGCTCGACCTGTTCCCCGAGAACGACCACCTCCACCGCTGGATCCGCGCGGCCCAGGAGCGGGTCGCGTTCCAGGGGCTGCCGGCGCGCATCTGCTGGCTCGGGCACGGCGAGCGGGACCGCGCCGGTCTGCGGTTCAACGAGCTCGTCGCCTCCGGAGACGTGGCCGCACCTCTCGTCATCGGCCGCGACCACCTCGACGCGGGTTCGGTCGCGTCCCCGTACCGCGAGACCGAGGGCATGGCCGACGGTTCCGACGCGATCGCCGACTGGCCGCTGCTGAACGCTCTCGTCGCCGCGTCGTCGGGTGCGACCTGGGTGTCCATCCACCAGGGCGGTGGCGTCGGCATGGGCCGCTCGATCCACGCCGGACAGGTGTCGGTGGCCGACGGCACGGAGCTGGCCGCCCGCAAGCTCGCGCGGGTGCTGTCCAACGACCCGGCCATGGGCGTCCTGCGGCACGTCGACGCGGGATACGCGCGGGCCGACGAGGTCGCGACGGCCCACGGCCTGCGCGTGCCGATGCGGGAGGGGTCGTGACCTTCGCCCGGATGTGGGCGGACCTGGAGAGCGTCGGGCGCTCCGACGACGGCGGCTACCGCCGGTTCGCCTGGACCCGCGAAGACCACACCCTCCGCGAGTGGTTCGCCGGTGAGGCGTCCGCGCGCGGCCTGGACCTGGTCATCGACCGCGCCGGCAACCAGTGGGCGTGGTGGGGTGACCCGGACGCGACCCCGGGTGTGGTCACCGGGAGCCACCTCGACTCGGTGCCCGGCGGCGGCGCGTTCGACGGACCGCTCGGCGTGGTCAGCGCGTTCGCGGCACTCGATCAGCTGATGGAGCGCGGCGTGACACCGGCCCGTCCGCTCGGCATCGCGAACTTCGTCGACGAGGAAGGCGCTCGCTTCGGCGTCGCGTGCGCCGGTTCGCGCCTGATCACCGGGGTCCTCGACGCGGACCGGGCGCGATCGCTCAAGGACGCCGACGGCGTGACGATGGCCGAGGCCCTGACCACCGCGGGCCGCGACCCGTCGACCCTGGGCCCGGACCCCGACACCCTGCGGCGCATCGCCTCCTTCGTCGAGCTGCACGTCGAGCAGGGCCGTGGGCTGGTGCACACGGGCGACCCCGTCGGCGTCGGCCGGATGATCTGGCCGCACGGCCGCTGGCGCGTCGAGCTGCGCGGCGAGGCCAACCACGCCGGCACCACCCCGCTGGCCGACCGGCGCGACCCGATGCTCGACCTCGCGGCGTTCGTCGGGCACGTCCGCAATGCCGCGCTCGACGCCGGCGCGCTGGCCACGGTCGGCAAGCTCCGAGTCGACCCGAACGGGGTCAACGCGATCCCGTCGCAGGTCACCGCGTGGCTGGACGTCCGGGCGGAGGACGAGTCCGCGGTCCGGGCGGTCCTCGACTCGCTCGCCGGCTACGCACCGGCCCAGGAGTCCTGGACCCCGGTCACGGTGCTCGATGCCGACCTGGCGGACACGGTCGTCGACGCGCTCGGCGGTCCCCCCCGGCTGAGCACCGGCGCGGGCCACGACGCGGGCATCCTCGCTTCGGCCGGCATCCCGACGGCGATGCTCTTCGTCCGTAACCCGTCCGGCGTCTCGCACGCGCCGGCCGAGGACGCCGACGAGGCCGACTGCCTGGCGGGCATCGACGCGCTCACCGCGACGCTCGGCCGGCTTCTCGCGTGACCACCTACTGGGCGGAGCACGCGTGGCTGCCGGACGGCCTGGCGGCCGACGTCCGCATCGAGACCGCCGACGGTCGCATCACGGCCGTGGGACACGGCTCACGAGAGCCCACCGACCGTCGTCTCCCGGGTGTCGTCCTGCCGGGCTTCGCCAACGCCCACTCGCACGCGTTCCACCGGGCGCTGCGCGGGCGGACGCACGACCGCGGCGGCACGTTCTGGACCTGGCGGGAGCGGATGTACACGCTCGCGGCGACCCTGACGCCGGACGCCTACCTCGACCTCGCCCGCGCGACCTACGCCGAGATGGTGCTCGCCGGGGTCACCGCGGTGGGGGAGTTCCACTACCTCCACCACGCACCGGGTGGCCGGGCCTACGCGGAGCCGAACGTCATGGCCGAGGCGTTGCGCACGGCCGCACGCGACGCCGGCCTGCGGATCACCCTGCTCGACACCGCCTACCTCACGGGCGGGATCGACGCGCCGCTGGAGGGCGCCCAGCTGCGGTTCGGGGACGCCGACGCCGACGCGTGGGCCGCCCGCGTCGCCGCGATCCGGCCGGACGAGACGCTCACCGTCGGCGCCGCGATCCACTCCGTGCGGGCCGTCCCTCTCGATGACCTGCCGACCATCGCCGCCCACGCGAGCGGCCGCCCGCTGCACGTCCACCTGTCCGAGCAGCGCCTCGAGAACGAGCAGGCGCTGGCCACCTTCGGCGCGACGCCGACGCGGGTGCTCGAGAACGCCGGCGCGCTCGGCCCCGGCACCACGGCGGTCCACGCTGTGCACCTCACGCCGGAGGACGTCGCGATCCTCGGCTCGACGCGTACCGGCGTCTGCCTGTGCCCGTCGACGGAGCAGGACCTCGGCGACGGGATCGCGCCCGGGGCCGCACTGCACGCCGCCGGCGCCCGCCTGTCGGTGGGCAGCGACCAGCACGTGCGCACGGACCTGCTCGCCGAGGCGCGGTCCGTCGAGCTGCACGGGCGCCTCGCCGCCGAGACGCGGGGCGTGCTCACCCCGGCCGACCTGATGACGCTGCTGACCACGGGCGGACACACGAGCCTCGGCGACCCGACCGGAGGGCGACTCGCCCCCGGCGCGCCCGCCGACCTGGTCGCGGTCCGGACGGACACCCCGCGGACCGCCGGCGCGGACCCCGCGCAGCTGGTGCTCGTCGCGGGGAGCACCGACGTGGACACGGTCGTGGCGGGTGGCGTCGTGCGCGTCGAGGCAGGTCGGCACGTGCTCGGCGACGTGGGCGCCATGCTGGGCACGGCGATCCGCGCCGCCTGGGAGGAGGCCCGATGACGTCGCACCTGCTCACGGGCATCGGCGAGCTCGTCACGCACGACCCACGGTTCGACGGTCCGCTGCTCGACGCCGCGCTCGTGGCGGAAGACGGCTGCGTCGCCTGGGCGGGCCCGGCCGCGGACGCACCCGCCGCGGACCGTCGCACCGACCTGGCCGGCGCGGCGGTCGTCCCGGGTTTCGTCGACTCCCACACGCACCTCGTCTTCGCCGGCGACCGGGCCGCCGAGTTCGAGGCCCGCATGGCCGGCACCCCGTACACCGGCGGCGGGATCGCGACGACGGTCGCGGCCACCCGTTCGGCGTCCGACGTCGCCCTCAGGGCGCGGCTGGCCGCGCTGGCCGCAGAAGCGCGGGCCCAGGGCACGACGACCCTCGAGATCAAGAGCGGCTACGGCCTCGACGTCGCGACCGAGGAGCGTCTGCTCCGGCTGGCCCGCGAGGTCACCGTCGAGACGACGTTCCTCGGCGCGCACGTCGTCCCGCACGGGATCGAGCGGGCCGACTACGTCGCGCTGGTCACCGGCCCGATGCTCGCTGCCTGCGCTCCCTATGCCCGGTGGGCCGACGTGTTCTGCGAGCCCGCCAGCCCGGTCGCGTTCGACGGGGACGAGGCCCGGGTCGTCCTGCTGGCGGCTCGGTCGGCGGGTCTCGGCCTGCGCGTGCACGGCAACCAGCTCGGTCCCGGTCCGGGCGCGCAGCTCGCCGTCGAGCTCGGCGCCGCCAGCGTCGACCACTGCACGTACCTGTCCGCAGGCGACGTCGACGCCCTGTCCGGCTCCGACACCGTCGCGACCCTGCTGCCCGGCGTCGAGTTCTCCACCCGTTCTCCGTATCCCGATGCGCGCCGGCTGCTCGACGCGGGCGTCGAGGTCGCACTGGCCAGCGACTGCAACCCCGGGACGTGCTTCTCGACGTCGATGCCACTGATGATCGCCCTGGCGGTCCGCGAGATGCGGATGACCGTCGCGGAGGCCCTGCGCGCGGCGACGCTGGGCGGTGCGCACGCCCTGCGTCGGGACGACGTCGGACACCTGCGGCTGGGCGCCCGCGCCGACCTGGCCGTCCTCGACGCCCCGAGCCACCGGCACCTGGCCTACCGGCCGGGGGTCCCGATCGCGCGGGGCCTGACTCTCTAGGTGTGTTGGTCGATCTCGCGACGGGCGAGAGCCAGCCGATGGCGCAGCGGTCGCGATACTGGGCCGATGGGTCGTCGCGGATCGCACGTCGTCGTTGCGACGTGCGTCGTCCTCGCCGTCGCGGTCCTCGGCGCCTGCGACCCGGCTGCTCCGCTCGCGCCGTCCACCGCCCCACCGGACGTCACCGCGACGCGAGCGCCGCAGAAGTCGACACCGCCGCCCCCGATCCAGACCTCGACACCGACACCGGCGCCGGCGCCACCGGCGCCGCCGGCGTTCCGCTCGACGATCGCCACCATCACGCCCGACCTGGCGTCGCGGATGTCGTCGTCCTGGCGGCCCGGATGCCCCGTGGCACTCGAGGACCTGCGCTACGTGACCGTGAGCTACCACGGCTTCGCCGGCGAGGTGGCGCAGGGTGAGGTCGTCGTGCACGCCGACGCGGCAGACGACATCGTCACGGTGTTCCACGCGCTCTGGGACGCCGGCTATCCGGTCCGGTCGATGAGGCTCGTCGACGACTTCGGCGCGAGCGACGACGCGTCGATGGACGCCGACAACACGTCCGCCTTCAACTGCCGCGCCGTGACCGGCGGCACGGGCTGGTCCGAGCACGCGTACGGGCGAGCGATCGACATCAACCCGAGAGAGAACCCCTACGTCGTCGGCCGCCACGTCGCGCCCTCCGCCGGGGCGGCATTCTCCGGCCGCCCGGACCTGCCGGGCGTGATCCACGACGACGACCTCGTGGTGCGGGCGTTCGCGTCCGTCGGGTGGGGCTGGGGCGGCGACTGGTCGTCACCCACCGACTATCAGCACTTCTCGGCGACGGGCCGGTGAACGGCGAGCACCGAGCCGAGCGCACGACGCCACCCGGCCCCCGTCACGGGGCCGGGTGGTGGGGAGGTCGCGGGGACGACTACCCGTGGTGGCCCTCCGTGAATCGAGACGCCCGGGCGAGGAGGAGCTCGGAGTCGGGCACGAGCGGCGAGACGCGGTCGTCGTCGGGCAGCGTGATGCTCGCGTCCAGCCGCAGGTCGCGGGACGAGGCGCCGACGGCGATCACGAACTCGCCGCCCTCGCGGCGCCACTCGCCGGAGCGTCCGTCGGCGCGTGTCGCGGCGACGTCCCAGTACGCGAAGTCGCGGTTGGCCAGCGCGAAGACGACCGTCGTCGACGCGCCCGGCTCGAGCATGACCTTCTCGAACCCCTTGAGCTCACGCACCGGGCGACGCACGGCGGCGTCGGGGTCGCCGACGTACAGCTGCACGACCTCCTGGCCGGCACGGGAGCCCGTGTTGGTGATCGTGCAGGTCACGCGCACGTCGCCGGCGGCCGGGTCGAGCACCTCGACGTCCAGCGAGGAGTACGCGAACGTCGAGTACGACAGGCCGTGCCCGAACGGGTAGCGCACGTCGCGGAGCAGGGCGTCGTACCAGCGGTAGCCGATGAACACGCCCTCGCCGTACTGCACGGTGCCGCGCTCGCCGGTCCAGGTGACGTACCCCGGCGAGTCCTGAACGGCGAGGGGGAACGTCTCGGCGACCTTGCCGGACGGGTTGACCCGGCCGAACAGGACGTCGGCGACGGCGGCCGCACCGGCCTGACCGGGCAGCCACGCCTCGACGATGGCGTCGACGCGGTCGTGCCAGGGGTCCATGGTGATCGCGGCGCCGTTCGACAGGACGACGACGACGGGCTTTCCGAGGTCGGCGAGCCGGCCGAGGAGGGCGACGTGGTCGGACGGCAGCGAGAGCGTCGTCCGGTCGTCGGCCTCCTGCTCGAACGCGAGGGGCAGGCCGACGAAGGCGACGACGACGTCGGACTCGGCGGCCACGGCGACGGCCTCGTCGATCAGTCGCTCCGCCCGCGGGGACGGCGGGGCCGCCGCGACGTGCTCGGCGGCCGCCGCCATGCGCAGGGCACGGGCCAGCGCGGCCGACCGCCGGGCGGGCCCGGAGCCGTCGTCGACGAAGGTCGCGCCGTGCGCGGCCAGGTAGGAGTCGAGGTCGTCCTGGTAGTCGTCCTTCGGCGTGTGCACGTAGCCGGGCGCGTAGGTCACGCGGTCGCCGGCCAGCGCACGGATCGAGTCGAGCGCGTTCTCGACGCGGGTCGGGCTGACGCCGGACGAGCCGCCGCCCTGGATGCGGAAGCGGTCGGCGAACGCGCCGATCACGGCGATCCGGGCGTCGCCGTCCACGGCGAGGGGCAGGACCGGCGACGCCGCGGGCCCGTTGCGCAGGAGCGTGATGCACCCGGCGGCGGCCTCGCGGGCCAGCGCGTGGTGCGCGTCGGCGCCCAGCAGCTCGAGCTGCGTCTCCGTGAGGGCGTCGCCCGGCGCAGCGCCCAGGTCCATGACCGGCCCGTTCACCTGGTCCGGGCCGGGGTAGGCGCGGACGACGAGCTGCAGGACCCTGCGCGCCGCGCTGTCGACGACCGACTCGTCGAGCGCGCCCGACCGCACGGCCGCGACGATCTCCGCGTCGGTGCGACCGCCCGTGCCGGGCATCTCGAGGTCGAGGCCGGCCAGCAGTGCGGGGACGCGGTGGTGGACCGCGTTCCAGTCGGAGACGACGACGCCGTCGTACCCCCACTCGTCGCGCAGCACCTCGGTGAGCAACCAGTGGTTCTCCGAGGCGTGCAGCCCGTGCAGCCGGTTGTACGAGCACATGACCGTCCAGGGGTCGGCCTGCTCGACGACGCGCTCGAACGCGGAGAGGTAGATCTCGCGCAGCGTGCGCTCGTCCGCCTCGACCGAGATCCGCGTCCGCTCGATCTCCTGGTTGTTCGCCGCGAAGTGCTTGAGCGACGTTCCGACGCCGACCGACTGGACACCCTCGACGTACGCGGCTCCCAGGTCTCCGGAGTGCACCGGGTCCTCGGAGAAGTACTCGAAGTTGCGCCCGCACAAGGGGGAGCGCTTCATGTTCACGCCCGGGCCGAGCACGACCTGGACGCCCTCGGCCCGCGCCTCCTCGCCGATCGCCTGCCCGACGCGTCGCACCAGGTCCCGGTCCCACGAGGCGCCCATCGCGGACGCGGTCGGGAAGCCGGTGGCCGGCACCCAGACCATGTCGACGCCGGTCTCCTTGCGCAGGCCGTGCGGGCCGTCGCCGACCTCGATGGCCGGCACGCCCAGACGGTCGATCGTCTCGGTGTACCAGTCGTCGTGCCCGGAGAGCAGCGAGGCCTTCTCCTCGAGGGTGAGGGCGGCCAGGACAGCCTCGACGTCGAACGGGGGCGTGCTCATCAGGGGTGGTCCTCCGGGTTCAGGTGATCAGGAAGTCGTCGGGATGGTCGTCCCGGACGCGGGCGAGCAGGTCGGGCGTGATCTCGACCCCGCCCTCGGCGAGCGCGTCGAGCACCACGCCGCAGAGCGGTGAGGCCACCGCCACGCTGACCGGCGCCGCGGGTGCCACGCGTGCCAGCCCGGCGACGAGGGCGTCCCGCATCGCGGGGTGCTCCGAGGTGGCGACCGACCCGTTGAGCAGCACGGGCAGCTCGCCGGATGCGAGGTCGACGCCGACCCGCTGCGCGCACCACTGCGCGTAGCGGACGAACGCCCCGGCCTGGTCCACCACGATCCGGCAGGCCACGGGGTCACCGGCGCCGGCGGCGGCCAGGACCACGCGGGACGCCTGCCACAGGTCGCGCCTCGGTCGGGCGCCGAACCGCTGGGTGAAGGCGTGGCGCAGGTGCCACGCGTCCTCGACGCCGAACATCGTGGTGAGCTCGTCGGTCAGGGCCGTCGGCGGCGAGATCCCCATCCAGGCCCGGGTCACGGCCGCGAGCGCCGCGTTGCCAAGGCCCCCGCCGCCGAGGTCGTCGAACATGAACATGCCCGAGAACTCCTCGCGGCCGTCCGCCGAGCGGGCAGCGAGCGCGGGCCCGGTGCCGACCGTGATCGACAGCCCGACGCCGGTGCCGTCGATCAGGCGCAGCGACGCGAAGCCGTCGTTGAGGATGCTCCAGCGCCCGATCGCGCCGAGCGTCTCGCGCAGGTGCTCGTCCCAGAACCGTGCGTCCTCGGGGTAGTCGACGCCCGCGACGCGGAACGCCGCCGAGACGACGTCGTCCGGCGCGAGCCCGGCGTCGGCCAGGGCGTCGCCGACGGCTCCGAGCACGGCCGCGAGAGCGTCGTCGACGCTGGCCGCACCGTAGATATCGCCGTTGCCGCCGCGGCCGCGCCCCAGGACGGTGCCCTCGCCGTCGACGACGAGGGCGACCGTCTTGGAGTTGCCGGCGTCCAGCGCCAGGTATGCGTCGCTCATGCCTAGGCGAGCAGCCGCTCGGGCAGGTAGGCGCGGTGGGCGTACGCCATCTCGTCGTAGAGCTCCTCGGCGACGCGGAGCGTCGGCACCATCGGGTTCGCGGCCAGCGCACGGATGCCGTCGGCACGGGTGCCCTTCCACGCGGCCTCGGCCGCGAGGTACTGGTACTCGGCCAGCTGCTGGACCAGGCCGCGCACGGCGTGCGGCAGCGGCTTCTGGGGGAGCGGCTTGACGCCCTGGGCGTCGACCGTGCACCACATCTCCACGACGACGTCCTCGTCGAACCCGGGGAGCGCGCCCCCGACGTTCGGGAGGTTGACGGGCAGACGCGCGCCCGTGTCGTTGTAGTGCGCGCTCATGACGTCGATCGCGAGCTCGAGCTCGTGGATGCCGCCGCGCGACCGCTTCGGGTCCAGGTCGGGAACCTCGACGCGCGACTGCTCCTCGTAGTGCTCCCAGTAGCCGGGGAGGGCGGCGAGCAGGTCCTCTGCGCGGGTGGTCCGGGCGCCCTGCAGCTCGCGCAGCACCTCCTCGCGGAAGTAGTAGTACTGGAAGTAGTCGGCCGGGACCGAGCGCATCGTCACGGCGAGCTGCAGCATGCGCTTGGCGAGGGTGCTGAGCGTCGGGTCGTCCTTGCGGGCCGCCCAGGCGGCGTCCAGCAGGGGCATGAGGTCCTGGCCGTCGTAGGTGTGCTCGGTCGACCAGACGTTGTGGTTGACGCCGGCCATGACGATCTCGGCCTTGTCGATGTCGAGCCCGGCCGCCCGGAGCACGGTCTTCGGGAACACGATGGGGCCCTCGCACATCGACCAGATCGTGCGGTCGGTGAACTTGGTGACGGCCTGGGAGACGATGTTCACCGGGTTGGTGTAGTTGAAGAGGATCGCGTTCGGCGCCACGGCGTCGAGGTCGCGGACGATGTCCTCGTAGATGTGGATCGAGCGCAGGGCCATGAAGAACCCGCCCGGGCCCTGGGTCTCCTGGCCGATGACGCCGTGCTTGAGCGGGATGCGCTCGTCCAGGGCGCGAGCCGCGAAGTTGCCGGGACGGAAGCTCGACAGCACCGCGTCGGCGTCCGTGAGCGCGGCGCGGCGGTCCGTCGTCGAGCTGATGGTGATGTCGAGGTCCTGGGCCCGAGCGATCTTGGTCGCGATCGTCTCGACCGCCTGCAGGCGGTCCGGGTTCACGTCCTGGATCACGACCTCGGAGCCGGCGAAGTCCTTGGCGTGGGCCAGGAACGAGGCCATGGTCCCCGCGCCGCGCGAGGATCCACCCCCGATGTACACGAGCTTGATGGCTGCCATGTTGTGCGCTTCCTTCGATCGTCCTGCGGGAGGTTCTGGGTGTGTGGTCAGCGGCCCGCCGCGGCGGAGTCCGCCACGAGGGTCGGGTTCTTGCACTCGACGGCAACGGTCGCCGGCCAGTCGGACTCATAGGCGTCGGCCGAGGCCAGGCGGTGGAACGCGTGCCGCTTGTGCTCGCCGGAGACGATCATCACGACCTCGTGGGACAGGGAGGCGATCGTGTCGACGCCGACGGTGACGCCGTGCTCGGGGACCAGCTCGAGCTGCTTGAACGCCGGGAA
This sequence comes from Cellulomonas sp. McL0617, assembly GCF_049994875.1. GTDB lineage: Bacteria > Actinomycetota > Actinomycetes > Actinomycetales > Cellulomonadaceae > Cellulomonas. The sequence goes on from NZ_CP188256.1 coordinate 1,177,975, forward strand.
CGTCTCCATGTTGTCGCGGCGCGTCGCCAGGCCCAAGGGGGCGACGTGCGTCCGCGTCGGTCGCGGCGTCCCCGGCTGGTTGAAGGCGATGTGCCCGTCGCTCGCGCCCGACGCGAGGAGGAACAGGTCGACGCCTCCGGCCGCTGCGATCCGCTCGTCGTACGCGGCCGGGTCGGCGGGGTCGGGGATCCAGACCTCGCTCGGGGGCGTCGTGCCGGCCGCCCGGCACGCCGCGGCGATCGGCTCGAGGATCTCCCGGTGCGCGAAGCCCAGGCACGAGAAGGACTCACCGGGGTCGACGCGACGCAGACCCCCGTCGTCGGTCGGCACGACGTACTCGTCCATCATCACGATGACGAGCCGCGAGAGGTCGACCCCGTCGCCGGCGTGGCGCGCGAGCGCCCGGTACGTCGACGAGGCGGTGCGGCCACCGGGGCAGCCCAGAAGGAAAGGCTTGCCGCCGCCGGCTGTCGCGGCCAGGCGGTCGACGACCATCGCGGCGACCGCGTCGCCGACGGCGTCCGCGTCGGAGAAGAGCATGGGTTCGAGTGTCACTGCAGTACCCCTGAGAAGTTTGCTGGGTCGGATGGGCAGGGCGCTGCTGCTACTCCTTGATGGCGCCCGCGAGCATCCCGGAGATGAACTTGCGCTGGAACAGGACGTAGAGGATCAGCACGGGGGCGGCGACGAGGATGCCGCCCGCAGCCATGAGGTTGATCTGGGTCACGTACTTGCCCTGGAAGACGCCGAGCGCCACCGTGGCGGTCTGGTTGGCGCCGTGCAGGAAGACCAGGGACAGGAAGTAGTCGTTCCAGATCCACATGAAGCTCAGCAGGATGAGCGTGTAGATCGCGGGCCGGATGATCGGCAGCGCGATCAGGCGCAGCATCCGCAGCGGTCCGGCGCCGTCCAGAGCGGCCGACTCGAAGATCGAGCGCGGCAGCGAGCGGAACGCGGCCCGCATCCAGAAGACGCCGAACGGGACGCCCATGCCGAGCTGGATCAAGATGATCCCGGGTATGGAGTTCGTCAGCCCGACGGCCCTGAACTGGTAGTACAGCGGGACGATGATCGCCTCGGTCGAGATCATCATGCCGAGCAGGATGACCGGGAAGATCACCTTCTCGCCGACGACCCCGAGCACGCCGAACCCGTACCCGCCGAGCACGGCCAGGAAGACCTGCCCGATGACCGCGCAGACCGCGATCGTGAGCGAGACGACCATGGCTCGCGAGAATCCCGCGAGCTGCCACGCCGTCGAGAAGTTGCTCCACGAGAAGCTCTGGACCCCGACCGGCTTCCCCGAGCGCTCCGGGCTGAGCGCCGCGAGCAGGAAGGTGGCGACCGGGAAGAGCACGAGGATCGCCATGACCGTCAGGACGATGTAGTTCACTGTTCGTTCGCTGTTCCTGGTCACGTCAGTCCCTCTCCGCCACGCGGGTGATGATCAGCGCGATGACCAGGCACAGGGCCGCCATCGTCACGCCGATCGCCGCCGCGAGGCCTACCTGTGGGTTCTGGAATGCCGCCTTGTACAGGGCGACGGCCGGTGTGAGCGTCGACGTCCCTGGCCCCCCGTGGGTGGTGACCCAGACGAGGTCGAAGGTCCTCAGTGCCGCGGTGATGGTGAGCGTGAGGGCGATCGCGATCTGGCCGCGCAGGCCGGGCAGCGTCACCGCGAAGAACTCGCGGACGGGGCCGGCACCGTCGATCCGTGCGGCCTCGTACAGCTCCGGTGCGATCGCGGACGTGCCGGAGATGAACAGCACCATGCAGAAGCCGAACGTCACCCACGTCCCCACGAGCCCGAGGGCCGGGAGCGCCCAGGTGAAGTCCGCGAGCCAGACGCGGGTCAGCGAGTCCAGCCCGACGGCCCGCAGAACGGTGTTCAGCGGCCCGTCCGGCGCGTAGATCCGCTTGAAGACCAGCGCGACGACGACCGTCGTCATGACCTGCGGCAGGAAGAAGATCCACCGGTAGACGGCCATGCCGGGCTGCTTGGCCCGGGTCAGCAGCGCCGCCGAGAACAGACCGAGGGCGATCGGCAGGAGCGCGAAGAAGCAGATGAGCACGAGAACGTGCCCGAGCGTCGAGCGCAGGACCGGGTCGGTGATGAAGTGCACGTAGTTCTGGAAGCCGACCCAGGTCGCCGTGGAGACGCCGTCCCACTTGAAGAACGAGTACTGGATCGACTGCGCCAGGGGGACCAGGACGACGAACCCGTACGCGACGAGCGGGAGCGCCACGAAGGCGAGCCCGACCCACCGGTTCCGGCTCCGCACGGAGCGGCGCCGGGACCGGTGGACCTGGGACGAGCGCTCGTCCGACCGCTGCCCGGAGCGGGGCTCCGCGGCATCCTGTGCGGTCGTGCTGTGCGCTGACGTCGTCATGGATCAGCCCTGCTGCGCCAGGAACGCGTCCCGGTCGGTGTCCACGGCGGCCGTGAAGGCGTCCGGGGTCATCTTGCCGGCGTAGACGAGCTGGATGTTCTGGCTGAGGGTGTCGAGCATCGTCGGGCTGGACCAGTCGAAGTACGGCACGTAGCCGTCGTCGCTGTCGAGAGCCGCGGCTCCGGCCGACTCGCCGGTCAGGCTCAGCGAGGTGGCGGGGACCTTCACGTCCTTGGAGAGCGCGGGGACGAGTCCGAGGTCGGCCGCCTTCTGTGCCGAGGTCGGCGACATGAGGAAGTCGAGGAAGGCGGCGTCGACGTCCGGGTGCTTGCTCTTCGCCGAGACGACCAGCGCGCCCGGGGCCGCGCCCACGCCGACGGTCGAGCCGCCGTCCTGGGGCAGCTGGATGTAGCCGAAGTGCTTCTGCTGCTCGGCGTTCAGACCCAGCGAGCCGGTGTACTCCCAGCGGAACACGCCCTGGCCGCCGACGAAGTTCGAGACGGCGGTCTGGTAGTCGATGCCCTCGAACGAGTCGGGGTAGTAGCCCTCGTCGGCCCACTTCTTGACGGTCGTGATGGCGTCGGTCATCGCGACGTCGGTCGCCTTCACCGAGGCATCGCCGTAGGTGTAGTCGTTGAGCTTGGTCTTGTCGGCGAGCAACGCCTGGACGCCCAGGAGGGCCGTGGTCGAGCCGTCCATGCTGCCGTACTCGAAGGGCACCTCGCCGGCGGCCTTCGCCTTGGCGGCTGCCGTCTCGAGCTCGGCCAGGCTCGTGGGCGGGTCGATTCCCAGCGCCTTGAGCTTGTCGGCGTTGTAGTACAGGCCGATGAGGGACGCGCGGGCGACCGGCGTCGCGAACCACGACCCGTCACCCATGGTCGAGAAGTCGGTCGTGAACTTGTTCTGCCGCTGGATCGTCGTGGGCACGTTGGTGTCCCAGCCGTACGACTTCGCGTAGGAGTCCAGGTTGAGCACCAGACCGCCCTTGGCGAGCGTGCCGAGCGAGGCCCAGCCGTTGTTCGCCGTCGCGATGTCCGGGCCGGACGCATCCTGCAGCTGCAGGTTCAGCGTCGAGTTGAGCTGACCCCAGTCCTCCGACGTGCGGGCGACCGTGACGTTCGGGTACTTGGCCTCGAAGTCCTGGATGACCGCGTCGACCCAGTCGCCCTCGGCCGAGCCCCAGAAGTCGGTGAGCTTGATCGTGACGTCTCCTGCGGACGCGACGTCCGTCGAGACGTCGGTCGGTGCGTCTGCCGCGGTGCCCCCACTGCTGGGCGCGCACGCCCCCAGCGTCAGCGCGATGCCTGCAGCCACAACAACGGTCGCTGCGGCACGTACACGGTGAACCCTCATCATCACTCCGATGCGTTCTGGCCATCTCCGGGTGTGTCACCCGGCGGGGCATCCTCGCCCCGTCGACCGATGGGAGGACCGTAACAAGGAATGAACCAGTTAGTCCAGTCGTGATCCAGAACCAACCACTGGTGATCCAGTTAGTCAACTGGTACCGTTCCGGTCGTGACGACAACCAGGGCAGCCGAGCATGCCTACGAGCAGCTGGCGCATCACCTCCGAGTGGGTCGGTTCGCGGCCGGCGCACGCCTCCCGGGCGAGCGGGAGCTCTCCGAGGAGCTCGGCGTCAGCCGAGCGACCTTGAGGGCGGGCCTCGGCCGGCTCGAGTCCGAGGGGCAGGTGCACCGTTCCGCCCAGCGCGGCTGGTTCGTGCCGCGCCAGGTCATCGGGGAGCCCCCCAGCACGCTCCAGACCTTCAGCGAGATGGCCCACGCGCGCGGTCTGCGTCCCACCGCGCGGGTCCTGCGCCAGGAGGTGCGCCCGGCCACCATGGACGAGGCCGACAAGCTGCGCATCGCTCCGGCCTCACCGGTCATCCAGATCGACCGGCTGCGCGGGATGGACGGCACACCGGTGTGCTTCGACGTCGTCGTTCTGCCCGAGCATCGGGCGGCTGGGTTGCTTGAGGCCGACCTGACCGACGCGTCGCTCTACGACGAGCTGCGCTCGCGGTGCGGGATCGCCATCCACCGGTCCGCGTACACGCTGACGGCGGCGCTGGCCGACGCCGACCTGGCCCGGCTCCTCGAGACCACCGTCGGTGCGGCGGTGCTCGTCGGCGACGAGGTGGCGTACACGAGCGACGGCACCCCCGTGCTCATCGGCTTCAACAAGTACCGCGGCGACGCCTACCGGTTCGCCGCGGACCTGTACCGGCCGGTCTGACGACGGGCCGTGGGACCGCTCCGCTCGCTGCTGGCGGAGCGGTCCCACGTCATGCGCGTGACGCGCTACCGCCTCACGGCAGGTAGTAGTTCGGGTTCGGCATCTTGAAGGTCCGGTCCGCCGAGCCACCCTTGAGGTCGCTGTACTGGTCGCCGAAGTTCGCGACGATGTCGTAGCCCAGCGACTCGATGTGGGCACGGGTGGCGGACTTGTAGTGGATCGTCGTGCACTTGCCGCCCGGGTCGGCGGCGCAGGCCGCCTTGAGGTAGTCCGGGTAGGCGCTGACGTCGGGCTTGGTGAACAGACCGTCCTCGCCGTCGTTGAGCGCCGTGGGCGCCGGGTAGCCGGCGTCGACACCGATGCCGTCGGCGGTGAGGTTGCCCAGCGTCGCGGCCTCCTGGGAGGTCGGTCGGCCGGTCAGGTAGAAGACCGCGTAGCCCTCCTGCGCGGCCGCGGTGGCCATGGCCACCATGCCCGGGGTGGCGGGGAACAGCTGGCCGTTCACGTAGTCGGCGTTGGTGGTCGGGTTGTAGGCCCAGTTGCTGACCAGCTCGTAGTTCCACGTCGTCAGCGTGGTGTCGTCGACGTCGAGGACGATCGCCTTCGTCGCGTTGTCGCCCTTGGCCCAGTGGCCGTGGTCGTGCTGCTTGGCGGCGAGCCAGTGCGCGCCCGAGTCGGCCACCGCGGACGCCTCCTTGGCGTAGTTGCCCTGCGGGTCGAACACGCCGGTGCCCAGCGGGTCGCCGTAGTAGTTGCGGATCTGCTGGCGCAGCACGTCGATGTTGGTGACCTGGTCGGCCGAGTGCGGGGTGGACGTCGAGATGGCGGGCTGGGCGGTGACGGCGTAGGCGGTGCCGGCCGCGGCGAGGGTCGCGGCCACCGCGGTCGCGACGATCACCGAGCGTCGGGTGCGTGCTCGCATGTCACATCTCCTCCTGAGGGGGCAATTCGGACGACTGGACGGTAGTCCCACTTCGACGTGCGGCGCGCGCGGAGCGACCCGTCGCGCGCGACCCCCCAGGTTCCGCGACACTTTTTCCTGACCATCAGGGGCGAGTCGGGGGAGCTGGTCATGAGCCTGTTGCGCACCAAGTCCGTCGAGCAGTCGATGGCGGACTCCGAGGAGCCGGAGTTCAAGCTCAAGCGCTCGCTGAGCGCGCTCGACCTGATCGTGTTCGGCGTCGGCGTGGTGATCGGCGCGGGCATCTTCACGCTGACCGGTCGGGCGGCGCACCAGGTGGCGGGACCGGCCATCGTCCTGTCCTTCGTCTTCGCGGCGGTCTGCTGTGCGCTCGCGGCGATGTGCTACGCCGAGTTCGCCTCGACCGTCCCCGTCTCCGGGTCGGCCTACACGTTCAGCTACTCGAGCCTCGGTGAGATCTTCGCGTGGATCATCGGGTGGGACCTGATCCTCGAGATGTTCCTGGGCGCCAGCGTCGTCGCGCAGGGCTGGAGCGCGTACCTCGGGGTTCTGCTCGACAACCTCGGCGTCACCGTCCCCGAGTCGATCGGGTACGGCGGCGTCGTCGACCTGCCGGCCATCGCGCTCGTGGTCGTGCTCGGGGTGCTCATCACCATCGGGATCAAGGAGTCGTTGCGGGTCAACCTCGTGCTCGTCGCGCTCAAGCTGTTCGTGGTGCTCTTCGTGATCGTCGCCGGCATCCAGTTCATCTCCCGGGACAACTACCGTCCGTTCATCCCGCCGGCGCAGGCCACGGAGGCGACCACCGGGCTGACCCAGCCGCTCCTGCAGGCGATCGCCGGCGTCGAGCCTTCGACGTTCGGCTGGGGCGGGGTGGTCGCCGGCGCCGCGCTCGTGTTCTTCGCGTTCATCGGGTTCGACGTCGTCGCGACGACCGCCGAGGAGACCCGCAACCCGCAGCGCGACCTGCCGATCGGGATCATCGGCTCGCTGATCATCTGCACGATCCTCTACTGCGCCGTCTCGATCGTGGTGACCGGGATGGTCAGCTACGACAAGCTCGACCCCGAGGCGGCACTGGCGAACGCGTTCACCGCGCACGGCCAGGACTGGATGGCGACCGTGATCTCCGCGGGCGCGGTCGCGGGCCTGACCACCGTGGTGCTCACCCTGATGATCGGCGGCAGCCGGGTGATCTTCGCGATGAGCCGCGACCACTTGCTGCCCGTCGTGCTGGCCAAGGTGCACCCGACGTTCCGCACGCCCTGGGTGATCACGGTGGTCGTCACCGTCGTCGTGGCGCTCGTCGCGGGCCTGACGCCCGTCGGGGTGCTCGAGGAGATGGTCAACATCGGCACCCTCAGCGCGTTCGTGCTGGTCAGCCTGGGCGTGCTGGTGCTGCGCCGCAAGCGTCCCGATCTGCCGCGCTCGTTCCGGGTGCCCTGGGTGCCGGTCCTGCCGCTCGTGTCCGCGGCGGTGTGCCTGTACCTGATGCTCAACCTGTCCGTGGAGACGTGGCTGCGGTTCCTGATCTGGCTCGTCGTGGGGTTCGTCGTGTACTTCGGCTACTCCGTGCGCCGGTCGCGCCTGGCGCACTCGGGGTAAACGACACCCGCTCCAAGCATGGGCATGACGGCTCTCGTGGACTTACATTGGCGATACATCAGGCAATGGGGCCCAGCTTCACAAGAGCGACGGCTCCGCCACCCCAACGGAGCGAAACATGTTGCGTTCAGATGTGTCAGTCAGTCCTGCCCGGCCGACGAAACAGCCCCTGACCGGCGATCTCGTCCAGCTCGTGACGCCAGACGGCGTCCGTCGGGACGACCCCGTGTACGACCCGGTGGTCGCCGACGTCGACGACGAGCAGCTCACCAGCCTCTACGAGGACATGGTCGTCGCGCGCCGCTTCGACACCGAGGCCGTCGCGCTCCAGCGGCAGGGGCAGCTCGGGCTGTGGCCGCCGCTGCTGGGCCAGGAGGCCGCGCAGATCGGCTCGGCCCGGGCTCTGCGCGACGACGACTTCGTCTTCACCAGCTATCGCGAGAACGGTGTGGCGTACTGCCGCGGCGCGCAGCCCCGTGACCTCGTGCGCGTCTGGCGCGGAACCGCGCTGTCCGGATGGGACCCGCGCAGCATCGGCATGGCGACGCCGCAGGTGATGATCGGCTCGCAGGTCCTGCACGCCACCGGGTACGCGCTCGGCTGCGCCAAGGACGGGGTGGACTCGGTGGCGGTCGCGTACTTCGGCGACGGCGCCACGAGCAAGGGCGACGTGCACGAGGCGATGGTGTTCGCCGCGAGCTTCCGGGCGCCGGTCGTCTTCTTCTGCCAGAACAACCAGTGGGCGATCTCCGAGCCCGTGGACCTGCAGGCGCAGCGGCCGATCGCCGAGCGCGCGGGGGGCTACGGCATCCCCAGCATCCGGGTGGACGGCAACGACGTCCTCGCCGTCCTCGCCGCGACGCGCGTCGCCCTGGACCGGGCACGACGCGGCGACGGCCCCACCTTCATCGAGGCGGTCACCTACCGGATGGGTCCGCACACCACGTCCGACGACCCGACCCGCTACGTCGAGCCGTCGCAGAAGACGGCGTGGGCGGCGAAGGACCCGATCGCCCGGCTCGAGCGCCTCCTGCGGCTGCCCGAGGAGCGCACCGCAGCGATCACTCGGACGGCCGACGCGTTCGCGTCCGCGATGCGCGAGGCCTGCTACGGCCTGCCCGACCCGGAGCCGCTGAGCGTGTTCGACCACGTCTACGTCGAACCGACCGCACCGCTGGAACGGCAACGCAGCCAGTACGCCGCCTACCTGGCGATGTTCGAGGGGGGCGACGCCTGATGGCCACCATGACGATGGCCGCGGCGCTCACCTCGGGCCTGCGGCACGCGCTCGACGACGACCCGACCGTGGTGCTGCTGGGCGAGGACATCGGCCGGCTCGGGGGAGTGTTCCGGGTGACCGACGGGCTGCAGCGCGACTTCGGCGCCGACCGCGTGATGGACGCACCGCTGGCCGAGTCCGGGATGATGGGCGTCGCCGTCGGCCTCGCGTACCGGGGGTACCGCCCGGTGGTCGAGATCCAGTTCGACGGCTTCGTGTTCCCCGCCGTCGACCAGCTGGTCACGCAGGTGGCGCGCATCCACTACCGCACCGGCGGCGCGGTCCGGATGCCCATCACGGTGCGCATCCCGTACGGCGGCGGCATCGGCGCGGTCGAGCACCACTCCGAGTCGCCCGAGGCCTACTTCGCGCACACCCCGGGTCTGCGCGTGGTCACGTGCGCCGGTCCGCAGGACGCGCACACGATGATCCGGCAGGCGATCGCGTGCGACGACCCCGTCGTCTTCTTCGAGCCGAAGCGGCGCTACTGGGTCAAGGGCGAGGTCGAGGAGACCGTGCACGACGCTCTGCCGCTGGACCGCGCGCGGGTGGTGGTCGAGGGTTCCGACGCCACGGTCGTCGCCTACGGCCCGCTCGTCGTGACCGCCCGGGACGCCGCGCTCGCGGCGCGGGACGACGGGCTGTCGATCGAGGTGGTCGACCTGCGTTCGCTGTCGCCGCTCGACCTCGACACCGTCGAGGCGTCCGTGCGCAAGACCGGTCGGCTGGTGGTCGCGCACGAGGCCCAGCGCAGCGGCGGTCTCGGTGCGGAGATCGTCGCGGGGGTCGTCGACCGCTGCTTCGACGCGCTCCGGGCGGCCCCCGAGCGGGTGACCGGGTTCGACACGCCGTACCCGGCGGCGAAGGTGGAGGAGCACTTCCTGCCGGACCTCGACCGCATCCTCGATGCCGTCGACCGCGTCCTGGGCAGAGCGAGCTCCCTGACAGGGTGGAGGGCGTCATGAGCACCACGGTCCGGACGATCACGCTGCCCGACCTGGGCGAGGGCCTCACGGAGTCGGAGCTGGTCGAGTGGACGGTCGCCGTCGGCGACACCGTCGAGCTCAACCAGGTGGTGGCCGAGGTGGAGACGGCGAAGGCGCTGGTCCAGCTGCCGTCGCCCTACGCCGGGGTCGTGGCGGAGCTGCTGGTCGCGCCCGGAGCGACCGTTCCCGTCGGCGCGCCGCTCCTGACGATCGCCGTCGAGGTCCCCGCCGTGGTCGACGACCCGCACCCGCCGGCGGCGCCCGAGCGGGTGTCCGTGCTGGTCGGGTACGGGCCGCTGGTCGAGGGGTCGACGAGGCCGACGCGTCGGTCCCGGTCGGCGGGCTGGTCGGCCGGCCACCCGGTCGCCGAACCCGCACCGCGAGGCCCGGGCGTCCCCCGGGGCACGCTCAATCCGCTGGTCCGCAAGCTCGCGCACGACCTGGGCGTCGACCTCGACTGGGTGGAGGGGACCGGCACGGACGGCGCGATCACCCGCGAGGACGTGCTCCGGATCGTGTCGGGCAACGGCCCGGCGCTCAGCGCGCACCGGCCCAGGCCGCACACCCCGGCCCCGGCCCGGACCCCGGCCCCGAAGGCGGAGCCCGCTCCGCCCCGCGCCGAGCCGGACAGCACGGCGCGGGAGGTCCGCATCCCCGTCGCGGGCGTCCGCAAGCAGACCGCCGCGGCCATGGTGGCCAGCGCGTTCACGGCTCCGCACGCGTCGACCTCGCTCACGGTCGACGTCACCCCGGCCATCGAGCTGCTCGAGGCGTTCCGCGCCGACCGCTCGCTCGCGGGTCACCGGATCACCGTGCTGACGCTGGTGGCCAAGGCGGTGACGATCGCGCTGCACCGCAACCCCACGCTCAACGCGCACTGGGACGAGAGCGCCGGCGAGATCGTCCAGTACGGCTACGTGGACCTCGGCATCGCGGCGGCGACCCCGCGCGGGCTGCTGGTGCCGAGCATCAAGGACGCCGACCGGCTCCGGCTGCCGGAGCTGGCCGACGCGATCGCCGCCCTGACCGAGGCCGCGCGGGCGGGCACCACGACGCCGGCCGACCTGACCGGAGGCACGATCACGATCACCAACATCGGGGTGCTCGGCGTGGACACCGGCACGCCGATCCTGGTGCCCGGCCAGGCGGCGATCCTCGCGATGGGCGCGATCCGTCGGCAGCCGTGGGAGTTCCAGGACCAGATCGCCCTGCGGCACGTCATGACGCTGAGCGTCTCCTTCGACCACCGCCTCGTCGATGGCGCCGAGGCGGCCCACTTCCTCACCGACGTCGGCGGGGTCCTGGCGCGCCCGGGATCGGTGCTGAGCCTGGTGTAGGGGTTCAGTGGCCGAGCGCGGCCAGCGCCATCTGCGCCAGCAGCGTGCGGGTTCGGGTCAGGGTGACCGACCGCGCGCTGTGCGGCGTCGAGTTGAGCAGCCCGAACGTCGCCTGCGCGCGCAGGCGACGTTCGGCGCGCTCGGTCGAGGGGCTCAGCCGGCCGAGCACGTCGACCCACAGGTCGACGTAGCGGCGCTGCAGGTCACGGACCGACTCGCGGTCGTGTGCGGTGAGCGCGGCCAGGTCGCGGTCCTGCACGCGGATGACGTCGGGGTCGCGCAGGGCGAAGTCGACGTGGAACCGGACCAGCGCGCGCAGGGCGGCTGGGTCGTCGTCGGCGGCCGCGACCACGGCGCGACCGCCCACGAGCAGACCCTCGCTGACCCCGACGAGGAGGGCGGCGAGCACGGCCTGCTTGCCGGCGAAGTGCCGGTACACGGCGGGTCCGCTGATCCCGACCGACGAGCCGAGGTCCTCGATGGACACGCCGTCGAAGCCCCGCGCGGCGAACAGGTGGGCGGCCGACGACAGCAGCGCGGCTCGCCGTTCGGCCTTGGCGCGGCCGCGGGCGGTCGGGGCGGCATCCAGCGTCACGGCACTCCTTCCGTGGACAACGGTCTGCCCGAACTGTAGCCTGATTTCAGTTAGCGACCCCTAACTCAAGTGTGCTCCAGCCACCCCTTGGAGACAGCGTCGATGGAGATGCTCGCCACCGCGGCCGACCCGACGGCCGACGCCTACCGCGCGAACGACGCGGCCCAGCGCGCCCTCGTCACGGAGCTGGACGCGAGGCTCCGCACGGTGGCCGAAGGCGGCCCGCAGAAGTCGCGGGATCGGCACGTGGCCCGCGGCAAGCTGCTGCCCCGTGAGCGGATCGACGTGCTCCTCGACGACGGCAGCCCTTTTCTCGAGGTGGCGCCGCTGGCCGCCGACGGGCTCTACGACGGCGAGGCGCCGGGCGCCGGGGTGATCGCCGGGATCGGGCTCGTGCACGGCCGGCACGTCATGGTGCTGTCCAACGACGCGACCGTGAAGGGTGGCACCTACTACCCGCTGACGGTGAAGAAGCACCTGCGGGCGCAGGAGATCGCGCTCGAGAACCGGCTGCCGTGCCTGTACCTCGTCGACTCCGGGGGCGCCTACCTGCCCAAGCAGGACGAGGTGTTCCCCGACCGGGACCACTTCGGTCGCATCTTCTTCAACCAGGCGCGGATGTCCGCGCAGGGGATCCCGCAGGTCGCGTGCGTGATGGGCTCCTGCACGGCCGGCGGCGCGTACGTCCCCGCGATGAGCGACGAGACCGTGATCGTGCGCGGCCAGGGGACGATCTTCCTGGGCGGGCCGCCGCTGGTGAAGGCGGCGACCGGCGAGGTGGTGAGCGCGGAGGACCTCGGCGGCGGCGAGCTGCACGCGCGCAGGTCGGGCGTCGTGGACCACCTGGCCGAGAACGATGCGCACGCGCTGCAGATCGTGCGGGACATCGTCGCCACCCTGCCCGTCTCGCGCCACCAGGCCTGGGACGTCACGGAGAGCCGACCGCCCGCCGTGGACGAGGGCCAGCTGTACGGCGTCGTCCCGACCGACCTGCTCACCCCGTACGACGTACGCGAGGTCATCGCGCGACTGGTCGACGCCAGCGAGCTGCACGAGTTCAAGCGCGAGTACGGCACGACGCTGGTGACCGGTTTCGCGCGCCTGCACGGGCACCCCGTGGGCGTCGTCGCGAACAACGGCGTGCTGTTCAGCGAGTCGGCGCTCAAGGGTGCGCACTTCGTCGAGCTGTGCGACCAGCGCGGCATCCCGCTCGTGTTCCTGCAGAACATCAACGGCTTCATGGTCGGCCGGGACTACGAGGCCGGCGGCATCGCGAAGCATGGCGCCAAGATGGTGACGGCCGTCGCGACCACCCGCGTGCCCAAGCTGACGGTCGTCATCGGCGGCTCGTTCGGGGCGGGCAACTACTCGATGTGCGGGCGCGCCTACGACCCGCGGTTCTTGTGGATGTGGCCCGCCAGCCGGATCTCGGTGATGGGCGGGCCGCAGGCGGCGTCCGTGCTGGCGACGGTCCGCCGCGACCAGCTGGGCGATGACTGGAGCCTCGAGGATGAGGAGGACTTCAAGGCGCCCCTGCGCGAGCAGTACGAGACCCAGGGCAGCCCGTACTACGCCACCGCACGGCTGTGGGACGACGGGATCATCGACCCCGCCGACACCCGGCGGCTGCTCGGCATGGCCCTCGACGTCTGTGCGGCGGTGCCGCTGGGCGAGCCGCGCCTCGGCCTGTTCCGGATGTGACCGCCGTGTTCCGGACCGTTCTCGTGGCCAACCGCGGAGAGATCGCCTGCCGCGTGATCGCGACGCTGCACCGCATGGGGATACGGGCTGTGGCGGTGTACACGCCGGAGGATCGCGACGCGCTGCACGTCGCGCGCGCCGACGAGGCGGTGCGGATCGGGAGCTACCTGTCGATCGGTGACGTGGTGCAGGCGGCCGCGGCGACCGGTGCGGAGGCGATCCACCCCGGCTACGGCTTCCTCTCCGAGAACGCCGACCTGGCGCGGGCGTGCGAGGACGCCGGGTTCGTCTTCGTCGGGCCCGGCGTCAAGGCCCTGGAGGTCATGGCCGACAAGATCCGCGCCAAGGAGCACGTGTCGGCGGCGGGCGTGCCGGTGATCCCCGGGGCGGCGCTGACCGGGACCGGCGACGACGACGCCGCCGACCGCGTCGGGTACCCGTTGCTGGTGAAGCCGTCGGCGGGCGGGGGCGGCAAGGGCATGACCGTCGTCGTCGACCGGGCGGACCTGCCCGCCGCGCTCGCGGGCTCCCGGCGCGTGGCCGCCGCGGCGTTCGGCGACGACACGCTCCTGGTCGAACGCCTCGTGAGCACCCCGCGGCACATCGAGGTGCAGCTGCTGGCCGACGGCTTCGAGCACGTCATCCACCTCGGCGAGCGCGAGTGCTCCCTGCAGCGCCGGCACCAGAAGGTCGTCGAGGAGGCGCCGTCGCCGCTGCTGTCGGCCGCGACGCGAGACCGGATCGGCTTGGCGGCGTGCGAGGTGGCGCGCAGCGTCGGCTACGTCGGCGCGGGGACCGTCGAGTTCCTGGTGTCCGACGAGGCGCCGACGGAGTTCTTCTTCATGGAGATGAACACCCGGCTGCAGGTGGAGCACCCCGTCACCGAGCTGGTCACGGGCCTCGACCTGGTCGAGTGGCAGCTGCGGATCGCCGCGGGCGAGCACCTGACGGTCGCGAAGGAGGACGTGGTGCTGACGGGCCACGCGGTCGAGGCGCGCGTCTACGCCGAGGACCCGGCTCGAGGATTCCTTCCGTCGGCCGGGCGCGTGCTCGCGCTCGACGAACCCTCGGGCGAGGGGGTCCGGGTCGACAGCTCGCTGGTCGAGGGCCTGACGGTCGGGTCCACCTACGACCCGATGCTCGCCAAGGTGGTCGCGTGGGCGCCGACGCGCGACGGGGCGATCGCGCGGCTGGACGCTGCGCTGGCCCGGACCACCGTGCTCGGCGTGCGGACCAACATCGAGTTCCTCCGGAGCGTGCTGGCCGACGGCGACGTCCGAGCCGGTCGGCTCGACACGGGCCTGCTCGGTCGCCTCATCCCGCGGCTGGCGCCGCGCACGCCGCCGGTCGAGGCCTACGCCGCGGCCGTGCTGACGCAGGTCGCCGGAACGACCGCGGACGCCTGGCGCCGCGACGGCTGGCGGCTGGGTGACCCGCGCCCGGCGCGGTACGACGTCGACGGCGTCGAGGTCGACGTGCTCGGCACGACGGTGACCGTCGCCGGACACCCGCCCGTGACCGCCGGGCCCGGGGGATCGGTCGAGGTCGACGGCGTGGTGCACCGGCCGCGCGTCGCGTCCGACGGACCCGTCACGTGGGTGGGTGAGGGCGGGTCGGCGTTCGAGCTCCGCGTCCGCAGCCGCCTCGAGCGGATGGTCGCCGAGCTCGCCGACCGCACCCGCGACGCGCGCCCGGTCGACCCGCAGGTCCGGTCGCCCATGCCCGGCACCGTCGTCTCGATCGACGTCGCCACCGGAGAGACCGTCGTCGCCGGCCAGGTCCTGCTGACCATCGAGGCCATGAAGATGGAGCACCGGATCGCCGCGCCCTGCGACGGCGTCGTCACGCTCTCGGTCCGACCGACCGAGCAGGTGGCCCTCGACCGCGTGGTCGCCACCATCACGGGCACGCCCCCACGAAGGGATCCGCAATGAGCTACGGACTGACCCCCGAGCAGCAGCACCTGAGCGACGAGGTGCGCGACTTCGCCGACACGGTCGTCGCCCCCGCCGCCTACACGTACGACACGCTGCGCGAGCTGCCCTACGAGATCATCGGCCAGATGGGGGAGATGGGGCTGTTCGGCCTGCCCTTCCCGGAGCAGTACGGCGGCCGCGGCCGGACCTACGTCGACCTCTGCCTCGCGGTGGAGCAGCTGGCCCGCGTCGACCAGTCCATCGCGGTCACGCTCGAGGCGGGCGTCGGCCTCGGGGCGATGCCGGTGTTCCGCGACGGGACGGAGGCCCAGAAGCAGGAGTGGCTGCCGATGCTCACGCAGGGCCGCGCGCTGGCGGCCTTCGGGCTGACGGAGGCCGAGGCGGGCTCGGACGCGGCCGGCACCCGGACCACGGCGGTTCTCGACGACGGCCAGTGGGTCATCAACGGCACCAAGCAGTTCATCACCAACTCGGGCACCAGGATCACGCGGTTGGTGACGATCACGGCGGTGACCGGCGAGAGCGTCCGGCCGGACGGCTCGGCGAAGAAGGAGCTGACGGCGATCCTGGTGCCCAGCGGGACGCCCGGCTTCACGGTCCTGCCGCCCTACGACAAGGTCGGCTGGCACACGTCGGACACCCACCCGCTGCGCTTCGAGGACGTGCGCGTACCGGCGGAGAACCTGCTGGGTGAGCGCGGCCGCGGCTTCGCCTCGTTCATCCGGACCCTCGACGAGGGTCGCGTCGCGTTCGCCGCGCTGTGCACCGGTGCGGCGCAGGGCTGCCTCGAGGAGGCCACGCGCTACGCCAAGAAGCGCAACGTGTTCGGCCACCCCATCGCGGAGTTCCAGCACATCGCGTTCACGATCGCCCGGATGGAGGCCCGCGTGCACTCCGCGCGCCTGGCCTGGTACGACGCCGCAAGCCGGCTGGTCGCGGGTCGGCCGTTCAAGCTCGAGGCCAGCCTGGCCAAGCTGATCGGCAGCGAGGCTGCGATGGACAACGCGCGCGACGCGGCGCAGATCTTCGGCGGCAACGGCGTCCTGAACCAGAACCCGGTGGCCCGCCACTACCGCGACTCGAAGATCCTCGAGATCGGGGAGGGGACGACGGAGGTCCAGCTCATGGTGATCGCGCGCGAGCTGGGGCTGGCCGGGGCGGGCGCTCCGCGATGACGCGGGAGGTCGAGCAGCGGGGCCTCTACTACGAGGAGCTCGAGCTGGGCACCCGGTACCTGCACCGGCCCGGGCGCACCCTGACCGAGGCGGACAACGTCCTGTTCAGCACGTTGACCATGAACGGCCAGCCGCTGCACCTCGACGCCGCCTGGTCCGCCGGACAGCCGTTCGGGCAGCGGCTGGTGAACTCGATGATGACCCTGGCCGTCCTGGTCGGCAGCTCGGTCGGGCAGCTGACGCAGGGCACGATCGTGGCCAACCTCGGCCTCACCGACGTGCGCTTCGGGCACCCGCTGTTCCACGGTGACACGCTCTACGCGTCCACGGTCGTGCTGGACAAGCGGCTCTCACGGTCGCGGCCGGGGCAGGGCGTGGTGACGCTCGAGCACACGGGCCGGAACCAGGACGAGGTCGTCGTCGCGACGGCGACCCGGACCGTCCTGTTCTGGTGCCGGGACGCCGCGCCGTGACCGGCTTCGCGATGGCGCCGGCGCTGCTCTTCTGCCCCGCCGACCGGCCCGATCGCTACGCCAAGGCCGCGGCCCGGGCGGACGCCGTGATCCTCGACCTGGAGGATGCGGTCAACCCCGACGCCAAGGAGGCTGCGCGCGCGGCGCTCTGCACCACGCTGCTGGACCCGGCGCGCACGATCGTCCGGATCAACCCTGCGGGCACCGACGACCTCTGCGCCGACCTGCAGGCGCTCATGGCGACGCCGTACCGGACCGTGATGCTGGCCAAGACCTCGTCGGCCGACGACGTCCGGCCGCTGGCCCGCTACGACGTCGTGGCCCTCGTCGAGACCGCGGCCGGGGTGGTCGACGTCGCGTCGATCGCCGCCGAACCGAACGTCGTCGGCCTGATGTGGGGAGCCGAGGACCTCGTCGCGTCGCTCGGCGGCATCTCGAGCCGGGGACCGTCGGGGGCGTACCGAGCGGTCGCCTCGCACGCCCGGTCCGCGGTCCTGCTCGCGGCGCGCGCGTACGGCAAGGCGGCCGTCGACGCGGTGCACCTGGACATTGGCGACGTCGACGGTCTAGCGGCCGAGGCGCTCGACGCCGCGGCCAGCGGATTCACCGCCACGGCGTGCATCCATCCGTCGCAGGTCGACGTGGTCCGCGCCGCGTACGCGCCGCAGCCGGCCGAGGTCGCGTGGGCCCGCGGGGTGCTCGCCGCGGCCGTGGGCGAGCACGGCGCGTTCCGCCTGGACGGGCGGCTGGTCGACGGTCCGGTGCTCAAGCACGCGGAGGAGGTGCTGCGGCGCGCGGGGTCCTGAGCGTTCGGCGCATCGGGTGTCGGACGAACCGGACTCTTGACGCGGATCGGACATCGGGCCATAGGGTGGGGGTATTCCTATTTGGTAGGAGTACTTACAAATCCACGGTCCGACTTCCACAGTGTCAGGGAGAGCCCCCATGCGTCGTTCCCGCCGGTTGTCCGTGTCTGCCGCCCTCGCGCTCGGCGCGAGCGCGGTGCTCCTCGCGCCCCTGCCCGCGCAGGCCGCAGCGCCGTCTCCGGACGCGCCCAGCAAGGTGGTGTCGGCCTACTTCGCCGACTGGGACGTCTACGGCCGCGGCTATGACGTCAAGGACATCCCGGCCACCCAGCTGAACGTCATCCAGTACGCGTTCGGCGTCCCCACGTACGACCCGACCACCGGCACCGCGAGCTGCGGGATCCTCGATCCGTGGGCCGACTACCAGCAGGTCTACTGGACGGGCGACAACACCGTCGACGGCGTCGCGGACGACCCGAACAACCTGGACCAGCACCTGTTCGGCAACTTCAACCAGCTGCAGAAGCTGAAGGCCGCGAACCCGGGTCTCAAGGTCGAGATCTCCCTCGGCGGCTGGACCAAGTCGACGTGGTTCTCCACCCTGGCGTCCACCCCGCAGCTGCGGCAGTCGTTCGTCGCGTCGTGCATCGACACGTTCATCAAGGGCAACCTGCCCGGCGGCGGCTGGCCCGCGGGCGCCGGTGGTGCGGGAGCGGCGGCCGGCCTGTTCGACGGCATCGACCTCGACTGGGAGTACCCGACCCAGGTGGCCGGCGGGAACAACGACGTCGGTCCCGCCGACCGGCACAACGCCACGCTGCTGGCCGCCGAGTTCCGCAAGCAGCTCGACGCGTACGGCACCACGACCGGCAAGCACTATCTGCTCACCGCGGCGCTCCCGGCGGCCACCAGCTCGACCAAGTACTACGAGCTGAAGGACTTCTCGAAGTACCTCGACTGGGACAACGTGATGACGTACGACTTCAACGTGGCCAGCGGCCCGAAGGCGTCGCCCAACACCCTGTTCACGTACGACCCGCGCGACCCCAACGCCTCCAACATGACCTGGAACACGACCGGCACCGTCGCCTACTACCTGCTCAACGGCGTGCCGGCCAGCAAGATCGTCGTCGGGGTGCCGTTCTACGGCCAGCAATACCTGCGCACCGGTTCGGCCAACCACGGCCTGTACACGGCCTTCGACAACACCGGTCTGGACCCGAACGCGCTCGACGCCGACCTCGCGCCTCAGCCGACCTATCACGCACTGGTCGACCAGGGCGGCTACGTCGATGCGGCGGGCGTCACCGGCGGTGCCGGATACACGGTCAACTGGGACCTCTTGGCGGGCGAGCCGTACCTGTCCAACCCGGCCGCGCCCCACAACCTCACGACCGGGGCGGCCACCGTCCCGACCGTGATCGCCTTCTCCAGCCCGCGGTCGATCGGTGAGCGCACCAAGCTCATCAAGGCCCTGCACCTGCGCGGTGCGATGGCCTGGGAGATCAGCCAGGACTCCGACAGCCACACGCTGATCGGCGCCCTGGCGCCGGTGCTGCAGTAGGCCGGGGGCGGAGCGGCGACCTGCTTGTGCGGTCGCCGCTCCGCACTCCCGTGCTCGGCCCGGCCGCCACGGGGCGCTCCGAGGCGCCGAGCGCCCATCGTGCGCCGCCGTCAGTCCATGCGAGCCAGGTCGCTGTTCGTGATCCAGCCGACGACCGTTCCGTCCGCCTTGCCGTTCTCGGTCACGAACAGGTCCTTCGCGCCGACGACGGATCGGAGCGCCGTGCGGGCGTCGGCGATCGTGGCCGTCGGCAGCACCGTCCCGAACGAGGTGACGGCGGTGTTCAGGTCGGGCGACTGCGCGCACAGCGCCTGCATGGTGTCCACGGTGGCGAGCGCGGCGGCCGTCACGCCCTTGACCTGGGCGTACTTGTCGATGTCCGGCTCGTGCACCACGAACAGCGCCTTCTTGTCCGCCGAGAAGATGGGGACCCTGCTCATCCCGGCCGACTTCATCCCGTCGAACAGGCCCTTGAGCTCGAGCGCTTGCGCCGCGGTGACGTCCGCGACGGACTGCTGCGGGCGGATCTGGTCGACGCGGATCATCACCTTGGCCACGCGCGTCTCGTCCGTGAGGCCCTGACCGGCCCGGATGGCAGTGAGCGTCGTCTCGGCGGCCGCCTGGAGGTTGTCGCGGGAGAAGTAGAAAGCGAGCACCGCGCCCACCCAGGTGCCGATCAGCGGGAGCACCGAGGAGAAGATGAGCCGCGCCATCTCGGCCCGGTCCTTGGCCGCCGCGGAGGTCAGCGCGACGGCCGAGATGGCGACGATCCCCACGATGCCGGCGCCGACGATGGTCAGCGCGATCCAGGTGCGGGCCTTGTTGGTGTCCTTGGTGCCCGTCTTTGCCACCGGTGGTCCCCTCGCGGTGCGGATCGTCCCGCCTAGACGCTACCGAGGCGCACAGGTGGCGTACAGGTCGAGCATGAGATCTCCTCCCGGACCGGCGCCTCGATGTATCGGACGCCGGACTCGCGGCTCCTCACCTCGACAGGAGCTGCAGCCTGGACGACCGGCCGCGGTTCACGTGACTCGGGAGCGTGCGGGATGTCGAATCCGACAGGGACACCGGTCAGCGCGAAGAACCCGACCGCAGCCCAGGCTGCGGCGGACGGCCGGACGAGAAGCAGGGGTCGTGCCGTCGCGGCGCCGCCGCGACCGCAGCCGCAGCAGCAGCCGGCGGAGCCGTTCCGGGGGATCGCCTCGTGGCAGGCCAAGCCGGAGATGCGACGACGAGAGCTGGTGTGCCGCATCGAGGAGCTGGCCGGCGGGATCCCCGACGACGCCGCGCACATGCTCCGGAGGAATCTTGACGACGTCGACCGCCTGCTGATCGGGAGCGGCAGCTACTCGGGCAGGGGGCCCGAGCGGGCACAGGGTCCGCGCGAGTGGTTCACGGGCGCCCGGATCGAGGCCGTCTGGCAGACGCTGCACGGGGTCGACCGGGCGCTGGTGATGTACCGGTCGCGCCAGGACCTCGAGGGGAGCCTCGACGGGATCATCGCCGAGGCGGAGCAGTACCTGCCCAAGGACAACCGGCTGCTCGTCCAGGCGGTGGGGTGGTCGCGGACTCCGCCCAAGGACCTCGATCAGCTCCGCGGCGGCATGCGGGACCTGCTCGGACAGTCCCACGAAGCGTCCGACGCGTTCTACGAGGCCGCACGGCGGCTCCGCAACGGGATGCTCGGGATCACGGCCTGGACGGTCGCGGCGATCGTCGCGCTGGTGGTCCTGCAGTCGATGGTGTCGACCATCGCGCTCGTGCCGGCGCCGGACGGGTTCACCGGTGCGCCGTGGGTCCTGCTCTCGTTCGTCATGCTCGCCGGGGCGCTCGGCGCGTTCGTCACCGCGGTCCCGACGACGATCCGTGCCCGATCCGGTGGGCTCCCGTACCGCCTGCCGATCCAGCAGCGGCTGCTGAAGCTGGCGATCGGTCCGCTGCTCGCGGTCGTCGGGGTGATGCTCGTGGCGGGCGGTCTCGTCGCGACGATGAAGACGGGCGGCCTGGCACAGCTGCTCGCCCTGGCGGTGGTCTTCGGCTCCGCCCAGCAGGCGATCACGACCTTCGCGGACAAGAGCGCGGGCGCGCTCCTGGAGTCGAAGGACGCGACGTAGCCGACGCGACGCCGTGAACGGTCGGGCGCCAGCCGGGCCATGCGTCAGCGCGGTTCGCGCAGGCCGCTGGCTCGTCTGACCGGCCGTTCCACGGCGGCGCGGATCGCCGCCTCGGTGCCGATCACCCGGACGTGCTCGCGGGCGCGGGTGACCGCGGTGTACAGGAGCTCGCGGGTGAGCAGGGGCGACGACGACGGGGGCAGCAGCAGCGTCACGCGGGCGAACTGGCTGCCCTGGCCGCGGTGGACGGTCATCGCGTGGACCGGCTGGACCGTCGGCAGCTGGTAGGGGCGGACCAGGCGCGGGTCGTCGGGGTCGCCGAACGCCACCGCGACGCCCGGGCCGTCGGCGACGACCACGCCGGTGTCGCCGTTGAACAGGCCGATCGCGCGGTTGTTCTCCGTGACGAGCAGCGGACGGCCGAGCGGCCATGCGTCGGTGGTCGGCCCACCCGTGGCCGCGGCGACCCACGACTCGGCGGTCGCGGCCCAGTGGGCGACCCCGAACGGGCCCTCCCGGTGGGCCAGCAGCAGTCGGTGCACACCGAGGGCGCGCAGGGCGTCCGGGGCGTTCCCGGCGCGTGCCGCACCCGTCAGGGCCAGACCCGTCGTCTCGATCTCGGAGCGCAGCGCCGCGACGTCGGACGACGTCAGCCGGTCGTCGGACGCGGGGGACACCCACTCGCGGTGCGGGTCGGCCGAGCGCAAGAGGTCGAGCGTCGCGTCCGCGTCGCCGGCGCGGATCGCCTCGGCCAGCGACGCCAGCTCGGCGCCGTAGCGGTGCGCTCGGGTGAGGCGCACGACCCCGCGGGGCAGGGCGGCGACGAGATCACCCAGCACTGCGCCGGCCTCGACGCTGGCCAGCTGGTCGGGGTCGCCGACGAGGACGAGCCGGGCGGTCGGGCGCAGGGCGTCGGTCAGGCGCGCCATGAGGGGCAGCGAGACCATCGACGACTCGTCGACGACGACCACGTCGTGCGGCAGGCGGTGCAGCTGGTCGTGCGCGAAGCGGGTGGTCGAGTCGCGCCGACGGCCGAGCAGCCGGTGGATCGTCATCGCATCCAGCGTCCCGACCGCCGCGCGGTCCGCAGCGGTGAGCCGCTGGACCTCGGCGTGCACCGACTCCTGCAGGCGCGCGGCCGCCTTGCCGGTCGGGGCGGCCAGTGCGACCCGCAGACCCGGGCCCGCGGCGGACTGCAGGGCCGCGACCAGACGCGCCACGGTCGTGGTCTTGCCGGTGCCCGGCCCGCCCGTCAGGACCGTCAGACGGGAGGTCGCCGCGGTCTGCAGCGCCGCCCGCTGGGCGTCGTCGGCCGGGTCGGGGAACAGGCGGGCTTCCGCCGCGGCGAGGGCCGCGAGGTCGGCCGTCGCCGGTCCCGCGTCGCTGATGGCCCTCCGGACGGTCTGTTCGTCGCGCCAGTAGCGGTCGAGGTAGACGCGACCGTCCACCCAGCGCAGCGGGCGGTCCGGCGGACCGTCCGGGCCGTCGGCAACCAGCGGGCTGCGGCGCAGCGCCGCGTGCCAGGCGTCGAGGGGCAGCGCGTCCTGCTCGACGTCGGCGAGCACCACGCACACCGATCCGCCGCGGACCGCCGAGACCGCCAGCGCGGCGGCGAGCAGGACGCGCTCGTCGGGCTCGCCGCCGATGGCCCCGAGGCGGCGGGCGACGTGCACGTCGGCCGCCTCGAGGACCCCGGCGCTCACGAAGGGCGCCAGTTGGCCGGTCACGCGCCACGGGACGGTCGGGGCGGCGCCGTCGTCGTCAACGAACGAGACGGTCATGGGCGGGCTCCGGCCAGCAGGTCCGAGAGGGCGACGACGAGCGGCGCGGGCGGTCGCCAGGAGACGACCCCGAACGGGACACCGTCCGGTGACGCCGGCGTCGTGGGCCCGGCCATGCCGCGCAGGAACAGGTAGAGGCCGCCGCCGAGGTGTTCGGCCGGGTCGTACGCCGGCAGCCGCCAGCGCAGGTAGCGGTGCAGCGCGGCCGAATACAGGAGGAGCTGCAGCGGGTAGTGGGCGTCCATCATCGCGGCCAGGGTCGCCTCGGGGCGGTAGTGCCACATGCTCAGCGGCTCGTCGAACGCGCCGAGGCGGTTGGTCTTGTAGTCCACGACGAGGTAGCGGTGACTCGCCGCGGCGGGCACCCGCAGGACCGCGTCGATCGACCCGGTGAGGTAGCCGCGCAGTGCCGAGCCGGTCAGGCCGTCGAGCCGGTCGGCGTAGGGCGCGAACGGGTCGTCGGGGGCCAGGTGCGCGCGCAGCAGGGTGGCCACGTCGCGGATCGTGCGGGACGACGACGGGCCGCGGGTGTCGCCACCGGCCAGCGGCAGCTCGAACTCGAGCTCGGCGAGGCGGTCACCGGGGGCGAAGTCGGCGAGGGCCCGGCTGAGCGCCAGCGGGCCGAGCGGGGTGCGCATGGCGGGCAGCAGGGCGTCGGCCAGGTCGGGTGCGCCGGTGCTCGCGCACTGCAGGGCCACCTCGGCCGCGAGGTCCGGGGCCGCGGTGTCGACCAGCTCGAGCACCCGGTGCGTGACGGTGCCGAACAACGTGCCCGCCGGCAGGTCGGCCATGGGGGACGCGAACGCGCGCAAGGCCGCCTCGGCGCGCGGGTCGTGCGACGCGTCGACCGCAGCGACCGCGAGGTCCGGCTCGTCCTCGACGCCGGGCGCCTCGGGCTCCGACCCGACGCGCCGCTCGTCGTGCGCGGCGGCGGTGAGCGCCGAGTAGGAGGTGCGGCGCCACACGACGTCGGGCCGGCGATCGAGGTGCGCGACGCGCAGGTCGCTCTCGGGCGGCGTGGCCGGTGACCACGGCAGGAGCTCGGGCGCCGACGTGACCAGCTCGAGCTCGAACGCGTCGCCGGCCAGTGCGCTCAGGGCGGCGGTCGTCTTGGCGTCCGTGGTCGACCGGACCAGCTCGTCTGGCCTGCCGGCGGCGTCCCGACCGCCGAGAAGGAGCCGGGTCAGCGGCGCGCGCACGGAGTTCCGCGACGGCGCCCACCACGCGACAACCTGGCTGGTCGCACGGGTCAGGGCGACGTAGGCCAGCCGCAGACCCTCGCCGGCGTCGGCCGACGCCCCGGCCCTCGCCGCCTCGTCGTACCCCGGGCTGCCCTTGCCGCCGAGGTGCAGGTAGCGCCGGTCGTCGCGGTCGTACCCGACGGTCGACGGGGCGTCCGGCACGAACTGGTCCCACAGGTAGGGGACGAGCACCACGGGGAACTGCAGACCCTTGCTCGCGTGGATCGTGATGACCTGCACGGCCGCGGCGTCGGTCTCCAGGCGCCGGCTGCGCTCCTCGGTGTAGTCGCTGCCCGCCTCCTCGACCCGGCCGCGCAACCACTCGAGCAGCGCCGCCGGGCCGAGACCGTCCTGGGTGGCCGCGACGTGCAGGGCCTCGCCGACGTGCCGGACGTCCGTGAGCCGGCGCTCGCCGTCGGCCACCCGGACGAGCCGTTCGCGCAGACCCGTTGCGGCGGTGGCCTCCAGCAGGGAGGCCACGCCGTGGTCATCGAGCACGCGCGACCACGCCCGCAGTCGCGCGGTGAGCTGGTCGCGCTGCTCGTCGGAGGCTTCGGCGAGCTCCGTCGCCGTCCAGCCGACGAACGGGGTGAGCGCCGCCGCCGAGACGAACCCCGGCACCCCGGGGCGGGCCAGCGCGGAGAGCAGGATGAGCCAGTCGCGTGCCGAAGGGGTGTCGAAGACGCTGGACAGCATCGAGATCACCGCCGGCACCCCCGCCGCCGTGAGCGCGCGCTGCACCGCGACGGCGTGGGCGTTGACGCGCGTCAGGACGGCCACGTCGCCGGGCTGGACGGGACGCCAGCCGTCGCCGTCGGCGATCTGCTCGTCGCGGAGCGTGCGCAGGACCTGGGCCGCGACGTCGGCGTGCACGAGGTGGCGGACGCGGGCCACCGGTGGGGTCTTCGCGTCGTCGGGTGCCTTGAGGGCGGCACGCGTGACCTGCCGGACGCGCACGGCCGGGCCGCCGCGCAGCCGCCGGCCGGTGCGCGCCGGCTCGATCGGGCGGACCGTGATGCGCGGGTCGCCCAGCGCCGTGCCGGACAGGATCCGTGCCAGCCCGTCCAGCACGGCCGGGTCGGCACGCCAGTTCCGGTGCAGCGTCTGGGTGGCCGCGTCGGCCCGGGCGCGCAGATAGGTGGCCACGTCGGCGCCGCGGAACCGGTAGATCGCCTGCTTCGGGTCCCCGATCAGCACCAGCGTGCGGTGCTGGTGGAACGCGGTGCGCAGGATGTCCCACTGCACCGGGTCCGTGTCCTGGAACTCGTCGACCATGACGACGCGGTACCGGGACCGGACGCGCTCGGCCGCGACGGGGTTCTCGGTCAGGGCGTCGCGCAGCAGGACCAGCAGGTCGTCGTAGTCGAGCACGTGCTGCGCACGCTTGCGCCGGAGCAGCTCGGCGCGCGCGGTGACCGCGAGACCGTAGGCGTCCTTGGCGCGCGAGCCGGGCGCCGCGTCCGCCGGTTCGAGCGTCGCCGCCGAGTCGCTGATCGCCTCGTGCGCGATCGCCCGCGCATCCGTGACGGACAGGGCCGGCTCCGCGGCGTCCTTGTACTTGCGCAGGTAGAGGTCGTCGACGACCTCCGCCTCCAGGTCGGCGATGTCTGGCACCAGCCGTGCGTCCGGCTCGACGTCGCCGATGGTGCCCAGCGACGCGAGCATCTGCTGGCAGAAGCCGTGCGTCGTCGTGATGGTCGCGGCGTCGAACTCGGCGAGCGCGACCGTGAGTCGGGCGGCGCGTGCGACCCGGTCGGCCCGGGCCAGCAGCGCGATGACCGGGTCGTCGTCCGGCAGGTCGCCCGTCCGCAGCGCGCGCTCGACCTCGACCAGGCGGTCGCGGACGCGCTCGCGCAGCTCCGAGGTGGCCAGCCGGCCGAACGTGACCAGCAGCAGCTCGGGCAGGCGGGCGACGCCCTCGGCCACGTAGCGCACCGCGAGCGAGGCGATCGTCGTGGTCTTGCCGGTGCCCGCGCTGGCCTCGAGCACCACGGTGCCCTGGGGGAGCGGACCGCAGACGTCGAACGGGGCCAGCACGCCGGGGTCGCTCATGCGAAGGCCAGCTCCTCGTGCGCGACGAGGTCCGCCCAGAGCGCCACGGACAGCGCGCCGAACTCGCCGGCGGGGAGCCGGTCGAACGTGAACGGGTCGCCGAACGCGAGCAGGAGGTAGGGGTCGACGGACTCGAACCCGCCGCGCCCGGCGACCGCGTCCGCGGCCGTGCCCAGTTCCGTGCGGGCTGCCTCGAGCGCGTCCTGCTCGTCGGCCCGGCCGACCCGCTGGTGGGCGTACACGTAGCTGGTGCCCAACGGCAGGGGCAGCGGCCGGCTGAGTGCCTGGTCGCGCAGGGCTACCAGGCCGGCGAGCATGGCACTCGCCTCGTCCGGTGGCGGCGCCGTGAGCATCGCGACGCGCGACGTGATCCCCTGGCCGCGGCCGATCGTCGCCGCGGTGCAGGTCCGGTCGGGGAACGCCGCCGCCAGCGCGAGCAGCTGCACCCATGCCCGCAGACGGTGCTTGGGTGCGAGGCGCGAGAACACCGTGCGGACCAGGACGTCGGCGCGCAGCCCGTTCACCGTGCCCGTCACCACCCGGCCGTCGGGCAGCGGCACGGTGACGTCCACGCTCGTGGCGGGCTCGACGAGGTAGGGAGCCGACGCCGCGAGCAGCGGCTCGACCTGCGCCTGGATCGCTTGCAGGACCGCCCCGCCGAGCATGGCGGGGGGCATGTGGCCCCGACGTCGCTCGGCGGCCGCCGCGTCGGCCAGCGGCACACCGCCGAGCACGGCCTGCAGCAACCGGTCCCCGATGGGCCACCGCTCCAGCCCGTCGAGCGCGAGCGGCAGGCGGTCGTCGAGCTGGGCCTCGTCGCCGGGCAGGCTCGCACCGAGCCGGGTGCGCACGAACGCGCGCACCGGGTGCTCGAGCGTGGCCGCGAGGCCGTCCAGGTCGATCGTGTCGCCGGTGGGCGGGGCGAGGGTGGTCGCGACGAAGGGCCGCGCTGCGTCCCGAGCACCGCGCCCCGCCCTGGCGGCCGTGAGGTCCAGGACGTCGAAGCTGAACGCCTCGGGCCGCCCGAGCGCACCGGCGACGAAGTTGCGCTCGTCGACGGTCTGCAACGGGTGCCGCACCACGCGGGACCGGGCATCGCCCGCGACGGCGGCGTCGAGCGCGTCCAGGAGCTCACCGACCGGCACGGCCGGCGGACGCGCCGCGCCGGTGCGCTCGTCGGCCCCCGAGTACACGACCACCAGGTGCTCCTGAGCGCTGGTGACCGCGTCGAGGAAGAGCTGGCGGTCCTCCTGTCGGGCGTCCCGCTCACCGACCAGCGGGTCGCGCGCCAGGATGTCGTCGCCGTCGCGACCCGATCCGCGGGGAAAGGCGCCGTCGTCCATGCCGAGCAGCGCCACCACCCGGTGCGGCACGGCACGCATCGGGGCGAGCGAGCAGACGGTCAGCGCCCCGGTGCGGAAACCGGACCGGGTGGGCCGGCCGACGAGCTGCGGTTCCAGCAGCGCGACGACGTCGGGCAGCCGCAGCACGGAGTCGCCGGCGGCCACCCGCGCCCGGGTGAGCGCACGGGCCGCCTCCACCCGCTGCCAGCGGTCGGTCGCCGACACGTCGGTGAGCAGGACCACGGCGCGGTCCAGCGTGTCGAACCAGTGGCCCGCGGGGTGCGCGCCGGCGAGGCCGGCCAGGGTGCCGCTCAGCCGGTCGACGAGCTCCGCGAGCCGCCCGACCAGGTCGACGTCGGTGGAGCCCACGTCGTCGACGGGGAGCACGGTGCCGACGAACCGCTGGTCCTCCTCGGCCATCGCGACCCCGAGCAGGAGCCGGTCGAGGGCGGTCGCCCAGGTGCCCTGCGGGAGGGAGCCGAGCTGGTAGCGCTCGCGGCGGGACACGTCCTCGCCCCAGTGGACGCCCGACTCGATCGCCCAGCTCCGGATCCGGTCGAGCGCCTCGTCGTCGAACCCGAACCTCCGGCGCACGGGCGCCTGACCCGCGAGGTCGACCACCGCGGACGCGCCCACCCGCGAGTCGGCGAGCTCGAGCAGCGTGGCGACGACGGCCAGGACGGGGTTCGCGCGCGCGGGTGCCCGGTCGGCGATCCGGACGCGCAGCGTTCGGCCCGGATGCTCCGGGGCGTCGTCGTCGGTGCCGGCGGCGGGCCCGAACGCCGCCTCGACGAGCGGTGCGAACGCCTCGACGTCGGGGCACATCACGATGACGTCCCGCGGTTCGAGGGTCGGGTCGTCCGCCAGCAGCCCGACGACCACCTCGCGCAGCACCTCGACCTGGCGCGACCGGCCGTGGCAGGCGTGCACCTGGACGCTGCGGTCGTCCCGCCGCTCGCGCGGGCCGTCCGTGCGGTCGTCGGCGATCCGGCGCTGGAGCGCGCCGAGCACGGTGTCCGGCCGCGCCCCCGAGGCGACGACCGTGACCTGCGGCCGCAGCGCCAGCAGTCGTGTCCCGAGCTCGACCGCGTCGCCCGCCATGGACGCGAGCATCGGGTGGTGCGCGGGGGTGATCAGCGACGACCGACGCGGTCCCGCCGGCCGCAGGCGATCCCAGAGCGCGAGCGAGGGCTGCGGCAGCCACAGGTGGACCTCGCGGTGCGCCGCGAGCGCGTCCAGCACCCGGAGGTGACCGTCGGGCAGGGCCGTCGCGCCGAACACCGAGACGCGCGCGGGCAGGTCGACGCCCGACGGGTCCGCACGCAGCCGATCCACGACGTCGTCGAGCCGCTCGGCCGGGGCCGGCACGCCGACCGCCTCGCGCACCCGCCGCCACACACCCGCCTGCCAGCCGAGGTCGTCGGGCAGCGCCACGCCGAGGCCGTCCTCGTCGCGACCCAGGGCCCAGTCCCGCAGCATGGCCGGCCGTTGCGTGTCGTAGGAGCCGAACAGCCGGGCGAGCCGGTGGGCCAGCCGGAACCGGCGGCTGCGACGGACCTCGTCGGACGCGTCGCCGAGGTACCGCCGGACGGTGACCAGCCAGTCGTCGTCCAGGTGCGCGTCGATCGAGTCCAGGACGTGCCAGGGCAGCCGCTCGGGGCTCCACGGGTCGTCGGCGGCGGACCCGAGGGCGTCGGCGACCAACCGGGCCGGCGAGGGGAAGAGCACGTTCGCGCAGATGCCGTCTCCCGACAGCGTGCCGAGACGGTGCGAGAGCCGCTGCGCGACCCAGCGCTCCACGCCGCGGGTGGGCACCGCGACGACGTCCGGCGTGAACGGATCGGCCGGTGCCGCGGCGAGCACGCCGGCCAGGGCCTCGACGAGCACGTCGGTGCGCTCGGCCACATGCACCCGCAGACCCGTCACGTCCGGCACTCTAGCCACGCCGGCCCACACGCCGATCGCGCCGCCCCCAGGCGTCGGAGGGTCGGAGCGTGGGATCAGGACCGGATGAACTCCAGCAGGTCGGCGTTGATGGTCGCGGCCTGCGTGGTCGGCATCCCGTGCGGGAACCCGGCGTACGTCTTGAGCGTGCCGTTCTGCAGGAGCGCCGCCGAGAGGGGGCCGGAGTCGGCGTACGGCACGATCTGGTCGTCGTCGCCGTGCATCACCAGCGTGGGCACGGTGATGGCCCGCAGGTCGTCCGTGAAGTCGGTCTGCGAGAACGCGACGATCCCGTCGTAGTGCGCCTTGGCGCCGCCCATCATCCCCTGGCGCCACCAGTTGGCGATGATCGCCTCCACGGGCTCCACGCCGTCCCGGTTGAAGCCGTAGAACGGGCCCGAGGGCAGGTCACGGTAGAAGGCGGAGCGGTTGGTGGCCACCTGCTCCTGCAGGCCGTCGAAGACCGCCTTCGGCAGGCCGCCCGGGTTGGCCTCCGTCTGGACCATGATCGGGGGGACGGCGCTGATCAGGACGGCCTTGGCCACCCGGCTCTCGCCGTGACGGGCGATGTAGTGGACGACCTCCCCGCCGCCGGTCGAGTGCCCGACGTGGACCGCGTCGTGCAGGTCGAGATGCTCGACGACCGCGGCCAGGTCGTCGGCGTAGTGGTCCATGTCGTGGCCGTCGCCGGTCTGGGTGGACCGGCCGTGACCTCGGCGGTCGGCGGCGACGACGCGGTAGCCGTGGCCGAGGAAGAACAGCATCTGGGTGTCCCAGTCGTCGCTCGACAGCGGCCAGCCGTGACTGAAGACGATCGGCTGACCGGAGCCCCAGTCCTTGTAGAAGATCTCCGTGCCGTCGGTCGTCGTGATCGTGCCCATGACTGCGCTCCCATCGGATCGGTCCTTCGACACTAAGGTCGGACCCGGGCCTGCGCGACCTATCCTGACGACGTGGCCATGAACGCTGGACGAAGGGACGACGCGTGACCTCCCAGCCCGTGCTCACGCCGCTGACCAGCAACGCGATCTTCCTCGTGGCCAGCATCGCGCCCGGCGGCGAGCAGCAGGTCCGCGACCTCCTGACCGACGTGACCGGGCTGCAGCGTTCGGTCGGGTTCCGGGAGCCGGCCGGGGGCCTCGCGGTGGTGACCGGCATCGGCTCGCGTGCGTGGGAGCGGCTGTTCGTCGGTGCCCCGCGCCCCGCCGGGCTGCACCCGTTCCAGGAGGTGCACGGCGACAAGCACCGAGCGGTCGCCAGCCCCGGGGACCTCATGTTCCACATCCGGGCCACGCGGATGGACCTGTGCTTCGAGCTGGCCACGCACCTGGTCGACCGTCTGCGCGGCGCCGCGGTGGTGGTCGACGAGGTTCACGGCTTCAAGTTCTTCGACGAGCGCGACCTGATGGGCTTCGTCGACGGCACGGAGAACCCGACGGGCGCGGCGGCGCTCGCCGCGGTCACGATCGGCGACGAGGACCCGGCCTACGTCGGCGCGAGCTACGTGGTCGTGCAGAAGTACCTGCACGACCTGGACACCTGGAACGCGCTGCCGGTCGAGGTCCAGGAGCACGTCATCGGCCGCACCAAGCTGAACGACATCGAGCTTCCCGACGACATCAAACCGTCCAACTCGCACGTCGCGCTCACCACGATCGAGGCCGCCGACGGCACCGAGCGCCAGATCGTGCGCGACAACATGCCGTTCGGCCGGGTGGGCGAGGGGGAGTTCGGCACGTACTTCATCGGGTACGCGAACCATCCCGACGTGATCGAGCAGATGCTCACCAACATGTTCGTCGGCAAGCCGCCGGGCAACTACGACCGCATCCTGGACTTCTCGACGGCGGTCACCGGCAACCTCTTCTTCGTCCCGACCGTCGAGTTCCTCGACGACGGGCCCGTACCGCCCGAGGCCGCAGCAGCGCCCGACTCCTCGCTGGGGATCGGCAGTCTTCGAAGGAGCACGTCGTCATGAACAACCTGCACCGTGATCTTGCGCCGATCTCCGACGCCGCGTGGGAGGACCTCGAGGCGGAGGCCCGCCGCACGTTCACGCGGCACGTGGCCGGCCGACGCGTCGTCGACCTGATCGGCCCGGCGGGGGAGTCCCTCGCCGCCGTCGGCACGGGCAAGGTCACGCCGGTCGCGCCGCCCGCCGACGGTGTGCGCGCGCAGGTGCGGCTCGCGCAGCCGCTGGTCGAGCTGCGCGTGCCGTTCACCGTCGACCGGCAGTCGGTCGACGACGTGGAGCGTGGCCGCAAGGACCCCGAGTGGCAGCCGGTCAAGGACGCGGCCAAGCAGATCGCCTTCGCCGAGGACCGCGCGATCTTCGAGGGGTTCGCCGCGGCCGGGATCGACGGGGTCCGCGCGAGCATCTCGAACGCGCCGGTACCCCTTCCGGCGGAGGTTCGCGACTATCCGACCGCGGTCACGCAGGCGCTCACCGAGCTGCGGCTGGCGGGGGTCGACGGCCCGATCGCCCTGCTGCTGTCGGCCGACCTCTACACGGCCGTCACGGAGACCTCCGACCACGGCTACCCGATCCGGGAGCACCTGGCGCGCGTCGTCGACGACATCATCTGGGCGCCCGCGATCGACGGGGCGTTCCTGCTGTCGACCCGCGGCGGCGACTACGAGCTGCACCTCGGGCAGGACCTGTCCATCGGGTACCTCTCGCACGACGCGGCGAGCGTCCAGCTCTACTTCCAGGAGTCGTTCACGTTCCTGGTGCAGACGAGCGAGGCCGGCGTCGCGCTGACGAGCGACTGATCAGCCGACGATCCGTCCCTTCACCAGCTCGACCACGCGGCCGACGTTCAGCGTCCAGCCGATGCCGAACACCCGCGGGTTGATCAGTCGCGAGCTCGAGGGGTTCCACATCCGCTCCCGGACGCGCGAGAGGGTCGGGAACCGCAGGTCGTAGGGCACGAAGCCGACGACGACGCCGTTCCAGGTGCGCTGCTCCGGCGGCGTACGTATCTCCTTGACCACGGCGGTGACGGTCAGGGCGAGCGTGATCAGCTTGATCAGGCGGCGGAAGTCCTGCTTGCGCTTGAGGCGTTCGTCCTGCGTGGTCATGTCGGCTCCCCGCGTCGGGTGTGATGCACCCATCCTGCGGGCAAAGACGCGTCGGCGCTACGGTCGGGGCATGGGGCGACGGGTCGCGTGGTGGGTCCTGGTCGGCGCGCTGGTGGGGCTCGGTATCGCCGGGCTGCTGACGATCGGGATCCTGCTGCTCGGCGCTGCGCTCGTGCTCG
The DNA here is from genome assembly GCF_049994875.1 of Cellulomonas sp. McL0617. GTDB lineage: Bacteria > Actinomycetota > Actinomycetes > Actinomycetales > Cellulomonadaceae > Cellulomonas. The sequence continues at coordinate 1,210,718 of NZ_CP188256.1, forward strand.
CCGCGATCGGGTCGTCGACGCCCCGGCTGCGCAACCGGTCCGCTCTCGGGCTCGTGGGCGGGCTGGCGGCCGCGCCGCTGGGGATCGCCTGGCTGAACCGTGGTGGACCGGGGTCGGTCTGCACGGTCTCCGCCGGCACGACGAGCTGCCTGGACGCCTGGAGCCCGTGGCCCTTCGTCGCGGTCGGGTCAGCCCTGGTGGTCGGGTGCGGCGTCCTGGTGCACCGGGCGCAGGGCGAGCGGCAGGATCACTGAGTCGATCACCCGCGCCACGAAGGCGTCGTCGACCGGGAGACCGGCCACGATCTTGCGGTAGGAGATCATCGCCGGCGCGACGGCCGCGACGAACTCGAGATCGATGTCGTCGCGCAGCTCGCCGCGCAGCCGCGCGCGCTCGAGGAGCTCGTGCATGAGGCGCACGCGCGAGGCCACGAAGTGCTCGTGGAAGACGCTGGCCAGCTCGGGGTTCTCCCGCACGGCGGGCATCAGCCCGTACATGAGCTCGGAGCTGTTGGCGGCCGGGCGCCCCAGGCGGACGGACTGCAGGTCGCCGCGCAACGACCCGGTGTCGACCACGTCCTGCGCGCTCATCGGGAAGTTCCCGCCGCAGACGATCGCGTCGACCGTGAGCAGGACCTTGGACGGCCAGCGGCGGTAGACGGTGGCCTTGCCGGCGCCCGCACGGTCGGCGACGGCGTCCATCGTCATCCCGTCGAAGCCGCGCTCGACCAGCAGCTCGCGGGCTGCATCGAGGATCGCGTCGTCCTTCGACTCGTCGCGTCGTCGGCCGGGGCGGCGAGCCACCGTCGTGTCCACTGCACCTCTTTCGTCGGAGATCACGTCGTCGGGACCATCATGACATATGTAACGATACTCAGGGGTTCCGGAACTGGCGAGTTCTGTATTACAGTCTTCTCACCGACCACGACGTCCCAGGAGCTTCGCCATGTCCGTCACCCCAGTAGTCGCACAGGAGAGCAAGCACCGCTGGTGGGTGCTCGCCACCGTCGCCCTCGCTCAGCTCATGGTCGTGCTCGACGCGACCATCGTGAACATCGCCATGCCCTCGGCCCAGGCCGACCTCGGGTTCAGCGACAACGACCGCCAGTGGGTGGTCACCGCGTACGCCCTCGCCTTCGGCAGCCTCCTGCTGCTCGGCGGCCGGCTGGCCGACATGTTCGGTCGCCGCCGCATGTTCCTCATCGGCCTCGTCGGCTTCGCCCTGGCGTCCGCCCTCGGTGGCGCGTCTCAGAGCTTCAGCATGCTCGTCGGCGCCCGCGCCCTGCAGGGCGCCTTCGCGGCGGTCCTCGCGCCCGCGGCCCTGTCCGTCCTGACGACGACCTTCACGCTCCCCAAGGAGCGCGCTCGCGCCTTCGGTGTGTTCGGCGCGATCGCCGGCATGGGCGGCGCCATCGGCCTGATGCTCGGCGGCTACCTGACCGAGAACTTCAACTGGCGCTGGAACCTCTACGTCAACGTCATCATCGCGGCGATCGCGTTCGTCGCGGGCACCATGCTGCTGTCCAAGGTCGTCGTCCGGCACCACAACCAGCTCGACCTGTCCAGCATCCTGCTCGCCTCGGGCGGCCTGTTCCTGCTCGTCTTCGGGTTCTCACAGGCCGAGCCCAAGGGCTGGTCGTCGCCCGAGGTCTGGGGTTCGCTGGCCGCCAGCGTGGTCCTGCTCGTCGGCTTCGTGCTCCGCCAGCGCACCTCCGAGTTCCCGCTCCTGCCGCTGTCCATCGTGCAGGACCGCGACCGCGGCGCCTCGTTCCTCGCGATCCTCGTCGCCGGTTCGGGCATGTTCGGCGTCTTCCTCTTCCTCACCTACTACCTGCAGCTGACGCTCGGGTACTCGCCGGTCCAGACCGGCACCGCGTTCCTGCCGATGATCGTGTTCATCGTCATCACCGCACAGGTGCAGAACAACCTCCTGGTGCCGCGGTTCGGGCCCAAGGTCGTGGTGCCGATCGGCATGGCGCTCGGCGCGAGCGCGATGCTCGTCTTCACGACGCTCGTGGCGGGCAGCCCGTACTGGCACGTCCTGATCGGCCTCATCCTCATGGGCATCGGGATGGGCTCGATCATGCCGCCGTCATTCCAGGCCGCCACGCTCGGCGTCCCGCGCTCGTCGGCCGGTGCGGCCTCGGCCATGGTCTCGACCAGCCAGCAGGTCGGCGGCGCCATCGGCACCGCCGTGCTGAACACCATCGCGGCGACCGCCGCGGCGGCCTACGTCAGCGACCACCTGCCCGCCACCCCGGACGTCGTGGCCGCCGGCGCGATCCACTCGTTCTCGGTGGCGTACTCCTGGTCCGCCGGCATCTTCGTCCTCGGCGCGATCGTGACGGCGAGCCTGTTCCGGACGCGTGCCGACCGGGCCGCCCGGCTCGAGGCCGCAGCGCAGGCCGCGCCGGCCACGGTGTCGGCGTCCGACGCGTCCTCCGACGACGACGCACCGGTGCTCGCGCACTGACCGTCCGACCGCACGCCGGAGCCGCCGACCGTCTGACCGGTCGGCGGCTTCGCGCGTCATGCCGGGGCGAGCGGCTCGACCAGCCGGGCGAGGACGAGCCGCCAGACGTCGTCGGCGTCGTCGTCGTCACCCCCGAGCTCGTCGACCTCGAGGCGGACGGCGCAGCCGCCGGTTCCGGGCGTGACCAGCCACGTGAGGTAGACGGGCGGGTCGTCGGCGACGCCCTGCAGCACGTAGGACAGGCGCTCCGGCGGCCGGCAGCACAGCACCTGCCCGCGCAAGGTGTGCCCGAGCGGGTGCGCCGCCTCGATCGTGGCCTGCTCGGTCCACGACGAGACGAGGTGCATCCCGTACAGGTAGGTCGAGGTCTGCTCGGGGTCGGTCAGCGCCGACCAGACACGCGCCGCGCCGGCGGGGGTGTGGCACTCGTACGCGCGGCTGACCAGCCCGTCCATCCTGGCGCCTCTCCTCGGCGAGCGACTCGCCCAGGATCCCGCATCGGGACCGCCCCGGCGGGGTGAACTTGCCCCGCACGGGGACGTTGGGCCCTGGTCGGCCACGGCCCCCCCGCAGCACGCTCGAGGGGTGAGTCTTGCGGGTCTCGAGCACAGCACGGACGGTGGCGCCGATCGGTATGCGGCGTCGCGTCGGTGGCTGGTCGGGCTCACGGGACTGACCACCGTCGGCGTGCTCGTCGGGGTCCAGGGATTCCTGTCGGGAGCGTTCGACCCCCTCGTCGAACAGCTGGCCGGATCCCTCGAGGTGTCCGTCGGGGCCGTGCTGCCCGCGTGTGCACTCGGGGTCGGCGTCGGTCTTCCCCAGACCGTGGCGCTGGCGCTCGGACTCCGGCGGCACCCGAAGGCAGGCCTCGTGGGCCTCGGCGCGGGAGCCGTCCTCACGGGGTGGGTGCTCGTGCAGCTGCCGTTGATCGGGTGGACGTCCCCGGTGCAGTGGGTGTTCCTCGCGGTCGGGCTGGTGGAGATCGCGGCGTCGATCCTCTGGCTGCGCAGCGCACGGGTGCGTTGACGGGAGCGGCGCGGCGCTGCGGTGTGGCAGCGCCGCGCCGCACGTCACGCGTGTTCAGTGCGGGAGGGGCTCACGGCGCGCCGACGTGGCGCGCCCCTGCTTAGGCCGCGAGGCCCTGGTCGCCGCGGCGGGTGCGACGCCGGCCCGGGACCACCGCGTGGTCGTCGACGATCTGGTCCTCCTCGATGTGGGCGCCGATCTCGACGACGACACCGGCACCGAGCCGCGCGCGGCTGCCGATCCGGGCGCGGCTGCCGACGCGGGAGCCGCGCCCCACGTGGACGTGCGTTCCGATCACGACGTCCGACCCGACCGCGACGTCCCGGTCGATCCAGCTCCAAGCACCGATCCGCGTGCGGTCGCCCACCGTCGCGCCGGCCTCGACGTACGCCGTCCGTGCGATCTGGGCCTCGGCGCTCGCGCGCGCGTCCGGCGAGACCAGCCCGCCCCCGTTCGCGTGCCGGTCGTAGCGCACCATCCGACCGTTGTCGTCCTCGAACTCGACCCGGCCCTTCCTCGTCGACATTGCCACCTCTTCTTCGGAATCGTTCTCGTTATGTCATAACAGCGGCGCGGCCGTGCCGATTCCTTCGGGCAATCAGTCGGGGAGCTGCGGCGCGGCGAACCCGTCGCCGGTTCGCAGCAGGCTCGCGCGCCGCAGAGCCGCCGTGCCGAAGCGCGCCGAGACCCCGTCCAGCGCGGCGTCCAGACCGCTGTGGTCGGGTCCGTCCAGGGGGAGCACCATCTGGTAGAACTCGTCGGACTCGAGGCCGGTCAGCGCGATCCCGACCAACGTGATGCCGCGCGACCGGATGAGCGGGGCGGCCGAGTCCAGCAGGTGCAACGCGGCCGCGGCGATCTGCTCTCCCGACGCCGTGGCCTGCGGCATCGACCGTGACCGGGTCGCCTTCGTGTAGTCCTCGAACCGGAGGCGCAGCACGACCGTGCGGGCGGTGCGGTGACCGGTGCGCATCCGCCGGCAGACCCGGTCCACCAGGCCCAGCAGCGCGGCACGGACGAACTCGTCCTCGTGCGGACCGTGCCCGATGGCCCGCTGCGCACCGATCGACCCGCGCGGCCGGCCCGTGATCACCGTCGCGGGCGTCTGACCGTGCACGACGGCGTAGAGGTGCCGCCCGGCCGCCGGGCCGAGGGTGCCGGTGAGCACCGACTGGGGGAGCGCGGCGACGTCGCCCGCAGTCCACAGCCCGTACGCGTGCAGCTTGGCGGCCGTGATCTCGCCGACGCCCCACAGCTGTTCGAGCGGGAGCGGGTGCAGGAACGCCTCCTCGGCGTCGGGGGGCACCAGCAGCAGCCCGTCCGGCTTGGCCACGCGGCTGGCGACCTTGGCCAGGAAGGGCGTCCGGGCCACGCCGACCGTGATGGGCAGACCGACCTCGTCGCGTACCCAGTCCCGCAGCCGCGCGCCGATCTGGAGCGGCGGCACGTCGATGCGGTGCAGGCCGGCCACGTCGAGGAACGCCTCGTCGATGGACACGCCCTGGACCTGGGGCGTCGTGCGGCGGAAGAGCTCGAACACCGCCTTGCTCGCCTCGACGTAGGCGTCGAACCGTGGCCGGACGATGATGAGTCCGGGGCACAGCGCGCGTGCCTGGCGCCCGCCCATCGCCGTGCGCACGCCCTGGCGCTTGGCCTCGTAGGAGGCCGCGAGCACGACGCCGCCGCCGACCGCCACGGGGCGGCCGCGCAGGCGCGGGTCGTCGCGCTGCTCGACGGAGGCGTAGAACGCGTCGAGGTCCGCGTGCAGGATGGTCGATCGTCTCTCGGGCACGAACACATGTTCGACCCGGGGTCTGACATCGGCCTACGCGACACCCCCCGACGACAGCGAACCGACCCAGCACGCCCGCCGCTGCCGCAAGCGACCCCGTAGGGCCCGCGCCAGGTGCTGTGGAGGTCGGACTCGCTCAGGCCTGCGCTTGCCGGTCCGGGTGTGCCCCCGCGCCGGCCGTGGGTGAACCACCCGAACGTGGTCTGCCGTAGGGCGACACCTACCGGTACCTTCGGCACACCGACGTCGCTGGGGGCATTGTGTCGTTTCACGTAGCTCGTGCGGGTGCCCTGCGACGGATGGTCGCGTCGGTGGGAGCGTTCGCTGTCGTCGCGGCGCTCGGCGTCGCCGTGTCTGGGCCCGCGTCCGCCGAATCGGACGTCCAGCGCCAGCAGTTCGTGACGGCGGTGTACCAGGACCTCTTCGGTCGTGCTCCGGATCCGACGGGTCTGGCCGGGTGGACGGCGGCGTTGCGGTCGGGCACCCCGCGGGTGGCGGTGGCGAACGCGATCACCCACAGCCACGAGTTCCGGGCCACGCTGATCACGGACACCTACCTGAAGTACCTGGGGCGCGGGCCCGACCCGGCGGGTCTGCAGAGCTGGCTGGTCGCGATGGACGGCGGGGCCACCATCTCGCAGATCAGTGCGGGGTTCATCGCCTCGGACGAGTACTACGCGCGCAGCCACGACGATCCGATCCAGTGGGTCGGCGCGATGTATCACGACGTGCTCGGCCGGGCTGCGTCGGCGCAGGAGTCGATCGCGTGGTCGGACCCGCTGGTGCACGGGAAGGTGTCCCGCACCGCGATCGCGATGGGGATCCTGCTGTCCGAGGAGCACCTCGCGCCCGTCGTCGCGGGCTACTACCAGCAGCTGCTCGGGCGGGGTCTGGACCCGACGGGTCGCCGGAGCTGGATCTCGTTGCTGCAGGCCGGCACGCACGACGAGGACATCATCGGCGGCATCGTCGCGAGCTACGAGTACTGGACGAACAACGTCACAGCCCTCGATGTCCCGCCGCCGCCGGTGGATCCCAACCCACCCGTCCGGATCTACGTCTCGGGTGCGACGACGACCGCCGGGGCCCATGCCGCGTTGACGGCCGTGCTGGTAGACGCCGCCGGCTACGCGCTGCGCGACGTGACGGGTCAGACCACCTTCACCATCTCCGCCGGCGGCACGTGCTCCGCGAGCTCCTGCTGGGCTACCGCGGCCGGGGACTACAAGGTCACCGGCACCGCGGCGGGCTTCTCCAGCTTCAACACGCTGCACGTCGACCACGGCCCGGCGGTCTCGTCGGTCCTGCTGGTCGCCGGGCTGTCTGCGCCGGGTGGGACCGTGCCGACCGGTGCGTCCCCGGCGGTCACGGTCACACCGGCCGACGCATTCGGCAACCACTGGGACGCGACCGCCGAGATGACGGTGACGCTCGACGCGCACCCCTGCGCGGAAACCTGCGGTCCGGTCACCGCGGGGACCCACACGGTGTCGGCGGTGCCCACGGCCGGTTCGTCTGTCCCTGGTCCCACGGCGGTGACCCTCGTCGGCAAGGCGCCGACCGTCGCGGGCGAGCGTCTGTTCCAGTTCGGGATCGATTCGAACGGTGTCGTCACCGGTCCGACCCAGGTGGGTACCGGGACGTGGTGGACGTCGATCGCCGCGAGCGACTACCAGGCGATGATCCTGCGGTCGGACGGCTCGGTGTGGAGCGCACCTGTCGACTCGGCGACACCCACCACGTCCGTCGTGCCGGCGTGGGTGCCCGGGACGGGCACATCGCAGACAGCGTCGTCGATCTTTGCCCTGACCACCGGCTCGTTCGCGGTGTTCTCGCCGGGCGGGCTGAAGGCGTGGGGCACCAATGCCGACGGCGAGATGGGGACGGGCACGCCGGACGCCCAGGTGACCGCCCCGACAGCCGTCGTCGCCCCGGCCGGTACCACCTGGCAGAGCATCGTCGGTGACGAGAACTACACGCTGGGCCTGACCTCCGCGGGCGAGCTCTGGGCATGGGGGGACAACTCCCACGGCACCTTCGGTGACCTGTCGGCGAGCCGCGGGGTCCCGGCACGGGTCGGCACGGCCCACTGGAAGTCCGTCGCGGCGGGGTGGTTGGAGGCCGTCGGCGTGCGGAGCGACGGGACTCTCTGGCGCTGGGGTCAGACGCCGGACGTCGCGGGTCCGATCACCCCCCAACAGGTCGGGACGGCGACCGACTGGGCAAGCGTCGATGGCGACTTCTTCGTCTTCGGTGCGCTCACCACGACGAAGGAGCTCTGGACCTGGAGCGAGTCGACGTGGGATCCGACGCCTCCACGGCGGGTCACGGCGCCGGCGACGTGGAACAAGCTATCGATGGGGTTGCCCGCCTGGACGGCGATCGCGTCCGACGGCTCGCTGTGGACCGGCAATGTCGACAACGACGACCTGACCGTCCGCATGGGTACCGATGTCGGATGGACGGATCTCGCATCGATGTGGGGGAGCACCTTCGCGCTGAGGCCGTGATCGCGCGCCGGCATCACCGTCGGGGGTGTCGGGCTCCGACCATCGCTACAGCACGGACCGCCGGGTCAGCACCCGGAACGAGACGAAGCCGGGCAGGATCGGCAGCCAGAAGGTGGCGACGCGGTAGAGCAGGACCGCCGCGAGGGCGGGCCCGGATGGGACGCCGATCCCGGTCAGCGATGCCAGCAGGACCGCCTCGACGACGCCCACGCCACCGGGCGTCGGCGCGGCCGTCGCGACGGCGCCGGCGGTCAGGGAGACCAGCGCGACGGCGACGAACGTGGTCGAGTCGACGCCCATCGCCCGCACCGAGAAGTAGAGCGCGAACACGTACCCGAGCGGCAGGAGCGAGACGCCGAGCAGCAGCGTGACCAGCTTGACCGGGCTGGACACGACGATCCGCATGGCGTCGACGGACGACCGGACGGCCGGGACGAGCCACGCCCGCAGGAGGCGGCGGACGCGCGGGATCGCCAGCGCGACGCCCACGAGTGCCAGGACGCCGGCGACGATCGCGAGCACCACGCCGGCCGGCGGAAGGCTGTGCAGCTCGTCGGTCAGCGCCCCCGTCGAGCCCGCGACGACGGCGAACGTCGAGAGCAGGAGCAGGTGCACGACCAGCACCGCGGTCTCCTTCGCCGCGCTCGACGAGACCGCCACCGGGGTGACGAAGCCGCGCTTCTGCAGGTAGCGGATGTTCAGACCCACCTGCCCGACACCAGGAGGCGAGAAGGTGGCGACGAACGACGACGCGACCGCGACGCTCGCGGCCTCCCCGACAGGCACCCGGCCGGGCGTGCCACCGGCCAGGCCGAGCGCGGCGCCGAGGTAGGTCGCGGCGGACGCCAGCAGCACCGCGCCCGCCCACCACGGGTCCGCCCCGCCGAGCGCGGTGATCGAGCGCGGGAGGTCGGCGAACTGCGGGGCGAGGAAGTAGACGGCGATGGCCAGGAACGCGGCGACCACCAGCGTGCGGGGCTTGAACCGGGCGACCGTCTGGAAGTCGGGCTCGGCTGCCCCGGTCACCCGCCGGACCTCGTCGACGAGCGGCGCGATGCCGCCGGCGGCCTTGACCGCCGCACGCGTCCGCGTGGACAGGCTGCCTGGCACGAGCCGGGGCAGCGCGAGCGTCAGGGCGGCGTGGCCGAGGGCGTCGTCCGCCGCGGCGACGGCCCGCTCGGGACCGACGACCGCCGACGTCGCCGCCAGGAGCGCGGCGACGTCCCAGGCCAGGAGCGCGGCGTTGGCGGCCGGCTGGGCGTGGTCGAGGTCGGTGACCCAGACGGCGCCGGAGCTGTCCAGGGAGAGCCGGGTCAGGTCGAGCTCCCGGTGCGCGATGCCCGCGTCGTGCAGGAGGACGATCTGCGCCCACGCCCCGGCCAGGACGTCAGCGGACAGCTCGTCGAGGTCGCTGAGCAGCACGCCGTCCACCGCGTCCACCGCGAGCAGCGACTCACCGCGGGGGGCCGTCGCGACCGCGCGCACGGTGGGGACGCGGACGGCCCGGGACGCCGCCAGCAACAGGGTCATGGCCTCGGTGGTGACCAGCCGCAGCGGGTCCGGGTCGACGCTCGTCTCGCCGACGTCGCGCCAGCGCAGCCGCCGGTAGGCCTCGTCGAGGCGCGCGGAGCTCCATCGGTGCTCCTCCAGGACGCGGATGTCGACCGGGCCCTCGTCGGCCGTTCCACGGAACGTCCAGCGGGTCCCCGCCCGCGGCTCGGGGTCGCCCGCGAGGGGCAGCCCGGACCCCGCGAGCGTGACCCGGACCCCGTGCGGGGTGAGCCGCCCAGCGGTGCGTCCCAGGGCCAGCATGATGCCCGAGCCGACCACGCCACCGATCCCGACGGCGATGACGACGTCGACCGGCGCCGACGCGCTCGTGACGACCCGCAGCGCGATGAGCAGGCCGAGCAGGAACCACACGGCCCGCCGCCAGGGTCGGCGCAGGCCGCCGGTCGCGGTGACGGCCAGCGCGGTGCACCCGGCGAGGACGCTCGTCGGCGGCCACGACACCTTGGTGAGGTCCACGGCGTCGTCCACGCCGAGCGACGCCGACGGGATCTGCGGAAGGAGCTGGACCAGCCAGAACGCGAAGGGAGCCAGCGACAGCGCCAGGGCGCCACGGGCCAGCATCGCGAACCGCCGCATCACGAGCAGCACCAACGGCGTGACGAGCAGCGCCAGGATGTAGGTGACCTGGACCAGCACGAGGACCACCCCGAGCACCGACCGCGGTACCCGGCCGATGCCCTGCTGGACGTCGTCGGCGATCCCGCTCATCGTCGCGCCGGCGACCGTCGCGAACAGCAGCCCGGCGACGAACACGATCAGCCAGCCGAACCCCGCCTGCCCGTCACGGAAGCTCCGCCGGTGCCGGACGTCGACGTACATCGGCGGCGCGGCGGCTGCGTCGGACGGCGCGTCGAGCATCACTCGGGCACCGTATCCGGCTCGACCCCCGTGCGCGTGGTCCGGGGCGCCCGACGCGGACGCGTCGTCCTAGGTCAGCTCGCGCGGGAAGACGATGACGTCGACCAGGGCGCCGTTGCGCCAGACGGTGATCTCGATCCGGCGGTCGATCGCGTCCTCGACCATGAGCTTCTGCACGGCCGTCGTCGTGACCACGCGGTTGCCGTCCAGCTCGACCACCATGTCGCCGCGATGAAGTCCGGCCAGTGCGGCGGGGGAACCTGCCGACACGCCCGCGACCATCAGGCCGGTGGGTGAGCCGAGGCGTTCGGCCAGGTGCGGCGGCAGCGGCGCCTGCGTCCCGGCGATGCCCAGCCAGGCCCGGCGGACGCGTCCGCGGGTCATGAGCGTCGTGATGATCTCGCGGGTCGTCGCGTTGATCGGCACGGCCAGGCCGACGCCGATGCCCGCGACGGCGGTGTTCACGCCGACCATCCGGCCCGCGCTGTCGGCCAGCACGCCGCCGCTGTTGCCGGGGTTGAGCGCGGCGTCGGTCTGGACGACCTCGTCGATCACGCGTCCCGACGCCGTCGGGAGCGAGCGGCCGAGCGCGGAGACGATGCCCGCGGTGACGCTGCCGGCCAGCCCGAGCGGGTTGCCCAGAGCGATGACCAGCTGGCCGACGCGCAGCGCGGCGGCGTCGCCTAACGGGACCGGCGGCGGCGTGTCGCCGCGAGCGTGCAGGACGGCCAGGTCGGAGAGCGGGTCACGGCCGACGACGTCCGCGCGCACGGTCGTCCCGTCGGCGAACGACGCGTCCGCGACGTCGGCGCCGACCACGACGTGCGCGCTGGTCAGCAGGTACCCGTCGGTCGTGATCACGCTGGCGCTGCCCGCGCCGCCGCCGCGCACGGTCCGCACGCTCAGGCTCGCGACGCTGGGCAGCACCTGCTCCGCGACGGACACCACCGTGCGCGAGTAGGCGTCGAGGGCCTCGTCGTCGGTCATGGCGGGTACAGCCGTCGGGCGGGCCCGGATATGCCGGTGTTCGCTCGTGGCGTGCTCGCTACCCCCACATGGCAGGACGCAGCTCGGCGGGGCTGCCGGGACCGGCGAACCGTCCGGCGAGCTCCTCGGCACGTGCGCGGGTGGCGACGTCGATGAGGAAGAACCCGGCCAGCTGCTCCGTGACCTCGGCGAAGGGACCCTCGCTGGCGAGCGACCCGCCCGGGCGCCACCGGTGCACCGTCGCCGATCTCGGGTCCGCGAGCGCCTCGCCCATGACCAGCTCGCCGGACGCGGACAGCTCGGTCAGCAGCGCGTCGAACTCGCTGTCCATCTGCGCGCGCTGCTGTGGCGGCAGCGCCCGACCCTCGGCGGTGAAGGCCGTCGTCGGGTGGTCCCACGGGTCGGGGTCGGCGTGGATCAAGATGACGTACTTCATGGCTGCCTCCTGGGTCGATGGTGACCGTATGACGCGCGGCGCGAGGGCGCCTCGACATCGACCGCCGCACGTCCGAAACGGGCGTGTCATCTGCGCGATGCACGATGGCGGCATGCGGCTCCTCGTGCACAACGCCCTGATCATCCCCGTGTCCGACGACGGCCCGTCCTGGTTCGCCGGGTGGTTGCTCGTCGGCGACGACGGCCGGATCGCCGCGACGGGTCGCGGGGAGCCGGACGCGTCCCTGGTCGCCCAGAAGGACCGCGGCGGCCTGCGGTTGCTCGACGTCGGCGGTGCGATCGTCGCGCCCGGGTTCGTGTCCGCGCACTCGCACCTGTTCACCTCGGGCATGCGCGGGATCTCGCCCGGCTCGACGCTCTACCCGTGGGTCATGTCGATGGTTGAGGTGCTCGACAAGTGCGAGCCGGACGACGTCTACTGGTCCACCCTGCACGGCGCCCTGGACTTCCTTGCCAACGGCGTGACCAGCGCCTACAACTTCATGCACCCGCGGGTGACGTGGCGCTACGACCCCGTCACGGCGTCCCCGTTGCTCGGGCGGGTGGCGCCCGTCGAGTTCGCGACGAGGCAGATGGACGGTGCCGCCGACGCCGGGCTGCGGGTGATGAACGCGATCCGGCTGAACGACGAGGCCGGACCCGAGGAGGAGGTGCTCGGGGTGTTCGGGGACATGGTCGCGGAGTCGTCGTTGCGGACGCCGGCGGCGCAGCACCTCGGGGCGTCGGTGATGGGTGCCGTGCAGTGGGCGTCGGCGGCGCGGTCCGCCGAGCTCGAGGTCGCGATGATGCGCGAGCACGGGATCAGCAACCAGGCGCACTTCGTCGAGACGGCCGAGGGCATCGAGACGCAGCGCGAGAAGTTCGCCTGGTACGACGCCGCAGGGGCGTTCGGGCCGTCGTTCCTGTTCGGGCACTTCGTGCACCCGACGGACGCGATGGTCGAGCGCGTGGCGTCGTCGGGGTGCGGCGTGGTCTGGCAGGCGACCTCGAACGGGCGGCTCGGGTCCGGGTTCGCCGACGTGGTGCGGTTCCAGCGGGCCGGGATACCCGTCGGGATGGGGCTCGACGACCAGTCGTGCACCGACATCTCCGACCCGTGGGGCAACATGCGGATCGGCCTGTACACGACGCGCGCGATGTACACCGACGCCTCGGTCATGATGCCCGCCGACGTCCTGCGGCTGCACACGCTGGGGTCCGCCGAGGTCCTGGGCGTCGCCGACCGGGTCGGGTCGCTCGAGGTGGGCAAGCTGGCGGACTTCGTCGTCGTCGACCACCGCGCACCCGACACCGGGCCGGTCTGGGACGTGCTGGCCACCTACGTCCTCGCGTGCGGGCTGCGCAACCTCAAGCAGGTGTACGTCGGCGGGGTGCTGGTCAGCGAGGAGGGCCGGTCGACGAGCCCACTGGCTCATCTCGCGTCCGGGGAGCTGCGGTCGCGCATGACGGCGGCCGCCCTGCGCTGGGGCCGCGAGCTGCCGCTGACCGCGCTCGAGGCGTGAGGTGGGCGCGAGGTGAGCTCAGACGTCTTCGTCGCGACCGTGGTGAAGGTCGCCGCACTCGATCACGAGCACCCCGTGGGTCCGCAGGTACGGGCGGGCGCCTCGGTCGCCGCGCAGGGTGGCGGCCAGCGGCTGCCAGTGGTGGGCGCCGATGAGGACCGGGTGGCCCGGCCGACCGCGGTAGGTGGCCTGTCGGAGGTCGTCCGCGAGCGTCGTCCCGGGCGCCGCGAGCAGGCGGTCGACGACGGTCACCGGCGTGCCGGGAAGGTCGACCAGCGTCACGACGACGGCGTCGCCCGACGCGTGCGCGAGGCCCGTGCGGAGCGAGACGCCCATGCCCTGCGCCCAGTCGTCCGCCGTGACCGTCTCGACGCGCGCGTCGACGGGGACCAGGTGGCGTGCCTCGTCGGCACCCGCGCCGAGGACGACCACGACCCGTTCGCAGCCGCCGTCGAGGAGCAGGTGCGTCGCGTCGCCGAGCCAGCCGGGGACAAGAGCCTTCGGGCCGCCGTGGCGGGTGCCCGCGCCGGCGGCCAGGACGATCCCGCTGAGGACTGGCACGTCCCGTACCGTGCCACGAAGGTGAGCACATGATCCAGGACACTCCGTCGACGCGCGCGTCGCTGTCGACGGCTCTGCACGTGTCGCGGTGGGTGGCGGAGGTCGCGTCGGGCTGCCCGTACGCGTCCGTGGACTCCCTGCTGCCCGTGGCCGACCTGGCGGCGCGGTCGCTGTCCGCGGCCGAGGTGGACGAGGCGCTGTCGACGCATCCGCGGATCGGGTCGGCCGGGTCCGGCTCCTCGGCGTCCTTGAGCCGCTCCGAGCAAGCCGCCTCGTCCACCGACGACCCGGCCTTGGTCGCCGCGATGGCGGCGGGCAACGCGGCCTACGAGGAGCGGTTCGGGCGCATCTTCCTCATCCGCGCCGCCGGACGGTCACGGCCCGAGATCCTCGCCGAGCTGCAGCGCCGGCTGACCCTGTCCGACGCCGAGGAGTCGCGCGAGGTGGCCGACCAGCTCCGCCAGATCGCGCTGCTGAGGCTGCCGGTCCTGTTCGCTCCGCCGTCCGCTTCATCGTCTCCGGAGGTCTCATGAGTCAGCTCACGACGCACGTGCTCGACACCGCGCTCGGCAAGGCCGCCGCCGGGGTGCCCGTCGTCCTGTCCGCGCTGGTCGCCGGAACGTGGGAGCTGGTGGGGTCGGACGTCACCGACGACGACGGCCGCGCCCGGTCCCTGGGCCCGTCGTCCGTGGCGGTCGGCACCTACCGGTTCGCGTTCGACACCGCGTCCTACTTCGCGGCCACCGGGCAGGCGTCCTTCCTCCCGGAGGTCGTCGTCGTGTTCGACGTCGTGGACGACAGCCACTACCACGTGCCCGTGCTGCTGAGCCCGTTCGGGTACACCACGTACCGGGGGACCTGACCGGGTCAGTACTCGGTCCTCGTGGGGCGGGCGAGCCAGGCGTCCATCGGCTCCGAGGTGGTGGGGACCCGGTGGGCCGTGACCGGCATGGGCCAGGTGGAGCGGTCGGCGGCGAAGAGGTCGTAGAAGACGCTGTCGTCGAAGCCGGCGCGGGCCGCGTCGTCGCGGTCGGCGGCGTAGACCACCCGGTCTGCGCGCGACCAGAGGCACGCCGCGAGGCACAGCGGGCAGGGTTCGCAGGACGTGTAGACCGTGGCTCCGGCCAGCGAGAAGTCGCCGATCGCTCGGCAGGCCGCGCGGATCGCCTGGACCTCGGCGTGGGCCGTGGGGTCGTTGTCGCGGGTGACGCGGTTCTGGCCCGTGCCGATCACCACGCCGTCGCGGACCACGATCGCGCCGAACGGGCCGCCGCCATCCTCGACGTTGGAGGTGGCCAGGGCGACGGCCTCGGTGAGCCACCGCTCGTCGTCAGAGGCCGCGGGGTTCACGGGGCGCCGACCGAGCGGCTCCAGGCGGCGTCGGCCGGGGTGGCGCCGTCGCGGACGATCACGGCCTCGATCAGGCCGTAGGGGCGGTCGGCGGCCCAGAACACCTCGCCGGGGTTCTCGAGGCCGAAGGGGCGCAGGTCCTGCAGGAAGTGGTGCTTGTTCGGGGCGGCGAACCGCACCTCGACCACCTCGGACACCTGCTCGATGACCTGCGTCCCCATGTGCCAGAGGGTCTGCTGGAGGGCGAGCGAGTGCAGGGTCGCGAACGCGGAGAGCATGATCGCGCGGACCTTCGCGTACGTGGCGTCGAAGTCGAGGTCGGTGCCGGCGTAGCGCCACTGGGCGATCAGGGAGGTGGCCAGGACACGGTCGTCCGTCTCCTGGAGCGTCGTGTACTCGTCCTTCAGGAACCCCGTGAACTCGGAGCCGGTCGACTTCAGCACCGTGAGGTCCTTGAGACCGGCGATGACGGTCGTCGTACCGTCGTCGACCGTGACGGACGCGGTCCGGACCTCCTGGCCGCTGCGGATCCAGGTGTGGTCGTGCTCGGCGCCGTCGACGGTCGCGCGGACCCAGGCGTACTCCTGCACGTCGACGCGGGCGCCGGAGACGGGCGCGATGTCGTGCACGAAGTGCTCGGCCAGCAGGAGGGCGAACCGCTCGGGCGACTCGACGCCGTGCACCTTGGCGTACGCGAACGCCATGTTCTTCTGGGTGTCCGTCGGCAGAACCGCGGACTGGTCGCCGGTCAGGTACGCGGGTGCGAAGTCGCCGCGCAGGGCCGAGGAGACGTTGAGGTCGCGGATCTCGTGCCTGGGTGTGTCGCGCACGATCCGGACGACGCGCGTCTCGGCCTTGCCGTACTGGTGGGACTGCAGTCGGGCCGTCATGTGGGCAGTCTGCCCCGGTCAGATGACGGCCGCGTTTCCGCAGGCCGACCTGCGTGCGCGCTCGCGGGCGGACCCTCTCGCAGCCCCGGGCCGCTCATCCGGGCAGCTCAGTGCGCGTCCAGCCCGACGCGGTCAGGCGGTGCTCACGGCGGTGGCTCACGGAGTCCGGGTCTCCGGTCCAGAACGTGAGGCTGGTCGGGCGGACCAGGAAGCCCACCCAGGTCGCGGGCGGGTCGAGCACCGGGTGGATCGCCGCGAAGTCCGCCCAGGCGGCGCGGCGCTCGTCGGGCGGGAGCTGGGCGACGGCCGGCGTGTTCACCCAGGCGAGCTGCCGGAGGTACGGCGACCGCGCCGCGTACGCCCGGTCGGTCTCCAGCCGGTCGGCGGGCTCGGCGACGCCGCGCACGACGAGCTGCCGCAGCGCCTCGGGCCAGCGCAGCACGAGCGCGACGTCCGCGTGGGCGTCGAGCTGGGCGACCTTCCGCGAGGCCGCGTCGGTGTGCAGGTACAGCCCGGCGCGGTCGTACTCGCTGAGCAGCACCGAGCGGGCGTCCGGCGTGCCCGACCCGTCGACGGTCGCGAGCGTCATCACCGGTCGGTCAGGGTCGTCGTTGTCCGGCAACCAGTCCTGGAGCAGCTGCCAGACCTCGTCGGGAACGGTTTCGATCACCCAGCCACCCTGCCGGGGTGCGGCGCGGTCCGCACGGGGAGTCACCGCGGGGCGTCGTGCGTGAACGCAGCGATCTCGGTGAGGACGTCGACCGCGCGCCGGATCGAGGCGTCGAACAGGACCTTGCCTGCCTCGGCGCTCGCCCCGGTCGGGTCGCCGATGACGCCGTCGGGACCGAAGTCGTTGCTCAGCCAGCCGAACTGGGCGGTCGTGCCGTTGAAGCCGAGATGGGTCAGGGCGGCGATGTGCTCGGGGACGGACCGGCGCGCCTGGGACATGTCGACCAGGTCGGGGCGCAGGTGCAGGACCAGCGACGTCTCGCCGTAGCCGGCGTGGATGCCCAGGCCGTGCTCGTCGGGCTCGTCGGCACCTCCCGCGCCGGCGACCTGCACGCCCGCCGGCATCGAGAACGTCAGCAGTCCGTGGAGCCGACGGATCTCGCGCAGCGCGACGCCGAGCATCGCGGTGTTGCCGCCGTGCCCGTTGAGGAAGACGAGGCGTCGTGCGGGAGTCGTGGCGACCGAGCGGCCGATGTCCACCAGCGTGGCCAGCAGCGTGCTCGCGCTGACCCACACGGTCCCCGAGGCCCACGAGTGCTCGTCGGACTTGGTGTAGGTCAGCGTGGGCAGCTGCCAGACGTCCAGACCGTGTGCGGCCGCCTCCTCGACGGCCGCGGTGGCGACGCTCTCCGCGATCAGCGCGTCGGTGCTCAGCGGAAGGTGCGGGCCGTGGTGCTCCATCGCCCCGGTCGGCACGACGAGGACCGAGTCGGGACCCAGCAGCCGGGCGGTGGCAGGCCCGGACAGCTCGGCGAGCAGGCGGCTCATCGGATCGCTCCCTTGCGCGGGCCGGCGTAGTCGGGGTTGAGCTTGCCGGGGTTGAGCAGGCCCGACGGGTCGGTGGTGGCCGCCAGGGCGATCGTGCGCTCGACCTCGAAGTCGACGTTCCACTGGTGCGGGTTGTGCACGCCCACGCCCAGCTCGCCGAGCGCCGCGATCACCGACGCCAGGCGTTCGGGCCCCTCGTAGACGCCCGCGAGCATCCCGATCGGCACGGTGTGACCGGCCTCGATGTGCAGGAGGCCACCCGGGATCACGGCCTGGACCTCGTCGAGCCGGTCGACGAGCGCGTCGCCGCCCACCTCGAGGTGCACATAGGTGCCGGGGTCGGACTTCTGCAGCCACTCGATGGGGTGGTTGTACGACAGGACGGACAGCTTCAGGGACGCCTGGGGCCCGTCGCGCAGGTCCTCGACGGTGCCGCCGGCGTCGACGACCAGGGCGGTGGCGGCGTCCAGAGCCGCGGGATCGAGGATCGCCCGCAGGCTCGACCGACCGTCGGGGAGGGCGTCGTCCGCGGGCAGCGCCTCGGCGATCGCGGCAGGGTCGGCGGAGACCAGCCGGGGCGCCGGCGTGAGGCGGCCGATCTCGCGCAGGACGCGGAAGGCCGTGTGCTGGTCGTCGAAGGACGCGTAGAACCCGTGCCAGTCCTGCAACGGCTCGAGGCGGACGGTGACGCGGGCGAGGATCCCGGCGGTGCCGTAGCTGTGCACGTAGGCCTGGGCGTTCTCGCCGTCGACGTGGAGCAACGACGCGTCCGCGACGGCGTGCACGACGTCGAGCGCGACGACGAACCCCTGGTGGTTGGCGCCGTGCACGATGGTCCCCGTGCCGCCGGAGCCGCCGGAGAGGAACCCCCCGATCGTCGACTGCGCGGTCGACGGGTACATCCAGAGCTCCTGGCCGGTCTCGCGGACCGCGGCCTCGATCGCGACCATCGTCGCGCCGGCCTCGGCGGTCACCCAGCCGTCGCCGATCTCGACGATCGCACGGGCACGCGTGGTGTCGACGACCAGGCCGCCGGGCATCGGGATGGCCTGGCCGTAGTTGCCGGTGCCCTTGCCGCGCGGGGTGACGGGCACCCCGTGCGCGACGGCCGCGGCGACGCAGCCGGCGATCTGCTCGGCGGTCGTCGGGAAGGCGACCACGTCGGCCAGGCCGAGCGGCAGCAGCTCGAGGATGACGGGGGACATCTTGGCGCCGTCGACGCTCGCGCGTTCGCGGACGCGCGCGTCGGTGCTGACGCCGTCGTCGCCCAGGAGGGCGCGCAGGTCGGCGATCAGGGCGTCCAGGGCGGTGGTGGTCTGCATTCGGGTGGTGCCTCCAGGACGAGGACGAGCGGCGGGCCCGGCCGGAGCCGAGCCCGCCGCCGTGTGGACTGACGACGCGGCTCAGAAGCCGATCGTCTGGTCCAGGAACTGGTTGGTGTACAGGTCTGACGCCTTCAGGCCGGCCTTCGGCGGCGCGCCGGCGTCCGTGTAGATCGGCGTCATGATGTCGATGATCTTCTGCACCCGGGTCTCGTCCATGTCGCCGACGTAGGCGTTGTCGCCGTTCGACGCGATGTCGAGGTCCTTCATCTGCTTGACCGCGAAGTCGGCGACGCCCTGGGAGTAGACCCAGCCGTTGTTGTACTGCTTCACCAGGTCGAGGATCAGCGCGTTCGTCGTGGCCGGGTCGTTGATGTAGTCGACGTCCGCCTGCTGCATCACGGGGACCAGCTTCTTGAGGCAGGGCGTCAGCGTCGCCAGGTCGCCGGTGCGGACCGACATGGCCTCGGGGTAGAGCGGGAAGCCCGTGTCGTGGATGGTCTGCAGCTTGACGGCCTTGCCCCAGGCCGGGACCTCGTTCTGGTAGATGTACGGCTCGGCGGTGGCGAAGCCCTGCTGGGCGTCCTTGCCGGCCGCCGCGACGAAGTTGGCCGGCGTGCCGTCGTAGCTGCCGTCGGTCACGGACTTGTCGAGGATGCCGGAGCCGATGAGGTAGCTCATGTACGCGGCGCCGTTGAAGTACCGGATCACGCCGCCCGAGTCCTTCAGCGCGCTACCGAGGCTCTTGATGTCGGTGACGTCGGGGTACTTCGTCGGGTCCCACATGATCATCATCGGCGACTTGTCGTTCTCGGCGAACACGGCCGTCGTCGGGAACTTGTCGGACAGCTGGACCTGCTCGTCGGTGGAGACGTAGCCCAGGGTGATGTCCTTGTCCGTGTACATCTGTGCGGAGGCCTGGGTGAAGCCGATCGCCGGGCCGCCCGCGCGGACCTCGATCTTGACGCCGGTGGGCTTGCCCCCCGCGACCAGGTCACCCGTCACGGTCTTCTGGTTGGCGTCGACCGTGTAGCCCGGTCCGACCATCTCGTACAGGTGGCCGTGGTCGGCCTCCGGGTTCCAGTCCGTCTGCACCACGATCGTGGCCGGACAGACTCCCGAGAGGTCGACCCCGCCGGCGGCGGCGGTGGCCGCTGAGGTCGCCCCGCTGTCGCCGGAGCCTCCCGAGCAGGCGGTCACGCCGAAGGCGGTGAGGACGATCCCAGCGGCTGCGGCGACGACGGTGCGGTTGGGTGTGCGCATGGTGCTCTCTTTCTGTTGGCGGTCGGTTGCCGACGGCCGCGGGGGTGGCCGTGAGCTGCGTGCGGACAAGGGCTCGGAGAACTACGAGAAGTCGTACCAACGGCCGACGACGAGCCTGCCGAGCAGCCCGAAGACGACGAACACGGTGACGCCGAGCAGCGACGCGACGATGATCGCGGCGTAGAGGTCGGGCCCCTGGAGGCGGTTGGCGTACAGCTGGATGAGCACGCCGAGGCCCGGGTTGCCGCGCTGGAAGAACTGGTCGCCGACGACCGCGCCGACCACGGCGAGTCCCGCGGAGGTGCGCAGGCCGACGAAGATCGAGGGCAGCGCCGCGGGGAACTGCAGCTTCAGGAGCATCGTCGAGCGGCTGACGCCCTGGAGCTGGAACAGCTCGCGCTGCTGCTTGGCCACGGACTGCAGGCCGAACAGGGTCATGGCGACGAGCGGGAACAGGGCGATGAGGACCGTGACGATGACGCGGGCCTGGAAGTTGTAGCCGAACAGGATCCCGATCAGGGGGACCAGGGCGAGGATCGGGATGCACTGCAGGACCACCGCGTACGGGAACAGCGAGCGCTCGATCCAGGTGGCCTGCGCCATGAGCACGGCCCACGTCACGCCGAGCACGATGGCGATGGCGAGGCCCGTCATGGCGACCTCGGTGCTGTGCAGCAGGGCCGTCATGAGGATCTGGAGCTCGCCGTCCGAGAAGATGGCCTGGACCACCTGGTGCGGGTACGGCACGAAGTACGGCAGGCCGCGCTGGGCGTAGTAGTACGCGAGGGCGTACCAGAGCCCGATCATCAGGAAGAAGACGACGATCGGCCCGAGCCAGGAGATCGTCGAGCGCTTGCGGCGACGGGCGGCGACGGGGGTGACGGTACGTGCCTCGGCGGTGACGCCCTCGATCGTGGTGGTGGCCATCAGCTGTGCGCCTCCTTCAGGGCGTGCGAGACCTGGCCGACGACCTCGGTGAACTCCGGGGAGTACCGGATGTCGGGGTCCCGGGGCATCGGGAACGGGATGTCGAAGGACTGGACGAGGCGACCGGGCCGGCCCGACATCACGACGACCTTGGTGGACAGGTAGACCGCCTCGGCGACCGAGTGCGTGATGAACAGGCCGGCGAAGTGCTGCTCGGCGAACAGCTTGAGCAGCTCGTCCTGCAGCCGGCCGCGGGTGATCTCGTCGAGCGCACCGAACGGCTCGTCGAACAGGAAGAGCTCCGGGTCGAGGGTGAACGAGCGGGCGAGCGAGGCGCGCATCTTCATGCCGCCGGACAGCTGCTTGGGCAGGTGCTTCTCGAAGCCGTCGAGGCCGACGAGCTTGATGGCCTCGCGGGCCTTCTCGCGACGGATCTTCGGTCCGCGGCCCCGCAGCTCGGCCAGCAGCTCGACGTTGCCGAGCACGTTCCGCCACGGCAGCAGGGTGGCGTCCTGGAACACGTAGGCGATGTGGTCGGTGGCCAGCGTGACCTTGCCGGCACTGGCGGTCTCCAGGCCCGAGGCGATCCGCAGCAGCGTGGACTTGCCGCAACCCGAGGGCCCGACGACCGAGACGAACTCGCCGCGGCCGACCGTGAGGTCCACCCCGGAGAGCGCGACCGTGCCGCCGGGGAACGTCATCGCGACGTCCTCGAACCCGAGCAGGGGCATCGCCTCGGTGGGCGGCTTGGCCAGGGTGGTGGTGGGTGTCGTCGTGGACACGGTCACCTCGCTTCGGGGTAGGTGGGCAGGAGCGCCGGGGCGGCGACCTGGCTGTGCGTCTCGCTGGCGGCGACGAGCCGGCCGGCGTGGATCACGTAGCGGTCCAGGGAGGCGGTGGCGACGACGTCGACGAGGTCGGTGCCGCGCACGGCGAGCAGCTCGGCCCGTTCCCCGGGTGCGATCCCGCCGGACGACAGGCCCATGACGTCGCGAGCCCCGGTGCTGACCGCGGTGTACGCCTCGTCGACGGACAGGTGACCGGCGACGACCAGCAGCATCGCCGTCTCGAGCGCGTCGCTGCGGCCCAGCGGGTTGAACGGGTCGCGCACGTTGTCGGCGCCGGCCGCGAACCGCACCCCGGCGTCGACCAGCGCCCGGACGGCGGTCAGCCCGCGTGGCGTCGCGACGTCGGACCCCCAGCCCTGCAGGTACAGGTTGGTGATCGGGTTGGCGATGACCCCGATGCCCGCGGCGAGCACGTCCGCGATGACCTCGTCGCGACGCGGACCCTCGAGCGTGCCCAGGCGGACGCAGTGCCCGGCGCTGACCGGCGACTCCCAGCCCACGACCGCCCGCGCGAGCACGTCGAGCGTGACGTCGCAGTCGAGGCTCTCGTCGGTGTGGACGTCCACGCCGACCCCGGCCAGCCGCGCGATCTCGAGCAGCCGTGCCAGCTCGGTCAGCGCGTCCGGGGCGAGGTGGGGTGCACCGCCGACGAGGTCGACGCCCGCGGCGAGCGCCGACTCGTGGTCCTCGGTCGGGGTCAGGTACCCGCCGAGCGTCACCAGCTGGAGGTCGAGCAGGCACCGCAGCTCCTCGCGCACCCGGATCAGCGCGTGCACGCCGCGCAGCGGGTCGGGTCCGGGCAGCAGGTCGACGTGGGTGCGGATGGCGGTGGTGCCGTGGGCGAGCATGGTCAGCGCCTGCGTGCGGGCCCGGTCGGCGATCTCGTCGACCGTCATCTGGTGGGAGTAGGCATGCCACGACTCGATCGCGAGCCGGAGGTCGCCCATCGGCGGCCGGATCGCATCCCAGGACAGCGCCTTGTCGAGGTGCGCGTGCGGGTCGGCTGGGGCGGGCAGCAGCAGGAAGCCGTCCAGCTCGAGGGCGGTCTCCGGGTTTCCGGGGCCGAGCGTGTCGGCCGGGACGACCGACTCGATGCGGCCGCCGCTCAGCTGGACGTCGACCACCGTGCCGTCCGCGAGGCGCGCGTGCAGCAGCCTCTCCAGGGTGCGGGGCAGACCCGGTGACAGAACGGTGATCGCGGACCTCCAGGTGGGGAGCGCATGGCTCACCCGGGGCGGGTGCGCCATCGCGGGGTCTATATCTACTGCTGGGTACGCACGCTAGGCAGCCGCCGTTTCTCGTGTGTAACGAGAGTGGTCCTTCCACGTCACGGTGTTTGCGTTGCTGTTAACACGAGCCTCGTACGGTGGCCGGAACGAGATGTGGAGGCCCATGTGAGCGTGTTCAGCGACATCCAGCGACCGGTCGTGGTGCAGGCGAGGACGGTCGTAGCCGACGGTGTCCTCGCCCTGGACCTGGCGCCCACCAACGGCCGACCGCTGCCGCCCTGGACGCCCGGTTCGCACATCGACCTGCTGCTGCCGGGTGGCGCCGAACGGCAGTACTCCCTGTGCGGGGATCCCGCGGACCGGTCCACCTACCGCGTGGCCGTGCTGCGCGAGCCGGCCGGCCGGGGCGGCTCGGCCTACGTGCACGACCGGCTCGCCGTGGGGGACACGCTCCGGCTGCGCGGGCCGCGCAACCACTTCGCGTTCGAGCCCGTCGGCGACGAGCCGACCGTGTTCGTCGCCGGCGGCATCGGGATCACGCCGCTCCTGGCGATGCTCGCCGCCGCCGACGCGGCCGGCACCAGCTGGTCCCTGCACTACGCCGGACGATCGCGCGCGACCATGGCCTTTCTCGACGAGCTCGTCGAGGCTCACGCCGAGCGCGTCCACGTCTACGCGGGCGACGAGGGGCGCCGGCTCTCCGTCGCGTCGCTCGCCCAGGGCGGCGAGGCGGGCCGGGTCGTGTGCTGCGGTCCGCGGCGGCTGATCGAGGCCGTCGACGCGATCGACGCCCCGGGCTGGACCGTGCACGCCGAGCGGTTCGAGGCCCGAGAGTTCGGACCGCCCGTGTGGTCGGAGCCGTTCGAGATCGAGCTGGCCCTCAGCGGTTCCGTGCTCACCGTGCCGCCCGGCGAGAGCATCTTGGACGTGGTCGAGGGCAGCGGGGCGGTCGTCGTGTCGTCGTGCCGGGTGGGCACCTGCGGCAGCTGCGAGACGCCCGTCCTGCAGGGAGCCGTCGAGCATCGCGACTCGGTCATCGGACCCGGCGGGGCGAGCCAGACGATGATGATCTGCGTCTCGCGGGCCGCGGGGCCGACCCTGGTGCTCGAGCTGTGACGGGTCTACCGGCCGACGCGCCGCCGCAGGTCGGCCACGACGGTCTCCTCGTCGGCGGTCTGCAGCACATGGTCGCGGACCACCACGCGTCCGCCGACGACGACGTGCCGCGGCCGTCGCCCGGGACTCGCCCAGAGCAGACCGGCGACCGGGTCGGCGACGCCCGCGTCGGCCACCCCGGACACGTCCCACACGCACAGGTCCGCGGCCGCTCCTGTCCTCAGGTGGCCCAGCTCGGGCCGGCCCAGGCCCGCCGCCGACCCCGCGGTGGCCGTGGCGAGCACCTCGCGCGCGGTCAGCGGCCGTCCCGCGAGCGGGGCGACCTGCATCGCGAGGCGCGCGTCGGCGAGCAGGTGACCGGCGTCGTTGCTGCCGCCCCCGCTGGTGCCCAGCCCGGTGCGGACGCCGGCGTCCAGCAAGGCCGCGACCGGCGCGATGCCCCAGCCCATCGGCAGGTCGCAGCCGGGCGCGTGGGTCGCCGTGACGCCCGACGCGGCGAGGCGTGCGATCTCGGTCGGCGTGATGTCGCACAGGTGCGCGAGCGTGACGTCCGGGGCGAGCCAGCCCCACTCGTCGAGCAGGTCCAGCGGACGCCGGCCGTAGCGCTCCAGCGCGATCGCGACGTCGACCTGCTCGTTCGCCTGGGTGCGCCGGCGCAGGCCGAACCGCTGCGCCACCTCGCCGAGCAGCCGGAACGTCTCGGGCCCGTCGCTGTGCACCCCGGCCGGTCCGACGGCGAGCTGGAGCATGTCGCCGCGCGGCAAGGACTCCGCGAGCAACGTGGCGGACAGCGCGGCCGCCTCCGGGTCGTCGCGCGCCGTGCCGCGCACGAAGACCAGCCGGGCGCCGAGGCGTTCGGCGGCGGCGACCGTGCCGCGGGCGACGTCGAGCGAGCGGTCCGGGTCGGCGGGCCAGGTGAGGTGGTGGTCGGCGACGGTGGTCACCCCGCTCAGCAGCGCCTCGGCCAAGCCAGCCGCCGCGGCGACGTGGCTCAACGACCCGTCGACGCCGACCTCGGCGTAGGCCGCGGCCATCGTCGGCAACCAGGTGGTCATGGGGACGCCGCGGGTGCCCGGCAGGGTGCGGAACGCGGTCTGCAGCAGGTGGTGGTGCGCGTTCACCAGGCCGGGTGTGACCACGCAGCCGTCGACGTCGAGCCGCTCGGCGTCGGGCCCGGGCGCGCCGGACACCCGGCCGTCGACGACGTGCAGGTCACCGGTCGTCTCGGTGTGCTCGTCGATCACGATGGCGCGGGCGCCGGTCAGTGTCAGCATGGAGCACTTGCTAGCACCCGGTTGTGTCGGGGAGGTGACACGGATGCTCGAGATCGCTGATCGGCTGCTCGCCCTGCTCACCGACGGCCGCCGGGTCGCGGTCGCCACCGTCATCTCGATGACCGGGAGCGGACCGACCGTCGTCGGCACGTCGATGGCGGTCGACGACACCGGCGCGGCCGTCGGGAGCGTCGCCGGGGGATGCGTCGAGGGTGCCCTGTACGAGCTGTGCACCTCGGTCCTGGCGGGGGCGGCGCCCGGCATCCAGGAGTACGGCGTCACCGACGAGGACGCCTTCGCGGTGGGTCTGACCTGCGGTGGGGTGCTGCGGGTCCACGCGCGCGAGCTGGGTCCGGCCGACCTCCCACCGCTCGCGGCCGCGGCCGGCGGCCAGGCTTCGGTGGTGGTCACGCCCCTGTTCGGCACCCTGCCGGCCGGGCGGGTGCCCGACGCGCGCACCGGCATCGTGCGGTTCGAGGGGCCGGACGGCGGGATCGAGGTGTTCGTCGAGGTCGCCGCCGCCCCCGCGCGCATGGTGATCTACGGCGCGCTCGAGTTCTCCTCCGCGCTCGCGACCGCCGCACGGGCCGTCGGGTACCGCGTCACTGTGTGCGATGCGGGCGCCGTCCTCGCGACGCCCCGTCGCCACCCGGGGGCCGACGAGGTCGTCGTCGACTGGCCCGTGCGTCATCTGGCCTCGCAGCAGCTCGGCGCCCGCGACGTCGTGGCCGTGATGTCCCACGACGACCGCTACGACGCCGAGCTGGTCCTGGGCGCGCTGCGGTCGGGGGCCGGCTACGTCGGCGCGATGGGTTCGCGCCGCACCCAGGACCGCCGGACCGTCGCCCTGGTCGAGCTCGGCGCGACGAGCGACGAGCTGGTCCGTCTGCACGCCCCGATCGGACTGGACGTCGGCGCCTCGACCCCGGCCGAGACGGCCGTCTCGGTGCTCGCGGAGGTCCTGGCGTCCCGCGCGGGCGCGTCGGGCCTGCCGCTGCGTCGCACGGTCGGCCCGATCCACCGCCCGGCCGCGGATCGCGCTCCGCAGCGTCGCTAGCGTCAGCGCGGGTCGGCCAGGCGCCAGAGGCGGTCGGGCGTCATCGGGAGCTCGTACGGACGCACACCGAGGGCGTCCCGGATCGCGTTGGCGAGGGCCGGCGCGACCGGGTTGTACGGCGCCTCGCTCATCGACTTGGCGCCGAGCGGGCCGAGGTCGTCGGTGGTCTGCGCGAACAGGACGTCGGTGCGCGGCAGGTCGACCACCTGCGGCACGTGGTAGGCGCGGAACGAGGCGGTGGTGACCCGGCCCTCGTCGTCGAGCCGGATCTCCTCGAACAGGGCCGTACCGATGGCCTGACCCACCCCGCCCTCGACCTGCCCGCGCAGCTGCTCGGGGTGCAGCACGGTCCCGGCGTCGACGGCCTGGACCGACCGCACGATGGTGACCTCACCCGTCTGCACACAGACGGCCACCCGGAACGCGTGCACGTTGAACGCCACCGAGCGCGGGGTGCCGTCGTGGTTCCCGTGCCCGGCCAGCCCGGGGACGGCGGCGGCGATCTCGGTGAGCGGGACGCCGTCGGCGGCGGTCTCCGACACGACCGAGCCGTCCCACGAGCGGGGCTCGTCCGACGGGTGCTCTCGGAGGGCGGCGGCCGCGGCGAGGATCTTGCCCCGGAGCTGGAGCGCGGCGCGGTGCAGGGCGAGCCCCGCGACGACCGTCCCGGCGGACGCGAACGCGCCGGTGTCGTACCCGGTCACGTCGGTGTCGGACTGCCTGATCACCACGCGGTCGACCGTCGTCCCGAGCGCCTGCGCCACCAGCTGCCCGTGCACGGTCGTGGTCCCGTTGCCGAACTCCGTGGTACCGACGCGCGCCTCGTACCGGCCGTCGTCGAGCAGCGTCACGGACGCCTCGGCGTAGTGCCCGCGCGGCGCGATGGTCGCGATCATGGCGATCGCCATGCCCTCACCGACGACCGAGCCGGGCGGGGCCTCGGCGTCGGCGGACCGGTCCGCCAGCGCGGCCTGCGCCAGGTCCAGGCACTGGTCCAGCCCGTAGGAGTGCATGTCGAGGTCGTCCACCTCGTCGGGGTCCGTGATGAGCAGGTGGTCCCCGGGCACGACGACGTTGCGGCGGCGGAGCTCGAACGGGTCGAGGCCGACCCTGCGCGCCAGCTCGTCCATGGCCGACTCGATGGCGAACTGCACCTGCCCGAGCCCGTACCCGCGGAAGGCGCCCGACGGCATCGTGTGCGTGTAGACCGACTCGGCGTCGACGCGCTTGTTGGCGCAGCGGTACACCGAGATCGACTCGCTCACGCCGTGGAACATGACGCCCGGCCCGTGGTTGCCGTACGCGCCGGTGTTGGCCAGCACGTCGACCTTCAGGGCGGTGAGCAGGCCGTCCGCGTCGCAGCCGACGTCGACCTTGACCCGGAAGGGGTGCCGACTGGGCACGATCGTGAACTCGTCTTCACGCGACATCTCGTACTGCACGGCGCGCCCCGTCCGCAGCACGGCGAGCGCGACGAGGTCCTCGGTGAGCAGCTCCTGCTTGCCCCCGAATCCGCCGCCCACGCGCCCGGTCAGCACCCGCACCCGCGACTCGTCGAGGTCGAACAGGTGCGCGATCTCCTTGCGGGTCAGGTACGGCACCTGGGTGCTGGTGCGCAGGACGAGCCGGCCGCCCTCGTCGAGCCAGCCGCGGGTCGCGTGCGTCTCGAGCGACGCGTGGGCCACCCGGCCGGTGCGCCAGGTGCCGTGCACGCGGTGCGCGGCCGCGGCCAGGCCGGCGGTCACGTCGCCCATCTCGTCATGCTTCTGGGCCACCACGTTCCGGCCGGGCTCGGAGATCCGCGACCCCGGGCCCTTGTCGCCATGGACGAGCGGGGCGCCCGGTCGGCGCGCGGCGGACGGGTCGACGACCGCCGGCAGCACCTCGTACTCGACCTCGATCAGCGCGCGTGCCCGCTCCGCCTCGCGCAGTGACCCGGCGACGACGACGGCGACCCGCTGCCCCCGGAACCGGAGCAGCCGGTCGAGGACGAGGGTGTCGTCGGGGTCGTCGAGCCGGCTCTCGTGCCGGGCCGTCGAGAACGGATGCGTGGGGGAGTCCTCGTAGGTGAGCACGGCCAGGACGCCGGGCGCGGCCAGGGCGGCCGCGGCGTGCACCGCCACGATCCGCGCGTGGGCGTGGGGGCTGCCGAGCACGGCGATGTGGGCGAGGTCCGTGGCCGGCTCGTCGAGCGTGTAGGCCTCGTTCCCGGTGACGATCCGGCGCGCCGCCGGGGCCCGCACGGAACGTCCCGCGTCCCGGCCGGCCAGCGGGTCGACGGTGTTCCGGACGCCCGCGACGGCGTCGCAGACGGACCGGTACCCCGTGCACCGGCACAGGTTCCCCTTGAGCGCGCGGGCGGTGTCCTCGGTGACCTCACCCGACAGACCGAGGCCCACAACGGTGGTCACCAGGCCTGCCGTGCAGAACCCGCACTGGAACGCGGCGGCGTCGACGAACGCCTGCTGGACCGGGTGAAGGTGCTCGACGGTCCCCAGCCCGGAGACGGTGGTGACCGACCGGCCCTCGACCCGGACAGCGGGGACGAGGCAGGAGTGCATGGGCCGGCCGTCGAGCAGCACGGTGCACGCCCCGCAGTCGCCCGCGTCGCAGCCCTTCTTGACCTCGGTGTGCCCCTGCTCGCGCAGGAGCGTGCGCAGCACCTGCCCGGGCGCGGGGTCGACGTCCAGCGGCCGGCCGTTCACCTCGAACCTCATGCGAGCTCCAGCCTGACCTGCTCGGCGAGGCGCAGCGTCTGGGCCCGACGCCAGTCGGGGGCGCCGTGAGGGTCGTCGTACCAGTCGTCGATGGTGTCGATCGCGTCGTGCAGGTTGTCGGCGGTGGGCACGGACGCGAACGCGAACCTCCGCGGACGCGGCGCGCCCCCGGTGATCGTCGCGACGAAGCCGTCCCCGGCGCGTCGGCCCACGACGATGGTCCCGGTGCGGCCGTGTCGCGTCAGCGCTGCCCGGGCAAACGTGGCGGGCGAGGCCAGCACATCGGGCGCGACGTGGATCGAGCGCAGCACGTCGCCCGGGCCCAGGGCGGTGCTGCGCACGCCGGTCACCAGCTCGAGGACGGGCAGCTCGTACGCGCCGCCGGCCGCCGTCCAGACCGTCGCCGTGGCGTCGAGCGCGACGGCCCACGTGGTCAGCGCACCGGCCGGCAGCGCGAGGCAGATGTTGCCGCCGACCGT
This sequence comes from Cellulomonas sp. McL0617, assembly GCF_049994875.1. GTDB lineage: Bacteria > Actinomycetota > Actinomycetes > Actinomycetales > Cellulomonadaceae > Cellulomonas. The sequence continues at coordinate 1,240,423 of NZ_CP188256.1, forward strand.
GGCCGCGTCCCAGATCTTCTCCGACATCACGAGCGAGCGCAGGCACTCCCGGACCAGGTGCTGCGAGCGCCAGCCGGCGACCGCGGGCAGGTCTGCGAGCTGCCGGAGCGTGCACGTGGCGGCGACCGTGAGCCCGTCGGCCACCTCGACCGGCGGCCAGGCCAGGCCGGTCAGGTCCACCAGCTCCGACAGGTCCGGCTGGGGTTCGGAGAACAGCCAGGTGCCCCCGGCCAGCGGCGCGCTGCGCGGGCCGAGAACCAGGTCAGCGCGGGTGCGCGCGGTGCGGATGTGGTCCAGAGAGGTCAGGTCCATGGGGCTCCGAGTGTCGCTCAGCTCGATGACGCGGAGGTTACGCCGCTCAGGTGCTGCGGACGATCGCCTCGGCCAGCTCGGCGGGGTGACTGAGCGCCGCCAGGTGCCCGCCGGGGACGACGACCGGTTCGAGGCCGAGGCGGTCGCGAGCGACCCGGCGTTGCAGGTCGAGCGTGAAGAGGCGGTCGTCGCGGCCGGCGATCGCCGCGATCGCCGACGGCCACGTGGAGAACGTGCACGGGTCGCCGAAGGCGGCGTCCGTCTCGGGGGACGGGTGCTCGTTCATGTACGCGACGAGGGGGTCGGGGACGTCGTGGAAGAAGTACACCGCGTCGTCGAACTCGGTGGTGTAGCCCCGCTCACGGGCCGCCGCGAGCATGGCCTCGTGCGAGCCGACGTCGCCCCACCAGTCGCCGGCGGTCTCGCCCGGCCGCGGGATCATCGCGTTCACGAACACCACGCCGCGTACGGGCACCCGCTCCCAGACCAGCGGCGCGGTGAATCCGCCCATCGACTGGGCGACGAGCGTGACGTCGGTCCGGTCGCCGATCGCGGCGACGACCGTGTCGGCATAGGCGGGCAGCCCGCACGACGGATCGGCGGCCGGCAGGTCGACGGCGAAGGCGTCGTAGCCGCGCGCCCGCAGGTCAGCCTCGACGAGGTGCCAGAGCCAGCCCTGGCCGCCGGCGCCGGGCAGGAGGGCGAAGGAGGTCGTCACCCGAGCCACCGTAGGTGCCGGGCTACCACGGCGCGACGGGGAGGTGCTCGTCCCACGTCCCGCCCGGGCCGCAGCCGCCCGTGTACCCGTCGGGCATCCGCGGGTAGACGTCGAGCCAGTAGCGGTGCGCGAGCGCCTGGGCCTGGGCCGGCGTCGCGCCCAGCGCCTGCGCCATGCGCGCGTCGCGTTGCATCGCCGCGCACTCGGCCTGTGCCTCGTTCGTGATGCCGAACATGTGCATCGTCTCGTGGGTGAGCACGTGCACCGCGATCACCTGGTCCTCGCTGGGGCGCTGCTTGTCCGACGCCAGCCAGGAGCGCAGGTCGGCGCACGGGTCGTACTTGATCACCGTCCGCCGCTCGGGGACGCCGTCCCGTCCCCACCGCACGAAGCCGAGCTCGGCGCCGGCGTCCGTCCACGTCTCGCCGGCGGTCTGGCAGTGCACGTGCACGTGCTCGCCGGCGATCTGCGACGCCGCCTCCGTGAGCCGGTGCTCGAGCCGCGCGTGCAGGACCAGCGGGACGGCGCACCCCAGGGCGATGGCCACGCACAGCCCCACGCTGATCTTCGGGAACGGCGCGATCCGGCCCAACGCGTCCACCCGGGTCAGCACCCAGCGCACGGACACCACCGCCGCGAGGGCGAGGAAGCCGATCAGGACGAGGGTGAGGACCACGTAGGGTGCATCGGCGTCCGGGGTGCGGACCTTCAGCGCAGCGTGAGGCGGACGTGCAGGACGTCTCCGACGTCCGCGCCGTTGGCGGCCCGCACGGCCTTCTTGATCGGCAGCGCGTATCCGGCGTCGCCCGGGAAGATCGACGTGCGCCAGAGCACCGGCCCGATCTCCACCTCGACGGGCAGGGAGCCGAACCCGCGGGTCCCGGTCGGCCCCGCGAGGTCGAGGATCTCGTCGGAGATCTCGGCCGGGACGCTGACGAACGTCCAGGTCTCGGTGCGCGCGGCCCAGCGCCACAGGGGTGCGTCGAACGTGTAGGTCACGCGCACCAGCCTAGGGACCGGGTCACACGTCGATCGCGTCCGCGAGCTCGCCGCGCGACCGCACGCCGAGCTTCAGGTAGACGTTGCGCAGGTGGTACTCGATGGTCTTCGGGCTCAGGAACAGGGCGGCGGCGGCCTCGCGCGTGGTGCGCCCGCCCGCGAGCATCCGGGCGACCTGCAGCTCCTGCGGCGTGAGGTGGTCCAGACCGGTCGTGCTGCGGCGCTGCGCCGACTCGCCCGTGGCCCGGAGCTCGGCGGCCGCGCGGTCCGCCCACGGCATCGCGCCCAGGCGCTCGAACGTCGCCAGGGCCGAGCGCAGGAGCGGTCGGGCGTCGACCCGCCGCTTGAGGCGCCGCAGCCGGGCCCCGTAGAGCAGCTCGGTGCGGGCGGTCTCGAAGACGTCGAGGGTGTGCTCGTGGTAGGCGAGCGCCACGGAGAAACAGACGTCGACGTCGGCGTCCGGGCAGGTCAGGCCCGCGGTGCGGGCGGCCCGGGCGAGCGCCCACGGCTGACCCTTGGCCTCGGCCTGCGCCGTGAACGTACCGGCCAGGGCGCTCGCCTCGTCGGCGAGCCCCAGCTGGACCATCGCCTCGACCATCTCGGGGGCGGGCGACACGTCGACGTCGGCCAGCCCGAGGCGCGTCAGCAGCGCGTCGAGCTCGCGGTACTGCCGGAGCGCCTCCTCTGCCCGGCCGAGCCCGAGCTCGAGCTCCGCCGGGGCGGTCATCGCCCACGCCTGGAAGAAGCCGAGGCCGTGGGCACGGGTGAGCTCGAGCGCCTCGGCCGCGTGGGACCGGCAGGCGTCCGCGGATCCCCGGCGCGCCTCCACCCAGGCCAGCCCGGCGAGGCAGCCGGCCAGGTCGGTGGCCTGCCCCGCCTCGCGGGCCAGGCCGATGCCCTCGGTGTAGCCGGCGATGGCGTCGTCCCACCGGTCGGTCGTCGCGTGGTCGCGCGCGACGAAGAACAGCAGGAGCGGCAGTCCGCCGATGTCGGTGCGGCTGCGGGTGTGGGCCACCACCGCCGGGATCACGTCGCGGCCCGCGGAGCTCTCGCGCAGGTAGAGGGGGCCGACGACGAGCCACGGTGCCAGCTGGGCGTCCGTGAGGAACTGGTCGGCGTCCGCCATGGCCGCACGCAGGAGGTCGGGCCCGGCGGCGTCCCCGGCCAGGACGCCCGCCACCGCGGTGGCCATCGTCCCCAGCCACCGTCCGCGCGGCGTGCGTGGGGCGAGGCGTCCGATGCGGGCCACGACGTCCGCGCCGGTGGCGATGTCACCCGCGAACTGGGCCGCCATGATGCCGTCGGCCAGCAGTGCGACCGCCGCGTCGGGGTCGTGGTCGGCCGCCTCGATGCCCGCTGCGACGACCACGTCACGGGCGTGCTCGACCGAGCCGGTGCGCTGCGAGATCATCCCGTCCAGCGCGGCGGCGCGGATGCGCAGGTCTGCCGTCCGGGGCAGCGCGGACACCTGCGCGAGCAGGTCCGTCGCCGCGACGGGTGTGCCGGCCCGCCAGGCGCTCTCCGCGGCCGAGACCAGTCGCTGCACCCGGTCCGCCGGGTCCGGGCTGAGCCGGGCGGCACGCTCGAACCCCGCCGCCGCGACGGCGTGGGCGCCGCGGGCCCGGGCCTGGGTCGCGGCCTCGTCGAGCACCACGGCGACCTCGGCGTCCGGCGCCGCCGTCGCCTCGCCGAGGTGCCAGGCGCGCCGGTCCAGGTCGTCGACCGGGACCGCGCGGGCCAGGGCGGCGTGCACGGCCCGACGCGTCCCCGGGTCGGCCTCGGCATAGATGCCCGACCGGACCAGGTCGTGGCGGAACGTCACGCGAGCGGTCCCGACGGTGAGCAGCTGGGCTCCTGCGGCCTCGTCGAGGTCGGTGACCGAGACGCCGAGCAGCGCGCACGCCATCGTGATGGCGGTGAGGTCGCCGGCGGCGGCCGCGGCCACGAGCACGGCCGTCCGGGCCTGGGGGGACAGGGGATCGGCGCGACGGGCGAACGCCCGGGCCAGTGACGCGGGCACCGGGACCGGGGCGCCGGGCGGCAGCGCGTCGAACCCGTCGTCGGTCAGCTCCAGCAGGGCGAGCGGGTTGCCGCCGGTCGAGGCCAGCAGCCGTGCGCGGGCCGACGCCGACAGCCGTCGGCCGAGCGACCCAGCCAGTGCGGCGGCGTCGTCGTCGGCCAGCCCGGACACCTCCAGCGTGGGCAGACCCGCCGAGCCGACCACCGACGGCGCCTCGTCGCGGATGGCGAGGAGCAAGACGATCGGGTCGGCGGTGAGGCGACGGGCCGCGAAGCACAGCGCCTGCGCGGACGGCGGGTCGAGCAGGTGGGCGTCGTCGACGAGGACCGCGACGGGCCCGTCGTCGGCCACCCGGCTCAGCAGGCTGAGCACCGCGGCGCCGACCGCGAACCGCTCCCCACCCGACCCGGGCGTCAGCGCGAGTGCCGACCCGAGCGCCTCGGCCTGCGGCCCGGGCAGCGCGTCGAGGTGGTCGAGCACCGGCCGCAGCAGCTGCAGCAGACCGCCGAACGGCACCTCACGCTCGGCGTCGATCCCGGCCGCCCGCAGCACGAGCATCCCCGCGTCCGTCACGGCGGCCGCGGCGTCCTCGAGGAGGGCGCTCTTGCCGATCCCGGCCTCGCCTCGCAGGACGAGGGTGCCGCTCTCGCCCACGCGCGCGGCAGCCACCAGCGTCGCGATGACCTGGCGCTCGCGCTCGCGGCCGACCAGCACGTGCCGAGTCTAGGGAGCGGACCAGGGGGGTCACCTGATGCGACCAGGGGTCGGGGCCGACGAGGGTCGAACACGACATATCCGACAGAAGGAGCGCACGACCATGACCGAGACCCTGCCCCAGCGCACCATCGACCCCGACAAGCTCATGTCGTTCGTCTTCCGAGCGGTCGACGAGGTGGGCGCGACCCTGAACACGGCGCTCGTCGTGATGGGCGACAAGCTGGGCTACTACACGGCGATGGCCGACGGTCGGCCGGTCACGCCGGCCGAGCTGGCCGAGCAGACGTCGACCGGTGAGCCGTACGCCCGCGAGTGGCTGAACAACCAGGCGGCGGGCGGCTACGTCGAGTACGACACCCAGACCCACCGCTACACGCTGCCCGCCGAGCACGCGGTCGCGCTCGCCGACCCCACCAGTGCGGCCTACCTGGCGGGTTTCTTCCAGATCGCCCTCGGTACCGTCCGGGACGCTCCCGACATCTACGCGGCCGCTCGTGACGGCGCCGGGGTCGGCTGGCACGAGCACAACACGGACGTGCACCACGGCACCGAGCGGTTCTTCCGGACGATGTACAACGGCCACCTGCTGACCGAGTGGATCCCGGCGCTCGAGGGCGTGTCGGCCAAGCTGTCCGCGGGCGGCCGGGTGGCCGACGTCGGCTGCGGGCACGGCGCGTCGACGATCCTGCTGGCCCAGGCGTTCCCCACCGCGACGTTCGTCGGCTCGGACTACCACGCGGAGTCGATCGAGATCGCGCGCGAGCGGGCCCGGGCGGCAGGCGTCCAGGACCGGGTGACCTTCGAGGTCGCGCCGGCCACCGGGTTCACCGGGACCGGCTACGACCTGATCGCGACGTTCGATGCCCTGCACGACATGGGCGACCCGGTGGGCGCCGCTCGGAAGGTGAAGGGCGCTCTCGCGGACGACGGCACCTGGATGGTCGTCGAGCCGATGGCCGGCGACCGCGTCGAGGACAACCTGAACACGGTCGGCCGGGCGTTCTACGGCTTCTCCACCCTGCTGTGCACGCCCGCGTCGCTGAGCCAGGACGTCGGGCTCGCGCTCGGCACGCAGGCCGGACCGGCCAAGATCCGCGACGTGTCCACGGCCGCGGGGTTCAGCCGCTTCCGGACCGCTGCGACGACCCCGTTCAACAACGTGTTCGAGATCCGCCCGTGACGACGGACCTCCGGCAGGCGGACACTGCTCGGGTGCACACGCACCCGAGCAGGGCTGTCGATCGGGACTGGACCACGAGCTCCGTCGGGACGACCGTGCGCGACGGCGTGGAGCTGGCCTACGAGGTCTACGACGCCGTCCCCGGTGCCCCGACGGTGATGCTCGTTCCCACGTGGGCGATCGTCCCGTCCCGGTTCTGGAAGGCGCAGATCGGCTTCCTGGCGCGGCACTACCGCGTCGTGACGTTCGACGGGCGGGGCAGCGGCCTCTCGGGCCGGCCCGTCGGGGCCGCGGCCTACACGGACGGGGAGTACGCGGCGGACATCGTGGCGGTGCTCGACGCGACCGCCACCGAGCGGGCCGTGCTGGTCACCGAGTCGTGCGGGGCGTCGTGGGCGGTCCACGTCGCGGCCAAGCAGCCGTCCCGCGTCACGGGCCTGCTCGCGATCGCCCCGTCGTGCGGCCTCGACGTCGCGACGCCGGGTCGCGACGAGGTCCCGTTCGACGAGCCCCTGGACACCACCCGCGGCTGGGCCAAGTACAACAAGCACTACTGGCTCGGGGGCGGGTACGACGACTTCCTGGAGTTCTTCTTCGGGCGCATGTTCCCCGAGCCGCACTCGACCAAGCAGATCGAGGACTGCATCCGCTGGGCCCACGAGCTGACCCCGCAGACGCTCGCTGACAGCACGTCCGGACGGCTCGGCTGCGATGGCGCCGTGTGCGAACCGCTCGTCCCGTTGGCCCGCCAGGTGACCTGCCCGGTCCTCGTGGTGCACGGCACCGACGACCGGATCCGCCCGCAGGAGTTCGGCGAGCGGCTGGCCGAGCTGACGGGCGGGGACCTCGTGCTGCTGCAGGACGCGGGCCACGGCGCGTCGGCGCGCGACGCGGTCAAGGTCAACCACCTGATCGCGCAGTTCGTCGATCGGGTGCACCCGAGCCCTCCCCGGACGAGCTGGCGCCGGGCGGCGGCACGCCCGAAGCGGGCGCTCTACCTCTCGTCGCCGATCGGCCTGGGTCATGCCCAGCGCGACGTCGCGATCGCGGCCGAGCTGCGCGCCCGACGCCCTGACCTGCAGATCGACTGGCTCGCGCAGCACCCGGTCACGCGGGTCCTGGCCCAGCACGGCGAGCGGGTGCACCCCGCGTCCGCCTGGCTGCGCAACGAGTCCGGCCACATCGAGCACGAGGCCGGCGAGCACGACCTGCACGCGTTCCAGGCGCTGCGCCGGATGGACGAGATCCTCGTGCACAACTTCATGGTGTTCGACGAGGTCGTCGCGGACGGCGACTACGACCTCGTGATCGGCGACGAGGCCTGGGACGTCGACTACTTCCTGCACGAGAACCCCGAGCTCAAGCGGTTCGCGTTCGCGTGGATGACCGACTTCGTCGGCTGGCTGCCCATGCCCGACGGCGGTCCGCGCGAGGCGGCGCTCACGGCCGACTACAACGCGGAGATGATCGAGCAGCGTGCCCGCTTCGCGCGCGTCCGCGACCGCTCGGTGTTCGTCGGCGACCCGGACGACGTCGTCGAGGGCGACTTCGGCCCGGGGCTGCCCAGCATCCGCACCTGGACCGAGGCCAACTTCGACTTCTCCGGCTACGTCACGGGCTTCGACCCGGCAGCGCTCGGGGATGTCGAGCGGATCCGGTCGTCGATGGGAGTCCGGCCGGGCGAGAAGCTCTGCCTCGTCACCGTCGGGGGTTCGGGGGTGGGCAGCTCGCTCCTGCGCCGGGTGATGGACGCCGTGCCGCTGGTCCGCGAGCTCGCTCCCGAGATCCGGTTCGCGTTCGTCACCGGCCCGCGGATCGACCCCGAGTCGCTGCCCGCCTACGACGGGTCGACGGTCCTCGGGTACGTGCCCGACCTGTTCCGCCACCTCGCGGCCTGCGACGTCGCCGTCGTCCAGGGCGGCCTGACGACGACGATGGAGCTGACCGCGCTCAACAAGCCGTTCGTCTACGTCCCGCTGCGGCACCACTTCGAGCAGAACCTGCACGTCCGGGCGCGACTGGACCGCTACGAGGCCGGCCGCCACCTGGCCTACGAGGACGCCCTCGACCCGGGTGCGCTCGCGGAGGCGATCGTCAAGGAGGCCGGCCGCGACGTGCGCTACCGCCCGGTCGCCACCGACGGTGCCGCCCATGCGGCGGCGATGCTCGCCGGTCTGGTCTAGCGTCCGACCCATGGACATCGCCGCACTGTTGATCGAGTCGCACGGCCGGGTGGGTCAGGTGCTGCACCGCGCGGTGGGCGGGCTCGACCTCGACCAGCTGACGTGGCGGGCGGACCCGGACGCCAACACGATCGCCTGGCTGGCCTGGCACGCCGGCCGCGGTGAGGACGCGCAGGTCGCCGGCGCCGCGGGCACCGAGCAGGTGTGGACCGCGCAGGGCTGGGTCGGACGGTTCGCCCTGCCGTTCGACGTCTCGGCCTCGGGCTACGGGCAGTCGTCGCAGGAGGTCGGCCAGGTGCGTGCGTCCGGGGACCTCCTGCTCGCGTACTACGACGCGGTCGCGGCGGCGACGACGGCCTTCCTCGACGACCTGGGCGAGGACGACCTCGACCGCATCGTCGACACGCGCTGGGACCCGCCGGTGACGCTCGGCGTGCGGCTGGTGAGCGTCATCTCCGACAGCCTGCAGCACGCCGGCCAGGCGTCCTTGGTGCGAGGGCTGCTGCAGCGCGCGACGTAGGCTCGGACCCGTGCGCTGCGCCTACTTCGATGCCGAGCTGTGCCGCTCGTGCGCGTGGATGGGCCGGCCGTACGGCGACCAGCTCGCGGCCAAGCAGGCGCACGCCGAGTCGCTGATCGAGGGCGGCCCGCAGTGGCTCGCGCCGCACGCGAGCGCCGAGTCCGGGTACCGCAACAAGGCCAAGATGGTGGTCACCGGGACTGCCGCCGAGCCGACGCTCGGCATCCTGGACGCGGCTGGTCACGGGGTGGACCTGCTTGAGTGCGGGCTCTACGACGACTCCCTGCAGGCCGCCTTCCCCGTGCTCGCGGCGTTCGTCGCGCATGCGAACCTCACGCCCTACGACCTGGCCACCCGGACCGGCGAGCTGAAGAACCTGCTGGTCACGCAGTCGCCCGACGGCGAGCTCATGGTGCGGTTCGTCCTGCGGTCGCAGGAGCCCGTGACGCGGATCCGCAAGCACCTGCCCGCCCTGCTCGACGCGCTGCCCGTGCTGCGGGTGGCGTCGGTGAACCTGCTGCCCGACCACCGGGCCGTGCTCGAGGGCGACCGCGAGATCCCGCTGACCGAGCAGGAGACGCTGCTCATGCGCGTCAACGGGATCGACCTGCACCTGCGGCCGCAGAGCTTCTTCCAGACGAACACCGAGGTGGCCGCCGCGCTGTACCGGCAGGCGACGGCGTGGATCGACGACCTCTCGCCCGCCTCCGTCTGGGACCTGTACTGCGGGGTCGGCGGCTTTGCGCTGCACGTGGCCGCCCCGGGCAGGGACGTCGTCGGGATCGAGACCAGCGTCGAGGCGGTGGCGAGCGCGCGGCTGTCGTCTGATGGCCTGGCCGGCATCCGGTTCGAGGCCGCCGACGCCACCGCGTTCGCCCAGGCGCACCAGGCGCCCGAGCTCGTCATCGTGAACCCGCCGCGGCGGGGCATCGGCGCGCAGCTGGCCGGGTACCTGGAGGCGTCGTCGACAACCCACGTCGTCTACTCCAGCTGCAACGCCGAGTCGCTGGCCCGCGACCTGGCCGCGATGCCGTCGCTACGACCCGTGCGCGCGCAGCTGCTCGACATGTTCCCGCAGACCACGCACTACGAGGTGCTGACCCTGCTAGCGCGCGTCCAGTAGACCGACGATCTCGGTCGTCGTCGCGGTCTCGCCCAGACGCGGGAAGATCCGGGTCAGGCTGTTCTCGTGGGCGTCGGCGTTGCTGTCCGTCATCGCATCGACCGCGAGCGTCACGTTGTAGCCGCGCTCGTGCGCGCCGCGGGCCGTGGACTCCACCCCGATGCTCGTCGAGATGCCGGCGACCACCACCTGCGTCACGCCGAGGTCGCGGAGGTCCGCGTCCAGCGTCGTGCCCTGCCACGCGCCCCAGGTGTGCTTGGTGACGGTCAGGTCCGACGGCTGGAGGTGCAGCTCGGGGACGAGCTCGGCCCAGTCGGCCGGCCGGTCGCCGCCGCGCGGCGGTGCCTGCGTCCGGCCGGGAGCGCCGCCGGCGACATTGACCAGCACGACCGGCAGACCGTGCCGGCGGAACGCGTCGGCCAGGGTCGCGGCGTTCCGGACGACGTCGGACGACGGGTGCGCCGTCGGCAGCCCGACGATGCCCTTCTGCAGGTCGATGATGACGAGGGCGGTGGTCGGGTCGAGCGTGGTCATGCGGTCTCCAGGGTGACGGTGGTGCGGTGCAGGGAGCGGTCGAGGGTGGTGAGGACGAGCAGGGCGACGGCGCAGCCGAGCATCACGACCGTCAGCTGGTGCAGGCCGGCGGTGGAGGCCCCGTGCGCGAACGACGCGGCCAGGACGGCGGACGCCGTGATCGCGCCGAGGTAGGTGAACGTGCGCAGCAGACCCGCCGACGAGCCCATCCGCGCGGGCTCCGCCTGTCGGTAGAGCGCGTTCTGGTTGGCGAGCCCGTTCAGTCCCTGGGAGATGCCGATGAGCACCGCGATGCCGATCAGCGCCCACACCGCGGTCCCGGCGTCGACGGTCAGCAGGCCGGCCGTGCCGAGCACGAGGAGCGCGCCGCCGACGACGAGCTTGCCGCGGACCTGCGGACGGCGTCCGGAGACGGCCGAGGCGGCGATCGCGGCGGTGGACATCGGCAGCAGGAGCAGTCCGGCGGACGTCGCGCTCAGGCCGCCGGTCGACTCCAGCCACTGCACGTACCCATACATGAACGAGTACGTGACCGTCGACTGCAGGATCTGCCGGCCGTAGGTGGCCAGCAACGGGACGTTGCCGCCGAGCACGCGCAGGTCGAGGAAGGGCGCCCGCTGGCGCAGCTCGCGCACGACGAGCCCGACCGCGGCGGCGACGGCGACCACCGGCAGGTACCACTCGTCGGCGGCCGGCTTCATCAGGAAGAGCATGAGCGTGGTGAGCATGGTCGCGAAGAGCACCATGCCCGGCAGGTCGATGCCGCGGGTCTCGCTCACGGGGACGACGCGGGGGAGCCGGCGTGAGCCCAGGATCAGGCAGGCGATCGCGAGGGGGATGTTGACGGTGAAGATCGTGCGCCAGCCGCCGATCCCGATGAGCACGCCGCCGAGGGTCGGGCCGATGACGGCGACCGTCTGGTTCGCGATCGCCAGGGCAGTCAGCACGAAGGCGGGGCTGTCGACGCCGGTGCGGCGGGACTCGCTGCGCAGCAGGTACATGGCGGCGGGATAGGCGGCGCAGGTGCCGAAGCCGAGCAGCACGCGCGCCGCGACCAGCAGCCCGAGGCTCGGCGCGAGCGCACCCAGCACGCCGGCGACGCCGACGAGGCCCGTGCCGAGCAGGTAGAGGCGACGTGGCCCGAACAGGTCGACGAGCCGGCCCACCACGGGCTGCCCGACCGCGGTGGCCAGGTACAGGGCGCTGACCAGCCAGATCGTCTGTGCGGGTGGCGCCCCGAACGCGATGCCGATCGGGATGAGGCTGACCGCGATCATCGAGGAGTTGATCGGGTTCAGCACGGATCCGATGACGAGCGGGGCGGTCAGGCGCCGGTCGAAGCCGACCGCCTGCGTGCGTTCAGCGGTGGCGGTCACGGCTCCGCGAGCCGATCGAGGAGGGCGAGCGCGGCCATGAGCGTGCGGCGCTCGTCGTAAGAGAACCGCTCGTCGATCGCGCGGGCCAGCCACTCCTGACGCGCCTGCCGGTCGCCGGACAGCCGTTCCACGCCTGTTCCGCTCAACGTGATCAGCTGGCGCCGGCCGTCCGTCGGGTCGGGGTGACGCTCGATCAGCCCGAGCTCGTCGAGGGCGGTCAGCTGCGCGGCCACGGACTGCGGCCGCACGCGCTCGGCCGCTGCGAGGTCGCTGGCCGAGGCGGCACCGTCCCGGTCGAGGCGGCTGAGCAGCGACGTCTGCGACGGGGTCAGGTCGCCGGTCGCGCTGACCTCGCGCAGCTGGCGGCGCAACCGGCCGATCACGACGCGCAGCTCGAGCGCGGCGCGGACGGACTCATCGGTCATGCATCGACCGTAACTCCGACAGTCCAAACTGTCCAGTTGAAACTGTCTATTTCGCGTCGCACCGGTCGTTCGGTCCGCGGTGCGGTAGGAATGCGCATGGCCATCGACCCTGTCCTCGTCGTCGGTGGCGGCCCCGCAGGTCTGGCCGCCGCCGCCGCACTGCACCGCCGCGGCATCCCGGCCCTCGTGCTCGAGAAGTCCGATGCGGTCGGCGCCTCGTGGCGGCGGCACTACGAACGGCTGCACCTGCACACCACGCGCCGCCTGTCGCGGCTGGGCGGCATGGCGATCCCGCGGCGGTACGGCCGGTGGGTGGCCCGTGCGGACGTCGTCGCCTACCTCGAGCAGTACGTCGAGCACCACCACCTGCGCGTCCAGACCGGCGTCGAGGTCACGCGGATCTCGTTGGGCGACGACGGCCGGTGGCTGCTGGAGACCAGCGCGGGCGTGATGAGCGCGCCCGAGGTGGTCGTCGCGACCGGCTACAACCACACGCCGGTCCCGCCGACCTGGCCCGGCACGTTCGACGGTCAGGTGGTGCACGCCTCGATCTACCGGGACGCGTCGCCGTACGCCGGCCGGGACGTGCTGGTGGTGGGCGTCGGTAACACCGGGGCCGAGATCGCCGTGGACCTCACCGAGGGCGGTGCGAGCCGCGTCCGGCTCGCAGTGCGGACGCCCCCGCACATCGTGCGCCGGTCCAACTTCGGCTGGCCCGCCCAGGGCACGGGCATCCTCGTGCGGCGGCTCCCGGTGAGGATGGTCGACGTCGTCGCCGGGCTGATCTCGCGCGTCGAGGTGCCCGACCTGTCCTCCCACGGCCTGCCCCGCCCCACGACCGGCCTGTACTCGCGCGTGCTCGAGGGGTCGGTGCCGCTGCAGGACGTCGGGCTGATCGCGGCCGTGCAGGCCGGACTCGTCGAGCCGGTCGCGGCGGTGTCGTCGTTCGACGGCCCGTCCGTCGTGCTCGCCGACGACAGCCGCATCGAGCCGGACGTCGTCCTGCTGGCCACCGGCTACCAGCGCGGCCTCGAACGGCTGGTGGGTGACCTCGGCGTGCTCGACGACCACGGCGTGCCCGTCCGGTCGCAGCCCGGCCTCTACTTCACCGGCTACACCAACCCGATCAGCGGCATGTTCCGGGAGCTGCGGCTGGACGCCCGTCGGATCGCCCGGGCCGTGGGTCGTCGTCGGGCGCCGTGATGTGCGGTCGCGGCCGTCGAACGACCGGGAACTTCAGGCCAGGGCGTCAGGGCCGGCGGTCAGCTTTCGGGCGCCGACCGGCGCAGAGCCACGACGACGACCAGCGGCCACAGCGCCTGAGCACCGGCGAGCGCACGCTCCGTGAGCCCGATCGCGTCACCGCCGCGCGCCAGCTCCGCGCCGAACGCGCCCAGCAGGCCGACGAGTGCTGCCGATGCGGTCACCTGGACCGCCGGTCGCAGGATTCCCGACCCTCGTCGCGCCGAGAGGGCGGGCCAGAGGGCGAGGGCCACGAAGCCGATCGTCGCCGCGGTGCCGTGGGCCTGACTGGCCGCGTCCGAGGGGAAGACGGCGACCGCGAGGGTCGCGGCACCGCCGAGCGCCAGCAGCAGCCGGCCGGCGCGGGGGACCGGGCGCAGGCCAGCGGCCGTGACGAGGTGCGCGACGCCGGTCAGTGCCAACCCGGCGGTCATCACCCACGCATCCGTCGCGCTCGTCGCGGCGAGAGCGCTGATCGTCTCGCGCGTCGGGTCGAACGACGGCTGACGGGCCGCGGCCAGCGTCCAGCCGCCGATCATCCCGGCAGGAGCGGCGATCGCGGACGCGAGCGCCCAGCCGGGAACGGTGCGCATGGGACTCATCTCGTGCTGGTTCGGGACTGCCGGACGACAATGGGTTCGTGGCCGACGCTACGCACGGATGGGTCGTCGACGACTTCGACGCACCCGACCTCGACCGCGACCTCTGGTTCCCGCACTACCTCCCCGCCTGGAGCTCCCGCGCGCAGACCGCCGCCACGTTCGCGATCCGTGACTCCTGCCTGCATCTGTCGATCCCGCCTTCCCAGGGGCGCTGGTGCGCCGACGACCATCGCCCGCCCACCCGGGTGTCGGGTCTGCAGACGGCCAACCGCTCCGGGCCCGTAGGCGGCACGGAGGGGCAGCAGCCCTACCGTCCGGGGCTCGTCGTGCGTGAGGAGCAGGAGCCGTTCTTGGGTTGGACGCCATCCAGCGGGCGGGTCGAGATGCGAGCGCGGGCCGTGATCAGTCCCCGCTCGATGGTGGCGTTGTGGATGGTCGGTCTCGAGGACCATCCCGAGCGGTCGGCGGAGATCTGCGTCATGGAGGTCTTCGGCGACGCGGTCGACATGGGTGCTTCCGCCGCCGTGGGGATGGGTCTGCACGCGTTCCGCGACCCGGACGTCACCGAGGACTTCGTGGCGTCCCGGTTGCCGATCGACGTCGCGGCGTTCCACACGTACACGGTCGACTGGTCGGAGCAGGAGGCGTCGTTCTTCGTCGACGACTCGCTCGTGCGTACCAGCCCGCGGCCGCCGACCTATCCCGTGCAGCTGATGCTCGCGGTGTTCGACTTCCCCGAGCGGTCGGTCGGCGGCGACGACGACGCGGTGCCGGAGCTCGTCGTCGACCGGATCGCCGGGGGCGCGCGTCTAACCTCAGCACCATGAACGTCCTCGCCAGGAACAACGTCGTCGTCACCGGGCCGGCCGGCGCGCCGCCGATGGTGTTCGCCCACGGGTTCGGGTGCGACAAGTCGATGTGGCGGTTCGTCGCGCCGGCCTTCGAGCAGACCCACCGCGTCGTCGTCTTCGACCACGTGGGCGCAGGTGGCTCGGACCTGGCCGCGTACGACGCCACCCGGTACGCCACGCTCGACGGGTACGCCCAGGACGTCCTAGAGATCATCGAGGCCCTCGACCTCGGGCCGGTCGTCTTCGTCGGCCACTCGGTCAGCGCCATGATCGGGCTCCTGGCCGGCGTGCGGCGGCCGGACCTGTTCGAGCGCCTCGTGCTCGTCGGGCCCAGTCCTCGCTACGTCGACGACGACGGCTACCGCGGCGGGTTCACGGCGGCCGAGATCGAGGAGCTGCTCGAGACGATGGACGCCAACTACCTCGGCTGGTCGGCCTTCATCGCGCCCGTCATCATGGGCAACCCCGGCCGCCCCGAGCTGGGGGAGGAGCTGATCAACTCCTTCTGCCGCACCGACCCGACGATCGCCAAGCGGTTCGCGCGGACCACGTTCCTGTCCGACAACCGCGCCGACCTGGCCGCCGTGACCACCCCGTCGCTCGTGGTGCAGTGCCGCGAGGACGTGATCGCCCCGCAGGAGGTCGGCCGCTACGTGCACGAGCACCTGGCCGGCAGCGAGTTCGTGCTCATCGACGCGGTCGGCCACTGCCCGAACCTCAGCGCCCCGGTCGCGCTGGTCGAGGCCATGACCGCGTACCTGGCACCATGAACGACCGCGCCGAAGCGTGGGACGTCGCGCCGGTCGCGCTCCTGCGGCTGGACCCGGACGGACTGATAGCCGACGCGAACCGCGTGCTGCTCTCCTGGGTCGGGCGCGACGCGGACGACGTGATCGGCCGCATCCGGCTCAGCGATCTGCTCTCCGCCGGCGGGCGCATCTACTGGGAGACGCACCTGTCGCCGCTCCTGCACATGCAGGACCGGGTCGACGAGGTCGCGGTCGAGCTGCGCGCTCCGTCCGGGCGGTTCCCGGTGCTCATGTCCGCTGTCGTCCGGCCGTCGGACGGTTCGGTCGACGTCGCCCTGTCCGCCGCGACCGAGCGAGCGCGGTACGAGCGGGAGCTCCGGTCGGCCCGCGCGGCGGCCGAGGTGAGCCTGGACCAGAAGACCTCCGTCGCGCACGAGCTGCAGCGCGCGCTGCTGACCATGCCTCGGCTCGACGACGACCGGTTCGTGGTCACGACTGAGTACCGGCCCGGCGTGCAGGCCCTCGAGGTGGGCGGCGACTGGTACGACGCGTTCCTCGTCGACGACGGCACGCTCGCGCTCGTCGTGGGCGACGTGGTCGGGCGTGGGCTGCGTGCGGCGACCGACATGGGTCAGCTGCGCAGCGCCATCCGGGCACTGGCCGAGCCGGGCGTCGGCCCTGCGCGTCTGCTGTCGCGGCTCGACCGGTTCGTGGAGCAGACCGGGGCCGGGTTCATGGCGACGACGGCCTATGCCGAGGTAGCGCTCGCCACCGGCGTTGTCACGTACGCGTGCGCCGGCCACCTGCCGCCCCTGCTGCTCGGTGCGGGCGCGCCCCGGTTCTTGTGGGACGGCCGCTCGATGCCGCTGGGGTTCCCGGGCCGGACCCGTCTCCAGGCGACCGTGTCACTGGGTGCTGGGGACAGGCTCGCGCTCTACACGGACGGCCTGGTCGAGCGCCGGGACCGCCCGCTCGACGACGGGCTCGGGTCGTTGGCCGCGACGCTCGACTCGTCGCGACGCCCGCTGCCCGACCTGGTCAGCGAGCTGTTGGTGCACACGGGCGACGACCGCGACGACGTCTGCCTGCTCCTGCTCGAGTGGTTCGGCTGACCGTTCGCACGGTGGACGTCCGGCCGACCGGGGCGACGCGATGTGCCGCCCCGGTCAGCCACGTCCGACGGGCCGCCTACAGGCTCGGGCTCGCGTTGTGCACGAGCTCGAGCGCCATCTGCGGGAACCAGTCGCCGGCTGCCGGGTCGGCGTAGCCGCGGACGGGATCGATCCCGCCGTCGGGCGCCCAGCGCGTGCACTGGCCGTCGGACTCGCCCGGGATCTTCACCCAGAGGTAGGCGTCGACGTACGGGTTGCCGGTGGTCAGCGTCGGGGTGAGGCCGAGGCCGCGGCCGGGCGGGTTGCACCAGACCTGCGGGTCACCGGCGGGGCTGCCGGCCGGGGCGGTCCACGGTCCCTGGCCGTTGCGGCTCGTGTCGATCACCGCGTGCTTGAGCACGGCCGGGCTGCTGGGCGGGTTGGGCGCGTTGGTCACGTTGTTCGTGTACCACTGGTCGGTCAGGCCCCACGTGCTGAAGTCGCCGGGCGTGGCGGGGTAGTACTGGCTCCCGCAGTAGTCGAAGTGACCCACGCGCCAGCCGCCCTCGGCCGTGTTGGTGCCGTACCAGAGGCACTGCGAGATCCACGACGCGTACTTCGCCTGGTGGTCGCTGAGCTCATAGTTGGACACGTCGAGGAAGAAGCCGTCGGCCTTCTCGACGCCGGCCTTGTGCAGCCGGTCGGAGATGTCGCCCACGCCGAGCCAGCCGCTGTGCGTGCCGTCGAGGTAGACCTTCGTGTTGGTCAGCGCGGTGAGGCGGTCGACCGCGCCGTTCACCTGGGTGAACCGGTCGGAGGCCGCGGTCGCCGGGTTGAGCGACGCCGGCTGGCACCACTCCTGCGCTCCGGTGTTGGCGGTGTACCAGGGGATGATGCCCAGGCCGTCGGGCTCGAGCAGGACGATCGCCTGCCCGGAGCCGATGCCGGCCGCGAAGCCGTCGATCCATGCCAGGTAGCTCGCCGTGTCGGCGGCGCCGCCCGCGGAGTACTGCGCACAGTCGCGGTAGGGGAGGTTGTACGCGACGAGCACCGGGATCGTGTGCGTGAGCTTGGCCTGGAGCATGGTCGTCTGGACGGACTTCTTCACCTCGGCGGGGGTGCCCTTGGTGAACCAGACGGCCTGGGGCGTGGCCGCCATCTTGGTCAGCGCCAGGGCGTCGGACCACTGGTGCGTGGTGACCAGCTTGGCGATCTGCTGGACCGCGCCCTTGTCCGGCGGGGGCGTGAACAGCCGGGTCGCGGGCGGTGCGGGTTGCGACTGGTGGGCGCTGGCGGGGGTGGTCAGGCCGAGGGACAGGCCGAGTGAGAGCGCTACCACGGCGCCGGCCGCGAGCACTTTCGGGCGCGTTCGTACCAGGGGATGAGGCACGGAGTTCTCCTACGTCGTTGTCGGATGAACGTTCTCGTGAAGGGCGGGGGAGCGCTCCCACCGCCTGGGGTAGAGCATGCCGACTCGGACATCTCCGCGCAAGGTGTACCGGTAAGGAAGGGTCGCGCGCAGCGCCGCGCGCGACCCTTCCCCCCCGGTTCGGCCAGGTCCGTGCCACCCGGTCGATCCGCCTGCGGGAGCCCCTCAGAACACGTGGTTGGCGATCTCCGCGGGTGCGAGCAGCAGCTGCTTGATCTCGTCGTCGAGCTTCACCAGAGTCAGCGAGGCGCCGGCCATGTCGAGCGACGTGCAGTACTCGCCGACGTAGCTGCGGCCCACCGTGATGCCCTGGGCGGCCAGCTTCTCGTGCGCCGACCCGTACAGCAGGTACAGCTCGCTGATCGGCGTGCCGCCCAGGCCGTTGATCATCAGCGCGACCTCGTCGCCGCTCGAGTACGGCAGGTCGGGGACGACGGCGCCCAGCAGCTCGTCGACGATCTCGTCGGCGGACACCAGCTTCGCGCGACGCCGACCGGGCTCGCCGTGGATGCCGACACCGATCTCCATCTCGTCGTCACCGAGCTCGAACAGCGGGGAGCCCTTGGCCGGCGGCGTGCACGCCGTGAGCGCGATGCCCATGGTCCGCGTGACCGAGTTGACCTTCTCGCCGATGCGCACCAGCTCGTCCAGGTCCGCGCCTGCCTCGGAGGCCGCACCCACGGCCTTCATGACGAAGAAGTTGCCCGCCACGCCGCGGCGGCCCACCGTCCAGGTCGAGTCCTTGACGGCGACGTCGTCGTTGATGAACAGGGTCTTCACCTTGAGGCCCTCGGCCTCGGCCAGCTCGGAGGCCATCTCGAACGCCATCTTGTCGCCCGTGTAGTTGTTGACCAGCAGCAGGACGCCCTTCTCGGAGGCGAGCAGCTTGGCGGTCTCGAGCACGTACTCCATCGGCGGCGCCGCGAACACGTCTCCGGGACAGGCACCGTCGAGCATGCCCTTGCCGACGACCATGACGTGCGCCGGCTCATGGCCCGACCCCGATCCTTGGACGATCGAGACCTTGTCGTGGCTCGGGGCGTCGGCCCGCATGATGAGGTTGTACTCGGGCACGTAGCGCAGCGTGTCCGGGTTGGCCAAAGCGATCCCCTTGAGCATCTCCGGGACGAAGTTCTTGGGGTCGTTCACGAACTTCTTCATCAGTACTGCCTCCACACATCGTCGTGTCGTCTGTCTCTTGTCGCCGCGTCGCCCCCGGGGCGCGGACGTGTGCGTCACCAGGTCTCGGCGACCTTCTCCGCCAGCACGGCCACCGCGATCGCGCCCGGGTCCACCGAGCCGATGCTGCGTTCGCCGGTGTAGGAGGCCCGGCCGCGGCGGGCCTGCATGCTCTTCGTCGCCTCGGCCGCCTCGCGCGCGGACTGTGCGGCCCTCGTCGCGACGTCCTTCGGGTCCGCCCCGAGGTTCGCCTCGATCGTGTCGGCCATCGGTGCGAGGGCGTCGAGCAGCGTCTTCTCGCCGAGGTCGGCGCCGCCGCGCGCCTTGATGCCCTCGATGGCGGCGCGCAGCATGGCGACGACGTCCTCACCCGACGCGTCCGGCTTGCCCTTGACCACCGCGGCGGCCCGAAGGAACGCGGTGCCCCAGATCGGTCCGGACGTGCCGCCGATCCGGCCGGTCATCACGATCGCGACCTTCTGCAGGAACGTGCCGGCGTCGGACCGGTCGAACGTGTCCCACTGCGCCACGACATTCTCGAAGCCGCGGGCCAGGGAGAACCCGAAGTCGCCGTCGCCGACGACGGAGTCGAGGTCCCCGAAGTACTTCTCGTTCTCGATGCAGGTGTCGGCGATGGTGCGCACGACGGACTCGACACGGGGGACCTCAGGGGACACGGGGACGCTCGCTCTCGGTGAGGATTCTCTCGAGGTCGCCCAGGTGGACCTCGTCGGTGGGATCGAGCCCGAGCGGGTCCGCGAGGACCTTCGTCGGCTCGGTGGGGTCGCCCAGGGACGTGACGACGAGGGCGGCACCGGTGAAGTCCTCGTCGGTGGTGTAGCTGCTCACGGTGACGACCGTCCGTAGACCGGCACCGAGCGCAGCCCGCAGGCCGTTCGCGCTGTCCTCGACGACGATCGCGTCGTCGGCCCCCAGGCCGAGGCGCTCGAGGGCGAGCAGGTAGATGTCCGGCGCCGGCTTCTTGGCCGGCACGATGTCACCGGCGAACACCACGAAGTCCCGTGCCCGGTCGACGCCGACGGCGTGCTCGAGCACGGCGCGCACCGACGGCTCCGCAGACGTCGATGCGACCGCAAGCCGCCAGCCCCGCGCCGACGCCTCCTCGACGATCCGCGCGATGCCCGGTCGCGCCGGCAGGAAGCCCGCCGCGACCATCTCCGTGTAGTGCGCGGTCTTCGTCTTGTGCCAGGCGGCGATGAGCGCCTTCTGCTCGTCCGGTTCGGTGGGCAGCCCCGCGGTCTCGACGAACACGGGGGTGAACACCGATGCCAGCCGCTCCTTGCCGCCGCCGATCGCGAGCAGGTGCCCGTACTCCTCCTGGGACCAGTGGATCGGGACCCCGGCCTCCGCGAACGTCTGGTTGAACGCGGGCAGGTGCCCGTCGCGCTCGGTGTCGGCCAGCACGCCGTCGCAGTCGAAGATCAGTGCCCTGGTCCCCGGCTGGCTCGGGCCCTGCCCGCTCAGGTCCTGCCCGCTCAGATCCTGGTCGCTCAGATCCTGCCCGCTCAGGTCCTGCCCGCCCAGCTCCTGCGCGCTCATGCCCGGCCCGCCGAGCCGAACTCGTCGATGCACTCGGCGATCGCGCTGGTGACCGCGTCGGAGATGTCCCGGAACATGCTCGGCGGGTCCCACTTGTCGCGCGCCCGCGCGCCCGCCAGGTGCGTCTCGGCGGAGCGCATGTACGCGACCTTGACGGCGGTCGAGATGTTGATCTTGGCGACGCCGGCCTCGATGAACGAGCGGAAGTCCTCCCGGGACAGACCCGTTCCGCCGTGCAGGACGATCGGGCGGTCGGAGAGTGCGGCGAGCTCGCGGACACGGTCCGGGCGCAGCACCGGCCTGGCCTTGTACTCGCCGTGGGCCGTGCCCAGCTGCGGTGCCAGGAGGTCGACGCCCGTGCGCTCGGCGACGGCCGCCAGCGTCGCGACGTCGTAGGAGTGCAGTGCCACGTCCGAGCCGACGCCGTCCTCGACGCCCACGATGTTCTCGATCTCGGACTCCACGTCGACGCCGCGGGCGTGCGCCTCGGCGACGACCTCGGCGGTCTCGCGCTCGGCGTCGTCCAGGGAGCGGTCGGACGCGTCGAACAGCACCGACGACCAACCAGCCCGCACGACGTCGCTGATCACCGCCCGGTCGGGGCAGTGGTCGAGGTGCAGCGCCACCGGCACGTCCGCGCGCTCGGCCGCCGACTGGAACGTCGTCGTCATCAGGTCCGTGCCGACGGACCGGACGGTCTTCACGGACACCTGGACGATCAGGGGGGACCGCGCCCGCACGGCCGCCGCGATCACCGCGCGCAGGCTCAGGTCGTCCAGGATGTTGACGGCGGGAACGGCGAAACCGCGCGCTCGGGCGTCTCGTGTCATCGTCAACGTCGACGCGATCATCTGGCCTCCGACCGATATGTCCGATCCTTCGGCAGTCTAGACAGGTCTACTCATGAACGACCAGCGCAGCGCGATCCGTGAAAGTCTGTGCACCATGACCGACGTCCTGGAGCGCGACTCCGCCACCCCGTTGTACGTCCAGCTCGAGCAGATCCTGCACGAGCGGATCGTCGGCGGGCAGTGGGCGCCGGGGCAGCGGATCCCGTCGGAGAACGAGCTCAACAAGATGTTCGGGCTCAGCCGCATGACGGTCCGTGGCGTGCTGACCAAGCTCGTCGGCGACGGGCTCCTTGTCCGGGTGCCGGGCAAGGGCACCTACGTGGCGACGCCGAAGATCAGCACCGTGTCGCCCGCGTACCGCGGGGTGCGAGAGCAGCTGGAGTCGCAGGGGTACGAGACGTCGACCCGGCTCATCTCCTTGTCGTTGGAGACGCCGTCGTCGGGAGTGCGCGAACGCCTGTCGCTCGCCGACGACGAGGAGACGTACGTCGTCGTCCGCGTGCGCTCCGTGCAGGGCGAGCCGATCAGCCTGCACCGCTCCTACGTCCCGGCCCGGCTGGCGCCCGGTCTGTCGGACCACGACGTCGTCGCCAACCAGCTGTGCGTGGTGCTCGAGGAGCACTACGGCCTGCCCATGAAGCACGTGCGCGAGGACCTCGAGGCGGTCGCCGTCACCACGGCCGAGGCTCGTCACCTCGGCATGCGACGCGGTCAGCCCGCGCTCCAGCTCCAGGACGTCACGTTCGACGCCCTCTCCCGACCGTTCGAGTACACCTCGATCGTGTTCCGCGGCGACCGGATGCGCCTGCGCTTCGACTACGACCGCTGAGCGACTCGGGCTGCCGACCCGCTGGGCCGCTACGAGAGCAGTCCGCCACCCACCCATTCACGGATCGCCGCGACGTCGCCGGCGCTCAGCTCCATGCGCGCACCGCGGCACAAGCCCACGACGTTGTCGGCCCAGGCCGCCGCCAGGTCCTTGGCCGTCGTCTTCGACGTCAGCTGCTCGCCGCCGTACAGGGTCCCGGAGATGACGAAGTTGACCGTCGAGCGACCCACGGCCGCGCCGGCCTCCTGGCACGCGTTGCGCACACGACGCGAGGTCTCGGCACGATCGAAGGGGTGTGCGGCCAGGTCGGCGGCGAGCGCGGTGAGCAGGACCCGGTAGTTCGTCTCGCTGAGCCCGGGCGTGTCCGTGACGGCCGTGACCTGGCGCTGCAGGGCGCTCGGGTCCTTGTCGGCCTCGGCGACGGCGCCCGGCAGGTCGGCCTCCCCGAAGCGCTTGGGGTCCCAGACGTAGCCCGGGGGGCGCGGCGACGACGCGACCTCGGGAACGTTGCGGGCCAGCCACTGCAGGAACCCGCCCGCGCCGCCCCAGCTGGACCCGGTGAGCGTCGGGTCGGCCTTCTGGGCGGCGCCCGCGACGGCTCCGAGCGTGACCGGTCGGTCGGCCGTGCGCACGCGCTGCAGGATCGCCTTGCGTGCCGCTTCGCTCGCGCCGACGACCGGCTCGGTCCCGGGATCGGGGGCCGGTGGCGCGGCGATCTCCGCGGCTCCGGTGCCACCGCCGTTCCCGGTCCTCTCAGCCTTGTCCGTCGGCCGTCCGCGTCCCTTCGACGACACGGGCGGCGGCGTCCGGGGTGCCTCGACGTTGAGCGTCGACGCGGTGCTGGTGACCAGCTCAGCCAGGTCGTCGGCGGTGATGACGTGGTCGGCGACGGCGCGATAGGCCGCCGCGGCCGGGCTCGCGGTCATGATCGTGACCCGACGGTCGGCCGCCCGGCAGCGCAGAGCCAGGGGAGTGAAGTCGGCGTCGGCCGAGACGATCACGAACTCCTCGTACCGCGTGGGCGCGGCCAGCGCGTCGACGGCGTCGAGCACGAGGTTGATGTCCGCGCTGCTCTTGCCCTGCTGGGTCAGCGACGGGCAGTCGACCACCTGGAACCCCGCCCGCGTGAAGTTGGGCCGGAAGTTCGCGAAGCGCGAGGGGTTGAGGTAGCAGGCGCGGATGAGGAACTTGCGCGTGAAGTCGCCCTCCGAGTCCGTGCCGCTCTCCAGCTCGCTCAACCAGTGCGCCGGGTCGGTCGCGAACGCCTCGGCGGCGGTCGGGTCGAGGCGTTGCAGGCCGATGTAGACGTTGTCGAAGTCGACGAACAGGGCGGTCCGGAACCGGCGACCGGTCTCGGTGCGGTCGGCGGAGGTCATGCTCGATGTGCTCACCTGGTGCATCATCCTCGGTCGGGACCGTCCGCGTCCGCCGCGACGCTCGGCCGGACACCGGTCGGTGCACCAGGATGAACCCATGCACCTGGTCGACACGGCGAG
Organism: Cellulomonas sp. McL0617; assembly: GCF_049994875.1. GTDB lineage: Bacteria > Actinomycetota > Actinomycetes > Actinomycetales > Cellulomonadaceae > Cellulomonas. The sequence goes on from NZ_CP188256.1 coordinate 1,264,409, forward strand.
CTCGGGCGGTCCGCAGTTCTACGTCGAGCACCTGCGCGTCCCGTCGATGAGCGTCGGGACCGCCGTGCTGGGCGTGGGCGCGGTCGACAGCCAGCAGCCGCACACGGAAGACGAGATCTACGTCGTCCTGCGCGGCCGTGCCAGGCTCTGGACGCCCTCTCTGACCGTCGACGTGGCCCCGGGGTCCGTCGCGTTCGTGCCGGCGTCGGAGGAGCACCGGTTCGTCGACGTGGTCGACGAGCTCCACGTCCTCGTCGTGTTCGCGCCGGCCGAGTACGGCAACGCCACAGGTCAGCTGCTGCGCGATCCGTCCACCTGATCACGCGTCGGCACCGCGCTCGCCGACGCCGCCTGCACAGTGCGTGGCGGGAAGTCGCGGGGTCGCCAGGCGTCCACCTCGGGTCGACGGCGAGCGGCGACCGTCGACCTGACGTCGACGACCACGCGCGCGTCGTCGCGCAGCCGGCACCGGATCGACTCGCGCACGGGCTCAGGCCGGTCCGACCGCGGCGATCGCGGACACCTCGATGAGGGCGCCCGGGACGCCGAGACCGGCCACGACCGCCGCCGTGACCAAAGGAGGGGCTCCGGGCCCTGCGAGGCGTGGCGCCACCGCGCCGTAGGCCGCGCGCAGGTCGGCGTCTGCGGCGATGAGCACGGTCCACTGCACGACGTCGGCGAGCGACGCGCCGGCCGCCGCCAGGGCGATGCCCACGTTCTCCACCGCGCGGACCGACTGCTCGGCGACGTCGGCCGAGACGACCGCGCCGGTGTCGTCGACGCCGTTCTGGCCGCCGACGTAGATGGTCGTCGCACCCGGTGGCACGACCGCGACGTGGCTGAACGCCGGGCTCACCACGAGTCCGGCCGGTTGCAGACGGGTGATCTCCATGGACCTACCGTCCCACCGACCACTGACAGTGCCGTGTGGACCCCGGGTCAGCGGGCGTGCGCCATGTCCCCGACCGCCAGGCGCCGCAGGACCTCGAGGACGACGGCGGCCGAGCGGTCGGCGGCGTCGTCGACGTGCGTCAGGAAGTCGGTGCCCGCCACGGGACCGCACAGGTCGGAGATGCCCCGCACCGACAGGAACGGCACGCCGTAGAGGTGTGCGGTGTGGGCGAGCGCCGCGGACTCCATGTCGATCGCGACCGCCGTCGGGAACGCGGCCCGGATCCGCTCGACGCGGGTGGCGTCGATGAACGCGTCGCCCGAGAGCACGGTGCCGCTCAGCACACGCAGGTCGACGGACGCGCCGAGCGCCGCCTCGTGGAGCACCAGCTCCGCCTCGTACACCTCGGGCATGCCCGGCACCTGGCCGAGCTCGTAACCGAACGCACGGGCGTCGGCGCCCGAGTAGACGTACTCGGAGCCGACCACGACGTCGCCCACCCGGACGTCGAGACCGACGCCGCCGGCGGTGCCCGCGCTGACGACCGCCCGCGGGTGCGTCCCCTGGATCGCCACCGCGGCGGCCGTGGCGGAGTTGACCAGGCCGATGCCGCACTGCACGAGCAGGACCTGCCGGCCGCCGACGGTGAGCAGCCGGTGCTCGGCGTGGCCCATCTGCGTGGGGTCGCCGACGACGTCCGCCCGCGCCATGAAGGGCGCGGACTCGTCGGCCATGGCGGTCACGACGACCGCGTCGACGGCGATCACGCGGTCACCGTGCTCCACTCGCCCCGGGCGGCCAGGAACGTGGCCGCGGCCTGCTGCGCGCCCTCGAGCGTGTGGTTGGCACCCCAGCCGCACTGCACCTCGTTGGCGGCCGGGACCTCGGTCGCCGTCACGATGTCCTCGAGCGTGGCCTGCACGAGGTCGAGCACCTCGTCGTACGTCCAGACCCCCTGCAGGATCAGGTAGAACCCGGTCTGGCAGCCCATCGGCGAGAAGTCGACCACACGGTCGGAGTGGTTGCGGGAGTGCTCCGCGAACAGGTGCTCGAGCGAGTGCACCGTCGGCATCTCGAGGTGGGCCACGTTCGGCTGCGTGAACCGGATGTCGTACTTGCTGAGCTCGTCCCCGGCGGGGAGCCGCTTGGTGTCTGCGAGCCGGACGTAGGGCGCGACGACGGTGCGGTGGTCGAGGTTGAACGACTCGACGTTCATGCGGGGCTGGTTCACGGCAGTGGTCCTTCGGTGCTCGGCGGAGCGTCCATTGTCCCCTCTCTGGGGGTCTGCCGCGTCGTCCAGGAGCGCTGCGCGAGTGATCTGCGTCGCGCGACGCGGCAGGTCGTCGAGCCCGTCGGGTCCGCGAGGCACGCCCGGCGGCCTGCCTAGGATCTGCCCATGGCGACCCCTCCCTTCGTCCTCGACCTGCGCGCCGGTGTCGGGCACCACCTCCTCTGGCTGTCGGGCGTGACGGCCGTCGTCCTGCGCGGCCCGGCCGGGCGTGCCGAGGTGCTCCTGGTGCGACGCGCCGACTCCGGGGCGTGGACGCCCGTGACCGGCATCATCGACCCCGGCGAGCAGCCGGCCGTCGCGGCGGCTCGCGAGGTGCTGGAGGAGGCGTCCGTCGTCGCTGTGCCGGAGCGGTTGGCCTGGGTCAACACGCTGGCGCCGATGGAGTACGAGAACGGTGACCGGGCCCAGTACCTCGACCTGACCTTCCGGTTCCGGTGGGTGTCGGGGGAGCCGACGCCGGGGGACGACGAGAACACGGAGGCCGCGTTCTTCGCCCTGGACGCGCTGCCGCCCGTGTCGCAGGAGATGCGCACGCGGATCGAGCGGGCGCTACGACCCGACGGGCCGGCCGACTTCGAGTTCTGAGCCGTCCATCCACTGCGTCCCCAGCACCCGCAGGAGCGCGAGGGACTCGGCCTCCGGTGAGCCCGGCTCGGCGGAGTAGACGATCACCGTCTGGTCGCAGTCGAGCACGTGCAGCGAGTCGCAGTCGAGCGTGATCGGCCCGAGGCTCGGGTGCTCGATCGTCTTACGCGTCATCCGCCACGCACCGGGTCCGCCGGTGCGCCAGAGCTCGTCGAACGCCGGGCTGCCTCGGCGCAGCTCGGACACGAGATCGCGGACGCCGGGGTCGTCGGGGTAGCGGGCCGCCGTCGCGCGCAGGCTGGCCACGGACTGCGCCGCCGTCTCGGCGTGCTCCTCCTGCGACATGGCCACGCGACTGCGCCGCGGGTCGGGGGTGCCGAGGAACCTCTGCCACGTGGTGTTCCGCTGGCGACGAGGGACGACCGACCAGTCGCCGAGCAGGGCAGACGCCATCGCGTTCCAGGCCAGGATGTCGGCCCGCGCGCTCAGCACCATGGTCGGGAGGTCGGAGAGCCGGTCGAGCAGGCGCTGGACGCTCGGGCGCACGTGCTCGTCGACGCGGCCCGGCAGCGGGGGCGGGCTGCCGGCCAGGTGGAACAGCTCGTCGCGGGCATCGTCGTCCAGCCGCAGCGCGCGAGCTAGCGACGCGAGAACCTGGGTGGAGGGCTGCGGCCCGCGCCCCTGCTCCAGGCGCACCACGACGGAGGCCGATGACGCGGCGACGGCCGCCGGCGGGCAGCCCGACGTCCTGCGGGGTCAGTGCGGTACGCGCTCGGACGAGCACGCGTGCCAGCTCGGGTCGGTCCATGGTCCCAGGATGCCCTCCGGGCGGACGCGCAGCCTGGGACCGCCGGTCCTAGGGTCCGCCCGTCCTGGTACGCGTGTGTCGCTCGGGTCAGGGTGGGACGCATGACAACAGAGACCACCACCAGCACCACCGTCGCGCTGGTCACCGGCGCCACCCAGGGCATCGGCCGCGAGACCGTGCGCCGCCTCGCCGCGCTCGGGTGGACCGTCTGGCTCGGCGCGCGGGACGTCGAGCGGGGCGCGGTCGTCGCCGCGGAGATCCCCGGCGACGTCCGCGTCCTCGCCCTCGACGTCTACCAGGACGCGTCCGTCGCGGCCGCCGCGGCCATCGTCGAGCAGGAGTCCGGCCGGCTCGACGTGCTGGTCAACAACGCAGGCGTCCCGGGCGGCTTCCTGCCACCGCGCGAGACCGTCGCGGCGGACTTCGTGCCGGTCTTCGGTGTGAACGTCCTCGGGCCGGTGCGCACCACGCACGCGTTCCTGCCGCTGCTGGACCGCTCGTCGCAACCCCGGATCGTCAACGTCTCCAGCGGCATGGGCTCGTTCGGGATCACGACGGACTCGGCCCGGTTCGAGTCGACGCTGCACGCGATCACGTATCCGTCGTCCAAGGCCGCGCTCAACATGATCACGTCGCAGTACGCCAAGGCGCTGACCGGCTTCCAGGTCAGCGCGGTCGACCCGGGCTACACCTCGACCGGGCTGAACGGCTTCCGCGGGCCGCAGACCGTGGAGCAGGGCGCCGAGGCGACCGTCCGGGCGGCCACTGTGGAGCCCGGAGCGCCGACCGGGACGTTCACGGACGCGGCCGGCCCGGTGCCCTGGTAGTCGGCGGGGCTCGGACGGTCAGCGGGCGAGGCGCTCGACGATCCCGCCGTACAGGCCGGGCGCGGCGGCGGCGAGCGGCACGATGCTGCGCCGCAGCGGCGACCCGGCGGCCGCGACCAGGCCGCTGGTGATCAGCCGGTAGTCGCGGGTGGCGGCGGTCCACGCCTTCTCGTACTCGGCCGACGAGCGGTCGACGTCGGGTCCGAGCGTGCGCACGGCCGCGGTCGCCTGGGCGAGCCCGACGCGGACCCCCTCACCCGTCAGCGCGTCGACGTAGCCCGACGCGTCGCCGACGAGCCGCACGCGACCGGCCGTGCGCGCGCTGGTCCGCTGGAGCAGCGGGCCGGCGCCGCGCGGCGGTCCCAGGGTCGGTGCCGCGCCGAGGTGCCGACGCAGGTCCGGGAAGGAGTCGAGGCTTCGGTCGTAGTCGTGGTGCGGCGGCCCGAGCAGGGCGACGCCGACGACATCGGGGGCGACCGGTGTCACGTAGGCCTCGACGTGCCGGCCCCAGTGCACCTCGACCAGGTCGGTCCACGGAGCCACCCGGTAGTGGCGCCGGATGCCGTATCGGCGGCGGTGCGCAGCCCTGGCCGGCCGGTCGAGCCCGAGCTGGCGACGGACCGTCGAGTGCAGGCCGTCGCACGCCATCAGCCAGGCCGCGCGGATGCCGGCGGCTGTGACCGACCCGGCGTCCTGCGCGACGGTGTCCACCTTGCCGGCGAGCACCTCGACCCCGAGCTCCTCGGCCCGGATCGCCAGCGCGAGGTGCAGCGCGGTACGCCGGACTCCGAGGCCGGTGGCGCCCGTGAAGAGGTGATCGGCCGCGCGGTCGCCGGAGAGGTACCGGATCCCGGTCAGCGGGTGCCCCGCCGGGTGCACACCGAGGCGCGCGAGCGCGGCCACGGCGCCGGGCATCAGGCCCTCGCCGCAGGCCTTGTCGATCGGCGTGGTGCGCGGCTCGACGACGACCGTCCGCAGTCCCGCCAGACGCGCCTCGATGGCCACGGCGAGCCCGACCGGCCCACCCCCGGCCACCAGGACGTCGACGTCCGGTCGGGTCCGGGCACCGCTCACACGGGCGCCTGGGCCGGCGACGCCACGGACCGCAGCGCGCGCTCCTCGGCGGGGATGCGGAAGCCGAGCAGCAGGATCGCGTTGAGCACCGTGAAGGCCAGCGCCGTGACCCAGGCGGTGTGCACGAGGGGCAGCGCGGCACCCTCGACGGCGACGGCCACGTAGTTGGGGTGCCGGAGCAGCCGGTAGGGCCCGCGCCGCACGAGCGCGACGCCGGTGACCACGATGATGCGGGTGTTCCACAGGTTGCCGAGCGTCGCGATGCACCACCAGCGCAGTCCCTGGGAGGCCAGGACCAGGGCGAACGCGGTCCAGCCGAGCGCGGGCAGGAAGGGCCGGTCAGCCACCTGCACCTCCACCAGACAGGCGACGAGCAGACCCGTGTGCAGGGCGACCATGGGCGGGTAGTGGCGCTGCCCGGTCTCGACACCGCCGTGTGCGAACGCCCAGGTCGCGTGACGCTTCGCGACGACCAGCTCGGCCAGGCGCTCGACGCCCACGGCGAGCATCAGCAGCGTGTACCAGGTCACGGCGCCCCCACCGGGCGACCGTCCGGTGTGCTCTCGGGCCAGCGCAGCAGGACGACCTCGGCGCAGACACCGGGACCGAACGCGAACAGGACCCCGACCGATCCGGGCAGCTGACCGCCGACGGCGAGCTCGTCGGCGAGCACGTGCAGCACGCCCGACGACGACAGGTTCCCCGCGCGCGCCAACGACGCCCAGCTGGCCGCCAACGCCTCGTCGGGGAGCCCGAGCGCCCGTGCGGCGGACTCCAGGATCCGCGGGCCGCCGGTGTGCGCCACCCACGTCCCGACGTCGCTGACCTTCAGCTGGTGCGCGGCGAGCAGGTCGGCCACGTCGTCGCCGAGGTGCTCCTCGACGATGTCCGCCATGCTCGGGGACAGGACGATCCGGAACCCGCTGCCGCCGATGTCCCAGCCGAGCTGGTCGAGGGTGTCGGGGTAGAGCGCACTGCGGGTGCCGACCACCTCCACGCCCGGCTCGGACCGGTCTGCGCCCACCATGACGACCGCCGACGCGCCGTCCCCGAACAGCCCGCTGGAGACGATGTTGGCCATCGACGCGTCGCCGTGCTGCAGCGTCAGCGAGCAGAGCTCGACCGAGACCAGCAGCGCGACGTCGTGGGGGTGGCCCAGGAGGTAGTCGCGCACCCGCGCGATCCCGGCCGCGCCGCCCACGCAGCCCAGCCCGAAGACGGGGACGTGCTTGACGTCGGCGCGCATGCCGAGCCGATCGGCCAGCATCACGTCGACCGACGGGGCGCCGATGCCGGTCACCGACGTGAAGAGCAGGTAGTCGACGTCGGTCGCGGTCAGGCCGGCGTCGGCGAGCGCCCGCCGTGTCGCCTTCGCCGCAAGGTCGGTGGCCACCCGCAGGAACGTGTCGTTGGTCCGCTGGAACGTCGTGAGGTTCGCGTAGTCCTCGAGGGCGAGCGCGTGGTGCCGCGTCTCGATGCCCTCGGCGCCGTGCACGCGGCGGATGGCCGGCCAGAGGCGCTGGTCGGCGGTCAGCAGCGGGGCGAGCACGTCGGCGATCTCCGCCTGGGCATGGACGTGCTCCGGCAGGACGGCGGCGACCGAGGCGATTCGCACCATTCGCGCATCGTGTCACGTGGGTGGTGCCGCCCGCTTCCGGCGGCTGCCCCGGCGTGTGCGGGCCGGACGGGACCTGCGACGATGGCGGACCGGAGCAAGGGAGCGTGATGGTCGACGATCTGCGGCGTGCGGGACCCGTCCGCGTGCGCGATCTCGCTGCGGCCTGTCACCCCGGACCGACGGTCGCGGTGACCGCGTTCGCCGTCGCCATGGCCGGCGGAGCGGATGCGCCTGCACGCACGACCGTCCTGGTCGGAGCGGCCATCCTGACCGGGCAGCTGTCGGTCGGCTGGTCGAACGACTGGATCGACGCGGCCCGCGACGCGGAGGTCGGTCGCACCGACAAGCCCGTCGGCGCCGGCCGGCTGTCCGTCTCCGCGGTGCGCACGGCGGCCCTCGTCGCGCTCGCGGCCTGCGTCGTCTTCTCGATGTCGCTCGGCTGGCGTGCCGGGCTCGTGCACCTGGCGACGGTCGCGTCGGCGTGGTCGTACAACCTCCGGCTGAAGAGCACGCTCTGGTCGTGGGCGCCCTACGCGTTCTCGTTCGGCTTCCTGCCGCTGGCCATCGCCCTCGCGCTGCCGGGCCACCCGCTCGCCGCGTGGTGGGCGGTGCTCGGTGGCGCGCTGCTCGGCGTCGGGGCGCACGGCGCCAACGTGGTCCCGGACCTGCAGGACGACCGCGCGACGGGCGTGCGCGGCCTGCCGCACCGGCTCGGGGGTACGGCCACCAGCATCGGGTCGGCCGGGGCGCTGGTCGCGGCGACCCTCCTCGTCGTCCTCGCGCCGCCGGGGGACCCGTCCGCCGGCTCGGCGGTGGCGCTGGTGGTCGCCCTCGGCCTGACGATCCTGGGCACGACGGTCGCGCTGAACGGGGGCCGCAGCCGCCTGCCGTTCAACGCAGCGATCGCCGTGGCCGCGGTCGACGTCGTCCTGCTCGTGCTCTCGGACTGGGTGGTCCCGCGCTGAACCGGCTGCCCGCGAGCCGGTGACGGACCTCCACCGGTTGACTTCGAGCGCACTCGAAGGGGCACGCTGGCGGTAACGGTTCTTCGTCGAAGGAGTCTCTCGTGCGCGTCGGCATCCACCTCATGCGGTACGACTCCGTGCCGTCGTCGGCCCTGCGTCAGGAGCTGGCGGACACCGCCGTCGCGGCCGAAGAGGCAGGCGTCTCCTGGGTGTCGGTGATGGACCACTACTTCCAGATGATGCGCGCCGGCTTCCCGCGCGAGGACCCGATGCTCGAGGCGTACACGACGCTGGGTTACCTCGCGGGCGTGTCGTCTCAGGTGCAGCTGGGTGTGCTGGTGACCGGTGTGACGTACCGCCGCCCGGGCCTGCTGGCCAAGATCGTCGCCACCCTCGACGTGCTCAGCGGCGGGCGGGCCACCCTCGGGCTCGGTGCCGCCTGGTACGAGGAGGAGCACCAGGCGTTCGGCGTCCCGTATCCGCCGCTGTCGGAGCGCTTCGAGCGGCTCGAGGAGACGCTGCAGATCTGCGCCCAGATGTTCGACCCGACGACCAACGGGCCGTACGCCGGCACGCACTACCAGCTCGCCGAGACGCTCTGCTCGCCGCTGCCGCTGCACAAGCCCGAGGTGCTGATCGGCGGATCGGGAGAGCGCAAGACGTTGCGGCTCGTGGCGCAGTACGGCGACGCGTGCAACCTGTTCGCCACCACGCCGCAGGACATCGCCCACAAGCTCGAGGTGCTGCGCGGGCACTGTGCCGACGTCGGCCGCGACCCGGCCGAGATCCGCGTGACCATGCTGCACGGCGGCGACGCGCTGCTGGCAGGCGACGTGGCGGCGTTCGTCGCGGACCTCACGCCCTATGCCGCGCTCGGCGTCGAGAGCGTGATCCTGCGCCCGCCGGCCACCAGCCTGTCGGCGTGGGTCCGCGACACGGTCGCGCCCGCGGTGCCGAGGCTGGCGGAGCTCTAGCGCCAGTGCGCTGGCGCGGCGCCGAGACGGCCCGGCAGGCGTGTCTGTTCGTCGCCCCGCGCCGAGGCGACCTGGCTCGGCGTGACGAAGAAGGCCGTCGACAGGTCGGCGCCCCGCAGGTCGGCGCCGCGCAGGTCCGCGCCGAGCAGGTCGGCGAGCCGCAGGTCCGCGCCGCGCAGGTCCGCGCCCAGCAGGCTCGCACCGCGCAGGTCGGCGGCGTGCAGGTCGGTCAGGCGCCGACCGGCCAGGTCGTCGCGGCGATGACTCGGCCCGGGCTCGCGGGCGAGCGCCACCACCCGCTCCAGGATCGGGCCGACGAGCCCGGGGAGCGCCAGTGGATCGATCGAGCGCAGGGCGTCGAGGTCGTCGGCGATCGCGGAGAGCTCGTCGACCAGTGCGCGCAGCTCGTCGACGAGTGCGCGCAGCTCGGCGTGCACCGGTGCGGCCGCGGCGACCTCCAGCGCCTCGGTGAGGTACCAGAGCAGCTCGTGCACGCTCTGCGCGGCCCAGAAGTCCGCGAACATGTCGCTCGCGATCGACGGGTCGTCGCGCCAGCTCCGCCCGGCGTAGTGGTCCTGCGTCACCTTCTGGCCGGCGCCGAAGCACTCGTAGACGGTGCACCCCGACATCCCGCGTTCGCGCAGGTGCGGGTGGATGCCGCAGCGGTAGTCGCCGGCCAGGTTCTGACACGGGCTGCCCGGGCGCTTGTCGAACGCGAACGCCGAGGACCGCGTGAAGCCCGGCGCCACGCAGCACAGCCCGACGCAGCGGGCGCAGTCCGACCGCAGCTCGAGCAGCGGCCGCTCAGCCGACGGGTCGGACGTGGCCGTGTCGCTCGTTCGCCCCGGTTCGCCGGTCGGCCCGTGCTCGCTCCTCATCCCCGCAGTCTGGGGGCCGACGGACCCCGAGGGCCAGCGCGTCGGCCGTCTGCCCGTGGCGGATCTGCCGACGGCAGACCACGGACCGTCCGGGGCATCGCGCGTGCGACGGTCGATGGGTCGGCACGCCACCATCGGAGGTTTCCCATGCACCCCACAGCCCGCACCGCCGCCCCGCCCACCCTTCGCCCGTTCGACGACGAC